>JALONM010000106.1 GCA_025454925.1 Cytophagaceae bacterium
CTGTGCAGCAAGCTTGCGGGTGATATAATACTGAGTAAGGTTAGTATCCTGAAACTCATCCACCATGACGTATTTAAACAGATTCTGATATTTGTTTAAAACCTCCAGATGATCGCGGAGCAAAATACTGGTATTGAACAATAGATCATCGAAATCCATGGCACCGGCTTTGTAGCAGCGCTCGCTGTAAAGCCTGTAAATACGGCCTATTTCAGGGCGCAAGGCTTCTGCGTCTTCCGCTTGCAAATGCACATTATTCTGGTATTCACGCCAGCTTACCAAACGGTTTTTTGCCGAAGAAATGCGCCCTAAAACGGCTGAAGGTTTGTACAATTTATCGTCGAGCTGTAATTCTTTTAAAATCGTTTTAATCAATGATTTGCTATCCTCGCTATCATAAATGGTAAAGTTGCTGGTATAACCCAGTCGGGGTGCTTCTGAGCGCAATATCCGAGCAAACACTGAGTGAAAAGTTCCCATCCACAAATTCCGGGCATCGGTTCCCACCACCTTTTCAATACGATGGCGCATTTCCTTGGCAGCTTTGTTGGTAAATGTCAGGGCAAGGATATTGAATGGATCTACCCCCTTTTCGATTAAATGGGCAATTCTGAAGGTAAGTACTCTGGTTTTACCAGAACCTGCACCCGCAATAATCATCACCGGACCTTCCGACTGGAGAACAGCGCCTTTCTGCACTTCGCTTAATTGATCAATATAGGAACTCATACTCCCAAATTTACTGAGAATTGATCAATGTTGAGTTTACCTCCTTTCATTGTTGAAAAATTTTAAAATATCCCTTATCTGTTGCTGGATCCTTTGCTTTCATAGGCTTGTATTCTTCCGCTTTAGCAATATTTAGCTTACCTTTGAGGTATGTTTTCTATTGGGCATGCTGTAATTAGTGACGATGTAGCCGAACGGTTCTTCGTTTGCGACCTGCTAAAATGCAAAGGCGCTTGTTGTGTAGAAGGAGATTTGGGCGCTCCCTTGACTTCTGAGGAATTAACCACACTCGAAGAGGTTTATGACAAAGTGGAACCCTACCTCTCTGAGCGTGGCAAAAAAGAAATAGAGAAGCAAGGCTTATACATTACCGATGAGGAAGGCGACTTTTCAACGCCTACTGTCGACGGGTTGGAATGCGCATACGCCATATACGACAAAAAGGGAATTCTTAAGTGCGGCATTGAACAAGCTTACCGGGACGGAAAAATAAAATGGCAAAAACCCATATCCTGCCATTTATATCCTATACGTATTACACGGTATGATAATTACGAAGCTGTAAATTATGACCGCTGGCACATTTGCAATCCAGCTTGCAACCATGGAAAAGAACTCGGTGTGGAACTATATAAATTTCTCAAGGAACCACTCATCCGCAAATACGGACATCTCTGGTACTTGGAACTAGAGCAGCAAATTGAAGAGCGTCGCCGCTAAAGCAAGCAACGCTCTAAACTTTCATTATCGCAAATATACCCGGTATAAAAGATTGGGAAAGAATCCAAACTGGCGTGTATAACCCACCTTTTCTGGCGCCCCAGGACTATAATACTCTGTAAGTCTTGCCGTATTATTCGTCAAATTATCGATATTGATGTACAATTCGTGAGTGGTACGTTTTTTATTCCATTTATAGGTAGCAAAAAACGACACCTGATAAATCTGATCCAAGGTATTATTATACGCATTGGTATAATCCCAAAATTGATTCTGCCCCGGGTTAACGCTTACTTGGCCGGAAGCATCCCGCAGCAAAGGAATGTACCGCTGTCCACCACTTAAAAAAAGCTTGGCATTCAACGAAAGTACTTGATTATTTTTCTTCCCAAGATTTGACCATTCTTTACCTACCAACACATTACTAATGTAATTACTATTATACACAGTATTTCGCTCTTTCTTTTCCAGGGATTGATACGAAGAGTTAAAAAGTGATGCACTAACCAGAAAATAATAAGAATTAGCAAAAAAACGTTCGAGGGTCATTTCTACTCCGTAATTTCTCCCAGTGCCTTTATTGACCAACGCCACATACCTGGTTTCTGTCCCTTCATTCAAGGTGGAATAATAACTGCTATCGTTGTTTTCTACAGGCAAGTCATACAAATATTGATAATATACTTCTGTCTTCCATCGAACATGCTCTGATAATTGCTTGTCATACCCAAGCACTACATGATGCGCTTTTAGAAATCTAAGAGAACGATTGGGTTCTGAAGTCGAACCATCCGCATGAGGTACACGGGCAAAGTAATTATGAATCTTCTCCATAGCGCTGTGTTTTCCGTAACCTAGTGAAATGAAATTTCCAGCATTCCATTTCCACCTAAAGGCTATCCGAGGCTCCAACGTATAAGTATTGTTGAAGGACAAGCCCATACTATGTAAACCCGATACCATCGTAAGTCTGGCATTCATCCTCCATTTCCATGAAACAAAACTTCGAGACAATCCAATAAACCGATTGATATTCAGGGTCTCAAAAAGTCCCGATTCGCCAGGCCTGGCGGCATCCAAGGTATTCTTATATCCCATTACATAATATCGAAAACCTTTCTGCACCGTATGCCTGGCATTCCATTTTTTTGAATATAAAAACGAAAGCAAATACGAAGAATTCATAAGCCTGCTTTCATACTTCTTTTCAGGAGCCCCAACCGAATCGTATAAAAAATCTCCTTGGGAAGAATGTATCCGGGTAGTCTTCACCTGATTTATATCCTCCGTGATACCATTATTAGAATACGCAACCGTAGTAGTAAGATACCTGGATCTGGAGAACATATAGGTATGATTCATTCCGATCGTAGATAAATACGTTTGCTTTTTATAATCATCACGTATCCCTTCTGAGTTAGTAGTATTCGTAGGGGTAGTACTTACTTCTGGTTGAACATCCTGAACATTAAATCCACTTAATCCTCCCAAACCGAAAAATGAAAATTTACCAATGCGCTTGGTTGGCAACTCTACTTTAAAAGCGGCATCCTGATAACTTAAAACACCATCCGCATTCAGAAGTCCAAGCTTACTTACCAAAGAAATTGTTGAGTAACGATAATTAACTAAAAATGACCCCTCAGAACCCTTACGAAAAGGCCCTTCCAGCGTTAGCTCAGTTCCTAAAATGCCAATACCCACAGAACTCTCCCAACGCTTGTTATTCCCAGTCCTGAGTTTAACATCATAAACTCCAGACAATACATTTCCATATTCAGCAGAAAAAGCCCCGGTAGAAAAATCAGAAGTTGCAAGTAAATTATTATTCAAAGCACTGATCCCCCCTTTAATGGAATTTTGATCGGCAAAATGGGAAGGATTGGATATTTCCACTCCTTCTAATCTCCATTGAACATACTTGGGAGAATTACCCCGTACAATAATTTCATTTTGTCCACTTGCCGAGGTACCTACTCCTGCGAAATTGGAAAGTACCTTTGCCGGATCATTGAAACCTCCAGCAAAGCGCTTGCTTTCTTCAAGTGAAATAGCCCTCGTGCTTATCAGTGACATATCATTTTCAGGAGACCCTTTTCGCTTAGATTTTTTTACCACAAACTCTCTAAGTTCCAGCACCCGCTCGCGCATAAACAAAACCAACACCTGTTCTTTCCCTGAGTTTACTTCAATATCGGAATACGAAATTGTCTCGTAGCCTTCAAGAATTAACTGAAGACTAATTCGACCTATCAAAACCTTATCAAAATTAAACTTACCCGTACTATCGGAATAGACAGTTACATTATCCGGCAACACGTTGATTTGAACGCCCGACAGAGGCAACTTACTGTCGGCATCATTCACCGTACCCCGCACCGATTGAGTCAGCAATTGAGCGTTAACTACATTCATAGCCAACAGAAAACATATAGCATACAACTTTTTCATGTGAATCTATTTTAATTCGAATGAATCAAAATTCTTCATTCCCAAACAGATCTTCAATTGAAGTATACCAAGCAGCAAAAGTTGTCTGCAAAACTCGTTATTGATTCTGCCAGCGCAGAAAAAAAAACATCAAACGCGAATAAAAGATTTCATGCACATAGAAATTGGCACTACAAGGAGAAAGATTGAGAATACAGAATTATAACTATACCTCCTGCTTAAAACTAAAAAAATAGCAGACTCAATTATCTATGGAGTAGACTAAAAAAATAATCTCGGTACGAATCAGAAACAGGAATTAAGACTTCGCCAATTTTAATCCTGCTGCGTTCAACTGAATCTATATGTTTTATGGCAACCATATAGGATTTATGAACCCTGCAAAGTACTGAAGAAGGGAGCAGTTGTTCAAATTCTAAAAAACTTTGAAGCGTCATTATTTTTTTGGTGGCAGTATGGATTCGCAAATAATCACGCATACCTTCTACATACAGAATTTCGCTTACCACAATCTTCTCTAACCTATTTTCTGTTTTAACAAAAATAAATTCAGGAATAGTTATTATCGTGTGATTCGCTTTACTATCCTGTAATGCATGTACCGCTCTCACAAAACGTTCGAATGTAAATGGCTTCAACAAATAATCTTTCACTCGCAATTCATATCCCTTAAGCGCATATTCCTGATAAGCCGTAGTAATAATTACCTGACAAGACAAGGAAGTATTTTCAAGCAGTTGAATTCCTGACAACTCATCCATTTGAATATCCAAAAAAAGTACATCCACGGAATTCGTCTTCAAAAAAGACATCGCTTCCAAGGCATTATCAAAACTGGCAAGTAATTTCAAGGTTGGAAGTTTGGAAATATAATCCGCCAGCCGCTCCTGAGCCAATGGTTCATCCTCAACGATAACGCAAGTAAAACTATTCATATATACTCAGTACGACTTGATAGGTATGTCCTTTTACGTTTTTACGTAATTGGTATTGACCTGGGTACAACAACTCCAACCGTTTTTTTATGAGATCATCGCCAATTCCATTTTCCTTGGATTGACTTCGGTACGGATCAAAATAATTTTCACAACTAAAAATAATAGACCCTTCTAAGATTTGAACAGAAATTAAAATAGCATTTTCTATCTTTTTGTTAACACTGTGTTTAAAGGCATTTTCTATAAATGGAATAAATAACAACGGCACTATCTTTCGCCCATCGCTATTTCCTAAAACGCTCCATTTTACATAAGAATCATTCAAGGTCCTAATTTTCTGGAGCTCCAAATATTTTTCTATGTATGATAATTCCTTCTCCAAACTTACCATTTCGTTTTTGGTTTCGTACAACATAAACCGGAGAATATCGGAAAGCTTTGACAGATAAAGGGAGGCAAGTGTTGGATTTTTTACGATTAACATATCGATATTATTCAAGGTATTGAATAAGAAATGAGGGTCTAATTGCGCTTTCACAAGCGCCAATTCCATTTCATGATTCTTCTGTTGCAATAATTCTTTCCAACGAACTTCTTCCATCCATGCAATAAACCCTCGAATTACCAACGCCACAATACCCGCCAGCATAGCAATCAAGGTCATAAAAATTATCACCTCCGTTACCGTGGAAGTGCCACGTTTATCCAAATCTATTATCCAACCCGTTTGTATAGAGTAACGAAGCATAGCATAACAAATGGTGGCGGCAAGCATGGATACCAGCAACCCCGACATTAATGCCCACCCATATTTTTTACGTTTTAAATAAACGGGAAACACAAACAGATAGCATGAGTAAAAAGCTAGCGCGGAAGGCAACAAGGCGAACAAGAAAATAGTAGAAAATGCATTAAAGACGAGCGCTCCTACCTGTTCATCATTACTAGTTCGATAATATACCCCTAAAATGATAAATACCAAGACAGCATAACTTAGCCAAAATCCAACCTGAAGAAATATAGGGATGCTTCGATTCATATTATTTTCTCCTTTTTCGTACGCCCATCTTTGTTTCCTAAAGAAATGGGGAATACGCTATTTCAGCTAATATTTGGTTTTAAAGCGATTAAACCAAACAGGGTCGGCCAATTGGCTAAAAATATCTACCAATATCCAGAATTTTACTTTTATTGATACACAAAAACAAATGTATTTACGTTGCACCATGCTTCTATTAGTCAATTTGCAGCTATGAAAAAAGCCTTAGTAAATAAAGAATACTTACTCGAAAAAATTCCCGGAAAGGGAGGCTGGACCTATGCTGCCATTCCTGAAATCTCTCAAAATAAAAACAATCCTTTCGGATGGGTTCGTGTGGGAGGCAGTATCGACGGGTATGAATTTGAACAATATCATCTAATGCCAATGGGCGATGGTAAATTATTTTTACCCGTTAAATCAGCGATACGAAAAAAAATCAAGAAAGAGGCCGGCGATTGGGTTCATATCATCTTATACTTGGAAGAAGACCCTAGTGAAATCCCCGAAGAACTCTGGTTATGCCTGGAGGTAGAACCCAAAGCACATGCCTACTTTTCCGCCCTCTCCAAAGAAGAACAGTTAACATTTGTACGTTGGATCTATTCAGCTAAAACCGCGGATATTCGAATGGAGCGAATCAACAAAAGCATTGATCTTCTTATTCAAAAAAAGAAGCTCGTTTCCAAGTAGAAATTAATACACTGGTATTTACGTGTGTGTACCCTGACACTCCAGTTCTAGAGCAAGCATTGGCGTTAAGAAGAAGATTAACGCTTTACATCGGAAGTCTCTTGCATACGCGCATAAAATTCCTCGCGAATCTGTATCAACTCCCCTAACAACTCATTGCGTTGCGCAATCAACGTTGTCACCAATCGCTGTTTGCGCAGGAATAACGTCGTCAACATCCACTTGGCCCGCAGAGAAACCAAGGTATGGTAATACCAATACGTAAAAAATCCAGCCAACGGTAAACTCAGTAAATAAATACTAACTACACCGGCATGCTGCGTCCACATCCAGGCAAGCTTTCCATATAAAAAATAAAAACCAGTAAAAGTAATCATCCCTCCTATCATCCCAATAGGACCTTGATACTCTTTGGAAGGACTAATCTTTCTGGAAATCCAGGCTGGCAATTCAAATGGAATCCAATGATGAACTAATCCATATACATACAAAGGAAAACCCAATACCATCCAACCCAACGCGCGCATGGCTCTGACCGCAAATGATTTTTTCTTTTTATCCGTGCGAAGTAAATCATCGGGTACACCTATCATATCAAGCCTTCTGAAATAGTCAGAAATTTTCTGAGACATAAATTCAAAACGCTCAGGTTCCTTTTCCTGAAAGAAATGAACTACCTCCACAATTTTTTTGGTTAGCTCAAAAGAAGCCTCTTTATCTTTCGGTGAATATCCAAGTTCCAACAAACGTTTATTCTTATACAATTGTTCTATCTGCATTACCAATTGATCTGCCTGTTGATTGCTGACTGCAACAATTTGAGACTCCAATGATTCTTTAATTTGATCTGTAAGTTTTTGAGCGGCCTTAAACGAATCGAGTACATAAAAATCTTTGTAAGTACCCACCTCAATGGCGGGCTCAACATTAACCAGTACGTCTCTGTTAAATTGATGCGGATTTTGATAATTAAGTCCTATGCAAAGTATTTTGGTCCCTAACATAAACTCGTTTCTAGCCTCAGCCCCTAGAGCGATGCGCGCGGCACCGGTTTTAATGGGACGTAGTTTCCGTTCTGTAATACTCGTTCCTTCCGGAAATATCAATATCGCGCCTCCTGATTCTAAATGTTCGTAACACTTTTTAAAAGTATCATCGTTCCTGTTCATCAGAGAAGGATCATCTTGTTTCCGGTACACCGGAATCATATTTAATTGCCGTAGAAGCCAACTGAGTACCGGACCTTTAAACAATTCCCCCTTGGCGAGAAAATAAACTTTCCTATTGAGCAAGGAAGCAATGACGATAGGATCTAAAAAAGTGCCCGGATGATTCGCCACTACAATGAGCGGTCCTTTTAACTGTAAATGCGATTGTCCCTTGACTGAAATATTCTTAAAAAAAATATTCAGGGTTATTCGCATTACATATTTAAGTATCCAATAAAGCATAGCCATTCAAGCTTATTAATTACCATGTATTCTTGCGCATACGATGTTCCATATAAAAGGTACCGAAAGGTACCAATGAAAGTAAAAATGCAAACACCACTTTAGTAAAGGACCAATTGTTTGTCTTCCACACCAATGCCAGCAACACACAAAATGCAATAAACAAAATTCCATGCCCCATTCCTATCACACGCATCACTTGAGGGTACCCTAACAGGCGGCCGGGATATCCGGCAAGAAAAATAAGAAGATAGGAAATACCCTCAACAAAGGCGACTTTTCTAAAAAGGTTTAAAACAGACTCTTTCATACAACACTATTTGATTTTTCAAAAACTCTGAACATTGAAAGGATGCTCCACAAAAACTTTGATTGTTCCCAAATATACCATAAATTGAAAGATAAACCTTCCGATTATGATTAAGGAATTAGACAAGATACTCACCAACGAGTATCTCTTTACATTTATAGTAACCTTTCTAAGCATCTTCCTAAAAGGCATTTCAAATAAATCAGAAAAATTCAAAGAAATTTTGAGGGGCGAAGCATTTGATTTTGGACCTGAACTGGTATTTATTGCATTATCGTTTGCCGTAAGCAAATTATCACAAATCTTTGTAATTCCAGGCCAGGAGAAGCTAACACAACTGTTGCACATCATCATTCTGAATTTATTTTTATTGATCGTCCTGGTTATTTTACTAAAGAGGCAATCGGTAGATGAAAATGGAAAAACCAATCCACTGAAAGGTCTCTATATCCCTATGCTGCTCGGATTCGGAGCTTTATTTCTAGTTTTAACCATCACTTTAGGACAATAATCTTTATGTCAAAGCCTAGCAAAAACGATTTCAATTATTACCTGCTTGCACTCCTGGGCCTGTTGCTCATTTTGATTCCTTTCTTTTTCCTGAAAACTGAAACCAAGACTACGGCCACGCTGCAGCGCCTTTCATTCCATATGCTGGCCGTGGGAGCAGCCGCAGTTTCTGCCACAGCGATCAAAACGGCATTAAAAGCAAGTTCTAAGGCGACCTTATTAAAGATAGGAACCTATTCCTTGGCCACGGTAAGTACCGCCGCTCTTGTGGTCGGCACCATGCAATTGCAAAACAATGTAATGCCTGATGAGACCGCATTAACCGCGGATTCGGTAAGTGTGTCTGCATCCAATATCATGGACACTACAACGACAGTAGCTACTGAAACCAATTCCCTTGCTGCCATGGAGGAAGTTTACACGCCTGATGTTACGGAGCAATCCGCACCGTCAACAAGCTCAAGCCAGAATAAGAAAGAGCTTCCACGCACGCAAGTTTCGAAAGAGACTCGTTCCACAACAGAAGCCGGTGCTCAGGCATGCTCCGAGCAGGATATTGGCGTATTTGTAGCCGGCAAAAAAATGGATCTTAAAGCCGGTATCGGACTTTCTAATGCGTATAAAAATATGCGCATCGGAGATCATTGCGGATGCACTTCACTGAACACTCTAATCACGATATCGGATGCCAGTGGTAGAAAAAAAGCTGAGAAAAAAATCACCACTCCCTTTTTCGTTTTATCCCAAATAAGTCAGCTTGATTCTACCGATCAAGTGCTCGCAGAAATTTCTGAATTAACGTGTGTAAATAAAGAGGGAATTAAATCCCAGAAAAAAATCAACCGCATTTTCCTGAAGTTCTTTATGAAGCATGACCACGAAGGAATACAACGCAAACGCGCAGCGAAAGAGTTATTTGTGCAGGAAGAGATAAATCCTACTGGAGGCTCCAAAAGCGACATACTCAACAAAGCCAGCAACAACAAGCCTGCGCAAAAAGACAAAGTAGAGGAAGAATATAATCGTTATGAATAATGTAACGATCATTCGTTCAACCCTAAATCTAAGAATTAATACCATCTAGCTAGATAGCTAAATCTGCAATCAGTACGTTGACTTTATTTTGGGCGTGTCCCGCGTGGTGGCGCCTACAGCGCCACTCCACTTGGGCCGGGCTATCGCTGCAAGCCTTTGTTG
>JALONM010000133.1 GCA_025454925.1 Cytophagaceae bacterium
AAACATAAGGGGCTTCGGAACATATTTTCCGAAGCCCCTTATGTTTAGCCGGCTTTTCCCCATAGAAGCGAAGCGCACTATGGAGAAAGCTCATGGATCCTAGATCCATGGCCGGTAATCCCGACTTAGAAAATAATGTGCTTTGAAAAAAAATCTTTTATTCGATTCCTTCTGAAGCCCTTGATTTTATTAGTCGTTTTTCAATGGAAGAATTTCTATTGAAAAATTAGGGTTTAACCTAAATCCATGAATTGATGACGTTTGAATATGCATCTAAATCTCCAACTATTATGTTGCCAATATGGTGTATTCAAACTCATGATTTTATGTTGGGCGTGTCCCTGCGTGGTGGCGCCTTAGGCGCCACGCCACTTGGGTCGGGCTATCGCTGCAAGCCATGGCGCCAAAGGCGCCATGGCTTTCCACTCTATCCCTCACGCAAAGCAAAATTTCACCAACCTAGTAAGTTTTTGCCGTTCACATTTAAATTTCTACCGAATACTAAGAATTAGTAAGAAAAGCTTCTTTTTGAATTACCTTCAACGTGTTATTTGAATAAACGTAGAGCTAATAAACCTCTGATTTTATTGATCATCGATACGATGCCCCCCGCAATGAGATCGAAATCAAAAAAAATGTAACACTATGAAAGTTTCCCTTATTATCCATTTCTCCTTTTTAATGCTATCCATTTCGTCGCTCGCATCAGCCATGAATGGAAGAGGACGTGTTGTTTTTTATCGCTCCGACGATAGCAGCGCTACGAATTACGAAATTTTTGAGAATCGTATTTTTATCACCGCCATAAAAAAACGATCGTATTTCGTGTACCATTGCAAAGAAGGCGTACATGCCTTTAATATCAATATGCGAGAAGATTTAGTAGAAGAACTTTGGGTGGATGCCAACAAAGTACATTATGTTCGGGTAAAAGTAGAAAGACAAGGTTCAAAGTTTGTTTCTAAATTGGTGTTATCCGACAGCAGCGAAGCCGCCCGCTTGCTCAATCCTCGTAAATACCGCAAAATTTTGACGGGTGGAAAATATACTGTAGTGGAACATACCCAAAAGAAAAATCCTTCCTATTCGATTTTTACGGATTCCATACGTTCTCGAATTTCCATTGATAAAATCGCAGCATTAATGCCCAAAAACAGAATCGGAATGTATTTTACAGCAGCCCTTGGCAGTGAAAATGTAGCCCTGGGTACATCCATGGATACGGCCACCAATGAAATAGATACAGTCAGGACTTCATTCGGTGGCGGTTACGGATTCCGGTTGGAATATGGCAGAGTTTTATTCAGGCATATAGACCTTGCCTTGGCCTGGCAAATACAAGCCAATAATGAAACGCCATCCCTTTACGATGCAGACTTTAAGGTACGAATGTCACACTGGTCAATTTCTCCCTCTATTATTCTTCCATTCAGGCATCCTGGATTTCGCTGGTTGCTGGGAGGAGGCATTGATTACTATTCCAGACCCCATTTTAAAATCAATGTAAATTCTACCCTCGATAAATTGAATACCGTAATCACCTATCAAGAATGCGTGGGATATCATACGGGAACCTCCATTCAAATCATCGGATCCAAAATGGTTTCTGTAATTTTTGGTGTTCGATATTATCAGACAGATTTCCACTTTAAGTCTGCGACGAATAACCTTCATCCAGCACCGTCTATTGCAACGCCAAATGGAAATGGCGTGCAATTCTCTTTTGGTTACGCCAAACATTTTTAACCGACATCTCAATAGAATTCACGAGTACCAGCATATTCAAGACTTGCAGATCCGTGGCCTCAAATCCTGAAATAGATAATCATGGGCTTCGAAGAAAATTGACTCAGAGCTTCATGGTTTTGGGAGGCCTTGAATTTAGTAATAGATTTCTTTCTAGTCTGAAATCTTTGTAGAAGTTTAACAGTAGCACTACACCACATTTATAACATTTGAACTATGAACGTATTTAGTAGCATCCTCGTTTTTTCAGCAGTATTCTTTACCGCTTGTGTTAATTTTCAGGCACCGGTAGCTTGTTATACCGGAGAGGTTTCCTCCTCCGAAACAGCCATTATATCCGTTTACGATGATAAGACACTACTCAGTCTGAATGTCAATATTACAGAAGTCGATGGAAAAAAAATTGACAATTCCCCTTGGATACGAGTACTGCCAGGTTCGCACTCCATTAAGTTTAGTGTAATGTATTATAATATGTACGAACGCCGGCGTTACGATGCAACATTCCACATACCCGTGGATAGCGTACAATCAAAACATGTTTACGTTGTCAGGATTACATTTGAAAAGAGTGGTAGTACGTTTGAAAAAAGTAAATTTTTTGCCAGGATACAGGATATGGGCGAAAATTCAGATTACGTTATACAAAGTCCCGATCGCTTCTTGTACAAACCAACCTTTTGATCGTACAGCAGACAAATCATTTGGGATTACATTGTTGGACTGCCTAAAGCAGGCAGCCGACTTCCAGGGCAGGAGGAACCCTGCGATGGGAAGTTTCTTAAACCGGCTTTTCTCAATAGAAGCGAAGCGCACTATGGAGAAAGCTCATGGATCGCAGATCCATGGCCGGTAATCCCGACTTAGAAAATCATGGGCATAGAAAAG
>JALONM010000007.1 GCA_025454925.1 Cytophagaceae bacterium
CTTTTGTACTTCAATGATAACCAAACATTGATTCCCCTGGGCAGTTTGCACCAAGGCTTTAAAATCCATTTTCAAAATTCCCGAAAAAGAATCCGAAAGACCCTCGGTAACGATTTCATTATGCAAGAGCTCACAATGCAAAATATTCATTCGTAAGAGTTCTCCTAAAAAGGTCCTGGCGCATTCTGGATCCTCCACCAAATATTTGAAAGAGGCATCGTACATGGGATTTACAATTTCCATAGAAGATGATTATAGCTTCTACAGGAAGACTCGATAAATGAAAATAGTTTCAACCCGGAATCTAAAAAGTTGCTGACTGATGATTTTCAAGCTAACTTCCACCGTGGACAGTGTCTGCTATATGGACAGCGGTATAAATTTTTAACAACTCAGATATAAAGAGGTAAATGAGGAGTTAAACGGCTTTTCTTCATAGAAATTTTTATATGGAAAAACATCCACTAAAAACAAGGGACTCAGAAGAAATCGAACCAAAAAATTCTTACCCATGCCATAGTTTTCTACGCATCGATTACTGGCTTGGATCTAGGATTCAAGATCTTTCTCAATAGCACAATCATTCCTATGTGGAAAGGTTGGCTGAACTTTTTTGGTGATTTTTTGTTCACCCAATTATAGAAATAAAGACGCATGAAAATTGGTATTGTATGTTATCCGACCTATGGCGGCAGTGGTGTAGTAGCCACCGAACTTGGTAAATCGCTGGCGGATTTAGGTCACGAGGTTCATTTCATTACCTATTCCCAACCACAGCGTCTCAATTTTTTGAGCGACAAGTTATTTTACCACGAAGTTGGCATACGTTCCTATCCATTGTTTGAATTTGCGCCCTACGAATTAGCCTTATCAAGTAAAATGGTGGATGTAGTCAAGCATGAAAAGCTCGATCTTTTGCATGTGCATTATGCCATACCGCATGCTTCTTCAGCGTTTATGGCTAGGGAAATATTAAAGTCGCAAGGCATTCACATTCCTTTTATTACCACCTTGCATGGCACCGATATTACCTTGGTAGGCAAAGACCCCAGTTATGAACCGGTGGTTACCTTCTCCATCAATCAATCGGATGGCGTTACCTCGGTTTCTCAGGATTTGAAGGATGAAACCTTACGTCATTTCAGCATTCATCGCGACATTCGTGTAATCCCAAATTTTATTGATGTAAGCCGCTTCAAAAAACAGAAAAAAGATCATTTTAAAACTGCCATTTGTCCGAACGGAGAAAAATTATTGGTGCATATCTCCAACTTCCGAAAAGTAAAACGGGTGGACGATGTGATCCATATGTTTGTAAAACTGAATAAACAAATACCCTGCAAACTGTTGCTGGTTGGCGATGGACCGGAACGCGACAGCATGGAACAGCTCTGCCGCTCCTATGGCGTGTGCCAGGACATTCGTTTCCTGGGGAAATTAGATGCTGTAGAGGAAGTGTTGTCAGTGGCGGATTTGTTTATTATGCCTTCAGAAAAAGAAAGTTTTGGATTGGCAGCACTGGAGGCAATGGCATGTGAAGTACCCTTGATATCGACCAATGCAGGCGGCCTGCCAGAACTGAATATTCAAGGCAAAACCGGGTTTCTGTCTGAAGTAGGGGATGTAGATGACATGGTGAAAAATGCTTTTTATATTTTACAACCGCAGAACCTACCCTATTTTAAAATGAATGCGCTTGCCAGAGCACTAGAATTTGACAGCAGTCGTGTTATTCCTAAATATGTAGAATATTATGAAGAATGTTTGAAAATGGCTACCAGCCTTTGAGAAATACGAGCAGAAAATAATTACGCTTGTTTACTGATGCGCTTGTATAGCTTAAAAGTGGTGGTTGGGTTTTCGTATTTAACTTCTATGGAATCCATGATCTTTTTTACCAACATCAAACCAATTCCTCCTTTGCGCTTTTCCTGCACCAATTGTTCCAGGCTAGGATCCTTCCTTCCGGTCGGATCATAAAAAATACCTTGGTCGCTGATGTTGAAGGAAACACCATCCGAAAAATCTTCAATCAATATTTCAATTTTTCTGGAGTTATCGTTTTGGTTGGAATGAATGATGCGGTTGGCGCAGATTTCATCTACCGCCAACACCATCATATCAATATCGTGATCGGGCAAAGAAAGTTTAGAGAGGGTATGGTGCACAAACCTCCTTATTTCTTTTAGATTCTCGGTGCTACAGCCTATGTTAAGCTTTTCAATCATCCACCTCATGCTAATAGCTGTTTTTTGGCCTCTTCTTTCTCTGAAACAATGGAGATAAGACTATCGAGACCTAAAACAGAAAAAACACCTTTTACTTTATCGCTCATTCGACACAATACCATACGAGTACCTTCGAGGTTAAAATCCTGCAAGTAAGACATAAACACCCCCAAGCCTGCGGAAGAGATGTAGTGCAACTGCTCGCAATCGACCAGAATGAGTTGTTCTTTGGCAGAAAGAGCGCCCTGGAGCGTTGTATCCAGCTGTATGCTGGAACTCGCGTCCAACTCGCCCTCGAGCCTGATCACGTAGATAGTTTCTTCTTTATCGGTAGAAATAGTCATATCCGTTTATACACTTACGTTTTTGTCTGCAATAAGTTTTGAATTATATGAATTTAACGATAATCAACGTGTAATCGTCGTTAATATCCCGTCTTCCATTGAACGAAAACAAGTCCTCGAGCACGGTATCAGACAATTGTTTCGGGTTAAAGTGAATATTTTTACCCAGCACGGCGGTTAATCGCTTTATTCCATACTCTTCGCCCATTTCGTTGCTGGCTTCTATAATACCATCAGTATATAAAATCATCATATCACCGGTTTCATAGCGCAGAGTCTCTTTTACCACATGCTTTTCATAATCATTGGTGCGAAGGATACCCAGGCCAAGCCCTTTAGCCTCTAATGGGATCAGCTTTTGTTGGCTGGCAGAGTAAAACAAAGCAGGCGGATGACCCGCGCGGGCATATTCAATTTGTTGTCTTTCTGTATCGATCAGGTATAGCGACAATGAAACAAAAGATCGTTTTTCGAGGCACGCTCCTACCGCACGGTTGGCTTGTGTCATGAACACATCGGCCCCCTGACGCAATTGTATCAAGGACTGAAATATCCCCTTTATCTGGGCCATATTAAAAGCTGCCGTGGTGCCATGCCCCGAAACATCGCCGATGACAAGGGCCAGCTCTGTTTTATTGGCATACTCATATAAATCATAGTAATCTCCTCCTACATCATCTGCCGCTTTGGAAAATGCGTTGATTACTACATTCGGATTTACCGTCATGCCTTTGGGCAATAAACGGTTTTGAACCTCTTTAGCAATTTTTAATTCTTCTTTATAACGCTGGTTCTGCAAAGCATCAGAAATAAGAAGGTAATTTTTGATGGCCATACTGGCCTGATTGGAAAAGTTTACCATCTGGTCAATGGTATTTTTGTCAAATCCATTTACCACATTTTTGATGACCACCAGTGAACCGTAATTTTCATTGGTGGTACCTAAAGGAAGAATAATAGCAGATTTGTACGGCAAGGTTAGTATGCGCTCTGAATGATTGTAACCCTTAAAGGTTTTAATCAGGTACAAATCTTTGCTGGAGTAAATGTGATTTTTGCGAAATACTTTTTTGATTTCGAATACATCAATCTTGTCAATATTTTTATGTATAAAAGCTTTATAATTCCCCTTTTCATCTACAATTTCAAGCCAGGCTGCCCCTGCCGAGCCAGCGGCCATGCCCATTTGCAGAATTAAATCATAAATACTCTCTTCATTATTTCCTTCCTGAATAATGGTATTCAGTTTTTGTAATACAATCGCCTCTTCAATTTTCTTATCGTAAATGGAAGCTGTGGGCAAGTGAGTAACAATAACGAAAAGTGAAATGAAGGCATAAAACGAAATAAATGCCAGCACTCCTACTACGAAAATGTTTTGCCATAAGCCCAATTGTATAGGACTTGTTTCTTCTGACTGCAGCCTGAGCTGTTGGGCAAAGGCCAGGGAAATAAGTAGAATTAATCCGGTGAATACAATCGCTCTCACTTTTTCTTTGTAAGAAAGTAAGGCCACCCATTTCACATTAAAACAAACCAATACCGACAGCACCAAAAACGGACTCGCATACAAATAAAATCTCAAGGAGCTTACATCAATGACCAGAAAGCTGCCTATGACACTAAATAGTACAGCGTATTCAAATACATTCCACAGAATAAATGCGCGACTGGTTTTGTGATAGAGTATGAGCTTTTTCCAAACATAAAAAGTAGAAGCAATAAAAATTCCCACCAGGGCCAGGATCAGGTGATGGAATATGGAATCGAGAATTACATTTTTGAACGTTTGGTTGGAAATTAAAAACTGCAAAAACAGCGACAGAAGCAAGGTGGTAATGCCTGTCATAAATACATTCCAGAGATATTCCGTTTGATTCGGCTGCCGGTGAGTACTTACCTCGATTTTAAAAAAGAGAAATAAGAAAATGAGAAAAAGACATATCAGATTATTGGCAATAAAATCTGCATAGACTCCTTCAATACCAACGAGGTCGGTAAAAAAGGTGGTCAGATCAAATACTGTCAGGGACAGCCAGAAAAAGGCTGCCAGACTAAAATACAACAATTTATAGTTGCGAATATTCGCCATTACCGATATCAATTTCCCCAAAATCCCTGTCTTTTATCCAAACCCCTCATTTTCTGGGATATGAAAAATAGTAAATAATGCGAGTTTACACAATAAATAGATTTTTTTGAAAAAAATATTACATCAAAATCCATTATTTAGAGGCTTTACAGAAAATAAAAAATAAAAAAAGGACAAAAAAAAAGCGCAGCAGGCTGCGCAATTTCGCTTTCATAGTTTGGAGTCCTGGAATCAGGTTGTTTGGAAACCCGATTCTATGTATTAAGACTTTTTAAATTGAAATTGTAACCCAAAAATAGCGTTTTTTTTGAAACATTTTTAAAAAGTATTGATTAACAGCATCTTATTTTATTAAAAAGATAATTTCCAAGGCTTTACACGCATCCAAATCTTGTACCCATAGCAAATGTTAGGAGGGCTTTTATATCCACTCAAATGGATTTACCTTTGTCTCTTTATAATTACGTATGAGCGATCGATATACCCAACGGGGCGTTTCTTCTTCTAAAGAGGATGTACATAAGGCAATCAGTAAATTGGATAAGGGTTTATTCCCCAAGGCATTTTGCAAAATTGTTCCCGACCTGTTGAGTGGAAGCGAGGAACACTGCATTGTGATGCATGCGGATGGTGCAGGTACCAAATCTTCCCTGGCCTACTTGTACTGGAAGGAAACCGGTGATATGTCGGTTTGGAAAGGAATAGCACAGGATGCCATTGTGATGAACACCGACGATTTGCTATGTGTTGGCGCGGTGAGCAATATTTTACTATCCTCGACCATAGGAAGAAATAAGCGTTTGATCCCTGGTGAGGTAATTAGTGCAATTATAGAAGGAACCGAAGAAGTGCTATCGATGCTGCGCAGCTACGGCATAGAGATATACAGTACCGGCGGCGAAACCGCCGACGTAGGCGACCTGGTGCGCACCATCATTGTAGACAGCACGGTTACGGCCCGAATGAAACGTTCGGAGGTAATTAGCAATCATCGCATAGCCCCTGGGCAAGTGATTGTGGGACTTGCCTCTTTTGGAACCTCTACGTACGAGAGCAACTATAACGGAGGCATGGGCAGCAATGGCCTTACCTCGGCGCGGCACGATGTATTTGCCAACTGGCTGGCATCCAAATATCCGGAAAGTTACGACCCTGGTGTTCCTGCGGAACTCATTTACAGCGGAACAAAGAATCTTCAGGACCCTGTTGATGGTGTCGCTGTTGATGCTGGCAAATTGGTATTGGCTCCCACCCGCACCTATGCTCCTGTGATGAAAGCGATACTGGACGAATACCGCAGCCAGCTATATGGTGCTGTGCACTGCAGCGGAGGAGGACAAACGAAGGTATTGCACTTCACCGACAAGGTACATATCATTAAAGATAATCTATTCGAAACGCCGCCTTTGTTCAAACTTATTCAGGAAGAAAGCAAGACCTCCTGGCAAGAGATGTTTAAAGTTTTTAACATGGGCCATCGCATGGAATTGTATGTGGATGAAAAAATTGCCGATTCCCTGATTCAAATTTCAGAATCGTTCGGCATTGCGGCGCAACGTATTGGCCGGGTCGAAGCCAGCGAACACAATCAGCTAAGCATACACCACCAGGGCCAGGTATTCCACTATTAGTCATTTCCTCCACATGCAGTCACCTGTTAAAAAATACAAAGCGCTGCTGTTCGACATGGACGGAGTGCTGGTGAATAACAACGAGTATCATTACAAAGCCTTTGCTGCTTTTTGCGAACGATATTCGTTGCCCATGAATCCGGATATATACAATCATTCCATTACCGGGCGCACCAATGAAATGATCATGGAGTTTCTGTTTGGACCAATACCCGCCAGCCAAATAGAAGCCTATGCTCAGGAGAAAGAAGCCATGTACCGGGAGTTATTCAGGCCTCACCTGAAGCCTGCCGAAGGATTGATTGCTTTTTTGCAATTGGCACAGTCCAAAGGCATACACGCGGCGGTGGCCAGCAACGGGCCCATGGAAAACATTGATTTTATATTGGATGAAACCGGCATACGCCCCTACTTTAAAGCCGTGGTAAATGCCCGCATGGTAGCCCAGGGCAAGCCAGCCCCCGATATTTACTTAAAAGCTGCCTCATTGCTATCGGCAGACCCCGCCGATTGTGTGATATTCGAAGACTCCCCCACCGGAATACTGGCCGGAAACCGGGCAGGCATTGACGTGGTAGGATTGTTGACTACGCACGAGGAACACGAACTTTCGGGAGTTCGTTTTACCTGTGAAGATTTTACGGATTCCCGGATAGCCAGCCTTGTTTAAGCCAGCCAGTCTGCCCAGAAAACGTCAAGGATCTGCGATCCATCCATGGCCGGTACTCCTGGCTCAAAAAATCATGGGCTTCCAAAAGAATTTTTAAGCGCAATAAGACAGTAGAAATTGTAACGAGAGCCGAAAGCTCTTTACCAGAGCAAGTTCCCGCAAGAATTTACGAGGAAGGAATACTAACCCGTATTTCGATGAGGAAATGCTAGGAAACACGCTCTGATAAAGAGCTTTCGACTCGTCGTAAATGTACTACGGTCTAATGGCGGTTTAAGGATCGAATTTTTGCGTGAGGGATAGCAGCGGGGCGCCGCAGGCGCCAAAGCGAATAGCCCGACCCGTAGTAGTGGCGCTCATAACGCCACGCCACGAAGGGGCTCGCCCAAAACAACGTCTTGATTTTGAGTAGGGAGTTTGAAAACTAATTTCCTATAGAAGCGCTTCCATGAAGAAACCTACACGAACATCATGGGCCTGAGAAGGCTTGTATAGTCCGTTTTCAACGCTTTGCTGCACGTAATGAATGAAACCGGAAATGTAAATTTCTTTTATTTCTTCCGCCAAAGAATCGTAACTTAGGCCCCCTGTTGACGAGGTATTTTTTGCCCTGGCGCAAATTCGCCAGGCCGGAAAATGCTGCAAGGCTTTGTTTAACTTGCCATTGTATTATTTTAAAGCGAGTTGGCAAGCCAGACTGCAAGAGCCCCGAGCAACAGTATGGTTTTATTTATCTTTTGATGACCGTGAGCAAGAAATATCCTGAGCACAAAAATGTTGAATTGTCGCAAGTAAGCACCGAGATTTTAGACTTCTGGAAAAAGAATTCCATTTTCGAAAAGTCGATCTCTTCTCGCGAAGGCCAACCATCGTTTACATTTTTTGAAGGCCCACCTTCGGCCAATGGTACGCCTGGTATACACCACGTAATGGCGCGCACGGTGAAGGATATTTTTTGCCGTTATAAAACCTTAAAAGGCTTTCAGGTAAAGCGAAAAGGTGGCTGGGATACGCATGGACTGCCGGTAGAGCTTCAGGTAGAAAAAGAACTGGGCATTACCAAGGATGATATCGGTAAAAAAATATCGGTGGAAGAGTACAATCAGAAGTGTCGTGAAGCGGTGATGAAATATAAATCACAGTGGGATGACTTAACTGAAAAGATGGGATATTGGGTGGACCTCGAACATCCTTACATTACGTTTGAAAACGATTACATAGAAACTTGCTGGTACCTTTTAAAGCAACTGTACGAAAAAGGCTTGCTGTACAAAGGGTATACCATACAGCCTTATTCGCCGGCAGCCGGCACCGGACTCAGTTCTCATGAATTGAACCAACCAGGCTGTTACCGCGATGTGAAAGACACGACGGTGGTAGCGCAATTTAAAGCCGTAGATTTTAATTCTCCGCAGGAAGGCAAGGTATATTTTCTGGCCTGGACTACTACTCCCTGGACGCTTCCTTCGAATGCGGCCCTTGCGGTAGGAGAAAAGATTGAGTACGCGCTGGTAAAAACGCTTAATCCATATACCCATCAGCCGGTGCAGGTGATTCTGGCCAAGGCCTTGCTTGGTAAGTATTTTCAGGAGAAAGGAAAAGACGGAGATTTTGACAGCTATCGTGCAGGTGATAAAGTTATTCCATGGACCGTGGTGGCAGAGTATAAAGGTGCCGAACTGGTTGGTAAGAAATACGAACAGCTGCTTCCGTATGTGCAGCCTGAAGCGCCTGCATTTCGTGTAATTCCGGGGGATTTTGTAAGTACGGAAGACGGCACCGGTATTGTGCATATTGCGCCAACGTTTGGTGCCGATGATGCCCGGGTAGCCAAAGCCGCAGGCATTCCGGCAATACTGGTAGATGGTGAACCATTGGTTGACAAACGCGGCCGCTTTTTACCGCAGGTACAGGACGAAGTGTTTGGTTTGGGTGGTGAATTTGTAAAAGAAGAATATCTCAGCGACGCTGAAAAAGCGGAGGCCCTTGAGCTCCAAAAAGAAAAACTTGCAGGCATCATTGCCAAGCTCGATAAGTACATGAGTGTGGACGAGCGTATCGCATTAAAACTAAAGCTGGGTAACCAGGCTTTCAAAGTAGAAAAATACGAACACAGCTATCCTCATTGCTGGCGTACTGACAAACCAGTGCTCTACTATCCGCTTGATTCGTGGTTCATACGCACGACGGCGCTGAAAGGAAGAATGTCGGAACTTAACAAAACCATTAACTGGAAACCGGAATCTACAGGCACCGGGCGCTTTGGGCATTGGCTCGAAAACCTGGTGGATTGGAATCTTTCTCGTTCCCGCTATTGGGGAACTCCACTACCCATCTGGCGCACCGAAGACGCTTCGGAAGAACGATGCATAGGATCGGTGAGTGAGCTGAAAGAAGAAATTAAAAAGTCGCTTGCGCTGCTCGATTCTTTCGATCTGCCGGCCGAGCGGAAAGCACAGGCGCGTGAATACATGAGTGAGGCCTTGAAAAAAGGCATACACGACTTACACCGTCCTTATGTGGATTACATTATTTTGGTTTCGCCGGATGGCAAACCGATGTTCCGGGAGAGCGACCTGATCGACGTTTGGTTTGACTCGGGTGCCATGCCTTACGCACAATGGCACTACATGGGCGATTCGAAGGCACTTCCTTTTAACGGAGGAAATACGCCCGCTTTCCCTGCTGATTTTATTTCGGAAGGGGTAGACCAAACCCGAGGATGGTTCTTTACGCTGCATGCCTTATCTACGTTGTTGTTTGATTCGGTGGCGTTTAAAAACGTGGTGTCTACCGGATTGGTACTGGATAAAAATGGAGTGAAAATGTCCAAGCGTTTGGGCAATGTGATTAATCCATTTGAAACGATTGGTCAATATGGTCCCGATGCCACGCGTTGGTATATGATCGGAAATGCTCCTCCCTGGGATAATCTCAAATTTAACCTCGATGGCGTAACGGAAGTGCTTAGACGCTTTTTCGGCACTTTGCAGAATACCTATTCCTTCTTTGCTTTGTACGCAAACCTGGATGGCTTTACCTATGCAGAAAAAGATGTACCGTTGGAAAAGCGCACAGAGAGCGACCGCTGGATATTGTCGCGCCTGCATTCGCTGATACAACTGACGGATAAAGCCTACGCGGACTATGACGCAACCGTGGCCGTTCGGGCAATTGAAAGTTTTGTGTGCGACGACCTCAGCAATTGGTATGTGCGCTTGAATCGTAAACGTTTTTGGAAAGGGGAATACAGTAGCGATAAAATGGCTGCGTATCAAACCTTATATACGTGTTTAGAAACCGTAGCGAAACTGGCATCGCCGGTGGCACCGTTTTATACCGAACGTCTTTTCCAGGACTTAAATGGCGTAAGCAAAAAGGATCGTTCTGCCTCAATACACCTGGCAGATATGCCGGTTGCCGATACCCGCTGCATCGACACGGATCTGGAGCAGCGCATGGCATACGCACAGCAATTGACTTCCCTGATTCACTCGCTGCGGAAAGGAAACAGCCTGCGCGTGCGACAGCCACTCTCCAAAATGCTGGTGCCTGTTCTGAACGAGAATTTCCGCAAACAAATTGCCGCCGTTCAGGATCTTATTTTGTCGGAGGTAAACATCAAAGTGCTGGAGTTTGTTGATGATTCTTCGGGTATATTAGTGAAAAAAGTTAAACCTAATTTCAAAAAATTAGGAAAAGAATACGGTGCTAAACTTAAAGAAGTAGGAGCGATTATCCAGGCATTTACCCAGGCCGATATTCTTACTCTCGAGCGTGAAGGCCGCTTCCAGACGAAGTTGTCGGATGGAACACCTGTTTCGCTGAGCCCGGAAGATGTAGAGATTTCTTTTGAAGATATTCCCGGATGGTTGGTAGCCAGTGCCGGTTCCCTCACGGTAGCCCTGGACATCACCTTAACGGAGGAGTTGAAGCAGGAAGGTGTGGCCCGCGATTTCGTAAACCGCATACAGAACCTGCGGAAAGACATGGGGCTGGAGGTGCAAGACAAAATCGAATTGCAAGTAGTGCGTCATTCCGAATCGGTATCGCAAGCCTTGATTCAACACCAGGCTTATATTTGCGCCGAAGTACAAGCGCTTTCCCTCGAACTTGTAAACGATTCGCGCACCGCGGACCTCATTGAAATGGAAGATTTTCAATTGGCAGTGGATGTGCAAGTAATAAAAACAGCTCCTGCTCCTGGCAAAAAATCGGTTACGAAAAAAGAAAGCTCGTTGGCAACCAAGAAGAGTAAGGCTAAAACTCCTTCCAAAAGCAAGTACAAAACAGCGAGCTCCAGTCAAAAGAAAACAGTCAAAAAAGCTACGAAATCCGCTAGCAAGGCGGGTTCTGTTACGAAAAAGAAAACCGAGGCTAAAAAGAAAACGGCAGTAAAAAAAGCAAGCGTAGCGAAAAAGCAAGCGGCAAAACCTATTAAGAAAGCAGGCAAAAAAACGCAAGTAGAAAAAGGCAAGAAAAAAATAGCGAGTCCAGTAAAAAAGAAAAGCACTAAAAAAGTGGTTGCCAAAAAAAGTACTACCAAAAAAGTAGCCGCAAAAAAAGTAAGGACTAAGAAGGCAACAACAGTAAAAAAGAAATCCAATACAAAAACTGTTTCTAAAAAAGCAGTGGCCAGGACTACCGTTAAAAAATCCACGAAGAAAAAAACAGCGAAAAAAGTTAACTAACAGCGAACGAGGCACTAGAGAAGGAAAGCTCCGGTGCCACGTTCCTTTTGCACCATTTGTATGAAATACACCAAATATTACCTTCTTACCATTGCCTTGATTCTAATTGACCAGGTAATCAAATTAGCCACCTATTATCATTTCCAAATTGAGGGCAATTACCAGCCTGTATTTGGAGATTGGTTTAAGCTCTACTACATCACCAATCCTGGTATGGCCTTCGGTATTGAATTAGGAGGATCCTACGGTAAAATTGCGCTCAGCGTATTCCGTTTATTTGCGATGGGAGGAATTGCCTGGTATTTGTACGCACTTGCCAAACGCAATATGCATCCGGGTTTACTTTGGTGTGTGGCAGCCATTTTGGGCGGTGCCATGGGCAATGTGGTGGATAGCACCTTTTATGGAGTTACGCTGGATCTCGTGGCAGAAGGCGCTCCTACCCCATGGTTTCATGGCAAAGTAATAGACATGTTTTATTTCGACATTTGCAATTGCTATATCCCGAGTTGGGTGCCTTTTTTAGGTGGTGACTATTATCCTCTTTGGCCTATTTTTAACTTTGCGGATGCTTCTATTTTTGTCAGCGTTTGCATCATTCTGATTTATCAGAAAAAGTTTTTCGCAGAAAAAGAAGAGGAAAAAAATGTAGAGAAAGAGTCTGGACTTGCTGAAAATTCTTAAGCCCAGATTTTAGTACCCTCCGTGCAATTGCGACACATTTCAATGTTGGTTCTTGAACTCAGGAGCTGCTGACGAAAATTCATATATCCTGTACTTTTCCAAATGGTAGAGAAGCTTAGTTCCTTTGTGCTGCCCATGGAGTGATGAGCATCTTTATCAAAACAGCACGGTACTACTTTGCCATCCCAGGTAATTACCGCGGAATGCCACATTTTCCAACATTGATTAAGCAATTTACTTTTGATGGAATACGTTCCGTCTTTATTTTTTGTATACCTGGAATATTGGTCAAGATCGGTCATGAGTGCCGAGCCATTTTTATAATCATAAATCTGGGCGGTTTTGAGTCCCACTTCGTCTACGCCCAATTCTTCTGCCAGTCGATA
The DNA here is from genome assembly GCA_025454925.1 of Cytophagaceae bacterium. Classification (GTDB taxonomy): domain Bacteria; phylum Bacteroidota; class Bacteroidia; order Cytophagales; family Cytophagaceae; genus JALONM01. The sequence continues at coordinate 12,727 of JALONM010000007.1, forward strand.
CACTTCATCGATTTGATGTTGGTTGGGCTTGACTACTAAAAACTGAAACAGAATATGTGGAGTGGAAGATTTTAAATCGCGTTTCCACTTAACCAGATTCCGGGTGCCTTCCAGCACTTTTTCAAGCTTCCCTCCTACACGGTACGATTCATAAGTTTCCTGGGTAGTGCCATCAATGGAAATAATAATTCTGTCTAACCCGGAACGCACGGTTTTTTGAGCCATTTCATCATCGAGGTAATGCGCATTCGTAGACGTAGCCACGTACAAGCCTTTTTGATGGGCATACCGGACCAAATCCAGAAATTGTTTGTGCAAATAAGGCTCACCCTGAAAATACATCAACAAATACCAGGTATGTGCGCTTACCTGGTCGACGACCTGATGAAAATGAGAGGCTTCAAGCATCCCCGTGGCTCGTGTAAACGAGCGCAAACCACTTGGGCATTCCGGACAACGTAAATTGCAGGAGGTAGTGGGTTCAATAGAAATACTAAAAGGCTTGCCCCATACAATGGGCTTTTGAAGCCATCGGGAAATATGATAACTAATCACCAATAACAGAAAATTCCAAGCTCTCCGGAAGGTAAGTTTTGAAAAAAAATTCACTCCATCTCGAAAATTTCCTGTCATATCTGACGCTTAGGATACCGTAACCAAAATTTAGAAAGTAGCCACCAAGGCTGCGCGCAGCGCATGTCCAGAGGTTATTCTGGGTGCTATTAAATATTCCAGGGCCTGAGTTTGCAGCGTAAAAACATATTTTTTACGAATCTGCACCAGAGCTCCGATTTCATGATCCAGTCTGCCAAATCCGCCTATTGAAATGGTATTGGCCAGTTGCACTGCTTTACCCAAGCGATACAGATTCCGATATTGCAATTGAGGTAAATAGCCAGGACCTAACATATAGCGCAAAGACACATAATGATTCAACTTTCCTGTTGAAACGATTCGATACCCTGCCTGTAAAAAAACGGGCAAGCGCATGGAAAGTTTTTTATTCTGGAGGGATACACCGCTTCGCGCAATGATGGAATCAGCGGTAGGGGCTGTACTGATAGTAGCCTCCGGAGAAATGATGTCGGTGATGACAATGCCTTCATAGCGATAGGTACCATCGGCTTCGTAGGTTTTAGCTGTGTTGTAAAAGAGAGCTCCAAGGTCGCCTAAGGTAAGCTCCAGGATATTTTTGCCTATACGCATTCTGCTGTATAAATCCAGTGCGAATCCTGTTCCCTGATGTTCGAGTGTTTTTGAAGTATCGTTGATGGTGTGTTGTAACTTCAGCGATCCATTGTATTCCAGGTATTCCCCATTGGCTTCGGTGAAAAGGGATCCGGCACTTTGCATGCGAATGCCTCTGCCAGCCCTGAGTATTCGGGCCTGAGCGCCCAAGCGCCAGGTATCACGTATATTTTTTTCTGCCCCTACTTGAAAAAATTGATAATTAAAGGAACGGACATTTACCTTATCCAGAGAAGCCTTTTGTCCGGCAAACCTGGAGTTCCCTTCAAAAATAAGTCGAAAAACGTCATCGGTATACGACATGGCGAAAAACTCCCGATGCCCTGCAGCAAGGGAATATCGAATGTCTTTTGATTGCCAGGAGAATGCCAAGGATGCTTGGGCATCTAGCCCTAGACGATTGTTTGCACGAAGACGATTAAATGCTGTGTTTTTTATTTCGTCATCTAAAAAAGATGCCTGATACACTTGGCCAATAAAGTAATTCGGCAAACTGGAAGCATTCTGAATAAAATCTCCTTGGAATAGAATTCTTCGCTCCTTCCCCCCTTCGAGGCTGGAGTCCGGGTACAGCCAGGCATCCGCTAGGCTTCCTTGTTGGGCGAATAATGAAACGGAACAGAGAACAATCCCGCATACAAATAATAAAAGTTGGCGCAACATGATGTCTACTTAAAACCTATACTGAAGATCTCCGATAATTTGGAAATCGATGGAATAAGTGCTGTAAATTTTTAAAAACTGAGCTTGTGGCTTTGTAGTAAAAGAAACTTTAAACGCTACGTAAGCCGCGTTGTACAAATGTTGCATGGCCGCTTCATCAGTAGGAAATTCCAGCACACTATGTGCTCTTTCTTTCACTTTCATGGCCGCATCCAGCGAAGCCGCGGAAGCCGATGAATTGGCCGACAAAGTGTCGGTAATAAACTGATTCGCATCCATTAAATACATTTCTACCGAAGCGTCCAGTGGGAAGCCATTGTAAGTTGCCACTTTTATACTTCCGGAACTCGCATTTCTGTTCTTAAATCCTGAAGCACTGAGCGCTACTGTATCCATCAAGGTGAGCTGATTGGCGAGAATAGACAACGGAATGGAAACATCCAGACTAGCTTTAAATGCTTTATCTGTAAAGGCAAATTGATTCATATTCCCCGTAAAGCCTGCAGGATTGGTTACCACCGTTACTTGGTAGGTAAATTCATCGGGCAATACATTGAGAAGATCTTGCGTGTTGTGGCCCGAAGCAGTATTCAGCACGATTTCGGCATTGCCCGTGGTGTATGGAATCTCTACGGCAGCAGGGATCATTTGGTCGACTCCAATAACAGGACCTGTGAGCAAGGCCGAAGCGCCTGTGCGCGTATTGCTGGCCCTGACCTGATTAATTTTTACTGCGGCAGGTAATCCCATGCCATTTTCGATGGAAATGCGGAGATCTGCCTCTTCAAAATTCAGCGTGCCGTTTTGGATGTTCCGGAAGAGATCCATGCGGACTGTTTCCGGACCTAATGATATTGTATCCCTTCCCAGGTATCCACGCACAAAAGACGGCGTAAGGTTTTGCGTGGAAATTCTCATCCGCAGTGAATCGGTGAGTGACAAGGAAATCAGATTTCCCGAATATTTCATGTTGCCGATCAACTGATTGACAAAGGTGTTAAAGGTATCCTGGCTTAGTCCGGTAAGGTCCAGCTCATAACCACTGAAATCGTAACGATAGGTTTTATTTCCATTGGGAGGAACCGCTTCTTTTGTTGAAAAGGCTACACCATTTTTCTTGGCCCCAGGAATAAGGTAGTCGAAAAATAAAGAATCGTTGATCGTGCTGATGGCCTCTGCCACTACATCGCCCGACTTGATGGTAGCATGTGTAAGTCGTATATCGTCAAGCCCTTCGAGGACAACGACATCGGTATTGTTTACTACTTCCTGAGCCGGGAACACAGCGGTGGCACTGTTTACTTTAACTCCCGTGACTCTTATCGTAATCTGAACCTGATCGCTGTAATCGACAACAAAGGATGAACTGGAGCTTATATTCAAATTTATATTTCCCAAGAGATTTCCTTCCACCTGTTTTCCCGCCAGACTTTCTGATATGGAAGTAGAGGTGTTTTTGGGAACGGAGGCAATAGTGCGTTGCACAATGATGGCGCTGTTACCAGAATTTCTAAGGGTGAGATTAACATTGGTTAGATCCAGCGGAAGGCCATTGTTTATGGTAAGTTCGAGAGTACCTGTTTTAATATCGGCAGAGGTAAAAATATTGCTGATATCGATGGCCACATTGCTAACAGGAATAGGTCCATACGTAATAGGAAAAGGAACGGTGGACCCATCGGTGATTAAGGTGGTAAGTCCTGCGCTTTGCAATAATTGCTGAAAGCTAACCGAGCTGGTTTGAGATCGTTCGTCCAAAACAATCTGGTCAAGTTTCCTTGTTTGTTCGAAAGCGGGAGTATTCAAGGCTACCAGAGTATCCAGCGAAATGCCGGCTATGCTGTCGCGGTTAACGATGGTAATACTTTTATCGGCAGCAATTTTAACTTTGGTTGTATCGCGTAGAATGTTTTCGAGGGTTAAACTGGTTTTGATGATAGGTGCTACTACCTTGGAATCCCAGCCTAAATTATCGAAATTTTTACGGCAGGCTACCAGAAGCAGCACTGCCGACAATACTATTAGAATGCTTTTTATTTTCATACCCAGGGGCTTAAACATGCTTGCTCCCTATTTTGGAAAGCCTCTGTTTATGAGGATTGTGTGGAAAAAGTAACCTCCGGAACGAACAGAAAAACCGCAATTATCATTATTCTTCCAGCAATTCACGGATTGGTTCAAAATACGCATAAGACCAACCCTCACTGATATTTTCAAATGCCTCCTCCGGAATATTGTTTTGACGGATTTCAACCGAAGTCCGGTTCTTTTCCGCATGAAACAACATGGTCACCTCCGAAGGGTTACTTTCATCCCCAAAATACCAGTGCTGTACAATTTTTTTCTCTTTCTCCAACGATATGTTTTTGCCAACGATATTTCCTCCATACAAAGAAAATTCCGTGCCCGGCTGATCGTCCATGAAAGCTTCTTCACCGGTCCAGAGTTCAATCATGTCGGGGTTTACAATAGCATTGTAAACATCCTGCACTTCTGCTTTTATTTTGAAATATTTTTTAAACTCTTTCATGCTTAATCATTCAACTTTAACACTGCCATAAACGCTTCCTGAGGGATCTCTACGTTTCCAACCTGGCGCATGCGCTTTTTACCCTTCTTCTGCTTTTCGAGAAGTTTACGCTTACGCGAAATATCACCACCATAACATTTGGCTAGTACGTCTTTCCGCATGGCTTTCACTGTTTCGCGTGAAATAATTTTTGCCCCGATGGCCGCCTGAATCGCGATTTCAAATTGCTGACGCGGCAATAACTCCCGGAGTTTTTCGCATAATTTTTTACCCCACTCGTAGGCCTTATCGCGGTGCACGATGGCACTGAGGGCATCCACCTTTTCTCCATTAAGCAGAATGTCCAACTTCACCATGTTCGATTCACGGTAGCCGATCAGTTCATAATCCAGCGATGCATATCCTCGTGAGATGGACTTCAGCTTATCGAAGAAATCAAATACCATTTCAGAAAGCGGCATTTCAAAATTCATTTCTACACGATCGGTAGTCAGATAGGTTTGATTTTTCAATACCCCACGCTTATCCATGCATAAGCCCATGATTGGACCTATGTAGTCGCTTTTGGTGATGATTTGCGCTTTGATGAAAGGTTCTTCGATGTGCTCCAGCTTATTGGGATCCAGCATTTCAGAAGGAGCGTTCACAATATGCTTTTCACCATTGGTATCGAACGCCCAGAATTGTACCGAAGGAACGGTAGTAATAACGGTTTGATCGAATTCGCGTTCAAGGCGTTCCTGCACAATTTCCATGTGCAACATCCCCAGGAAGCCGCAACGGAAGCCAAAGCCAAGAGCAGCCGATGTTTCTGGCTCCCAAACCAGCGAAGCATCGTTAAGCTGTAATTTTTCAATCGATTCACGCAGGTCTTCAAAATCAGAAGTATCTACCGGATATACTCCCGCAAATACCATGGGCTTTACTTCTGTAAAACCTTTGATCGCCTGCTGACAGGGTTTATCGAAATGGGTAATGGTATCGCCTACTTTTACTTCTTTAGCGGTTTTGATTCCGGAAATGAGGTAGCCTACATCGCCTGCCTCTACTACGTCACGAGGCTCCTTGGTCAAACGAAGGATCCCGATTTCGTCGGCAAAATATTCTTTCCCGGTCGCTACGAATTTTACTTTATCGCCTTTCCGGATGCTGCCGTTGTAACAACGGAATATTACTTCGATGCCACGGAAAGAATTGTATACTGAATCAAAAATCAATGCTTGGAGGGCGGCATCTTTATTCCCTTTAGGAGCAGGTATACGCTCCACTATGGCTTCCAGCAACTCCGGCACACCAGTACCTTCTTTGCCCGAGGCCGATAAAATACCATTTCGATCGCAACCCAATAAATCTACCATTTGGTCTTTTACCTCTTCAGGCATGGCGCCAGGTAAATCTATTTTATTCAACACCGGAATAATTTCCAGGTTGTTTTCCATCGCCAGGTATAAATTGGAAATGGTTTGAGCTTGTATTCCTTGCGAGGCATCCACCAAAAGCAAGGCCCCTTCACAGGCCGCAATAGATCGAGACACTTCGTAAGAAAAATCCACGTGTCCTGGAGTATCTATCAGGTTTAGAATGTACTTCTCCCCCTTATAAATATAATCCATTTGTATCGCGTGGCTCTTGATGGTGATACCACGCTCTTTCTCCAGGTCCATGTCGTCGAGTACCTGCGCTTGCATTTGTCTCTTGTTCACAGTGGCTGTGACCTCTAAAAGACGATCGGCAAGTGTACTTTTCCCGTGATCGATGTGGGCAATTATGCAAAAGTTCCGGATCCGCTCCATGCTTACAATATTCAAGTAAATAGCCTGCAATTTACCTTTTTTTGAGCAGAGTTGAAATAGCTTACGGTGGAGTCTCTGATTTTTATTTTTCTGAATGTCAAACGATTAACTCTTTTCAAGGAATACCTGTCTCCCTTTTTATTTTGGAGATTTCGCCACAAGTCAATCCACTGCTGCCGCAGAGCAACCAACCTTTCCCGGTTGGGTCATAACTTCCTAAAGATCCTTACACGGAAATGGGAACATAAACCAACATGGCTATGGGAGAAGATACGCACCTTCCCGAGCTTTTAGAAGCTGGCCTATTCGATTCAACCTTTGTAAAAGCTTATGAATCGTACTGCCTGTTCCAGCCAACGAAAAGACTCGGAACTCTCCAAAAAAATTTTGGTAGATGCCTGAGCACAATGCAATGGTCCTTGCATCACCATGGATTCCATTTTCTGCCATCCAAGCCTTTCGCAAGAATCAGGATAGCAAATTACGGGCCGTGCGAAAGTTTTAATGTTTCTCCGTGTAGGATTTAAAATTATCTAAGATTTGTTGCCACCCTTGTTGTTGCATTTCCACTGGGTTTTCAGATTCGGCTTCAAAAATAATTACCACTTCCGTTTGAGGGCCTTGGGCTATAAAAGCAGCCTCCAACTTCCTGGAATCTGACATCGTATACGAAAATTTTTCGCCCGGAATTATTTCGTCATACACGGCTTCAAAGTCAAAACCAAAACTTCCATCCTTGGCTTCCATTCTGGCGGAGTATGTGCCTCCCACCCTCATATCGTTGGATGCTGAGGGACAATGCCAGGAATCCACTGCAAAATTCCATTTGGTAATGTGTTCCGGCTTGGTATAATAATCCCAAACTTTAGCTCTTTCCGCCGCTACCAAGGCGCTGATAGTAATTTTTGTTTTATTCATTTTGTACAGTGTATAGTTCCTTCAGAAAATAATTGCCGCTCTTTATGAAGCCATATTTTGGTTAACGCCATTAATCACGCGAGAAAGTTCTTAGAAAATTTAATTTCTTTTGATTGTTCTTTAAAACATGGTACCGGCAAATATACGCAACCATTTGGTTTCTCAAAAAAATCAGGAAACTTTCCTCGGCAACTACTCTTCGAAAATGTTATTGTAATTTTTTTGCTTGCAATACCGGCCTGCCGCACAGCGCTTGAACCAGTGTAGCCACAGACAACAGAGCGTACAAAATCGCTAAGGCTACCGTGAAGCTTGTGCTTTTTAAAATGTAAAACGAAACCAAGGGAAGCACCTGCATGGCATGCATGCCAATAAAATGGGAAACTCTTAAATCTCCGACCGTCTTACTCCAACCCAAAATAAACCAATTCGAGTTGTCGTTGAGCCCTCCAACACTATGATTCAAGCGGGATCCCATAGCAAAGCCTTCAAATGAAAAAATAACAAACAACACTATTCCCAATCGGATTGCCCATACATAATGCGAGGGTAAGTCAGGGAATTCCTGTATAAAAAAGAGGTATCCGATATACGCGGTATATACCGTAACCACCGTCGCCGCAATCGCCATGCAAGTGTATAGCAGGGTGTATACAGGAGTAGAAATATTGTAGTGAGAAAGTTGTCCTTTACTGGCTTGCAGGGCAATGTATATAATTTCAAAACTCCACAAGAAAACTACTGTCCAATTAAACAGTGACACATTAAAACCAGATAAATAATAACAATACCAAGCCATGGTCCAGGAATAAATACCTAAGGATACCGCAAACTTAAAAGGCTTAAACCAAGCGTTGACTTGATGGACATAAACGGCATGTATTCTGGTAAGGATCAGAAAAATTATTGATAGAATAAAACAAAACGAACCAAAAAAGAATAATATTTCGTTCCGGTTTTTAAGTTCTTGAATAAAGTACATCATGTCCTGGGAAATGCTAGGTTCAATGCTATTTTAGTATTATTTGCTGAAACAATTCATGTCGTCTACCATTGCGTCCCATCAGGTTTTCACGGTTTTTGTTTTTCTATTCAAGAATAATCAACATGTGCTATTTCATCTTTACCACCGTTATCCCATCGCCACCATGCCCTGCCGCATCCTGAAAGCTGTCAATCTCTTTGTATTTTTTTGTTCATGTCGCACGGTTGTTTTAATTACTCCGGTGCCGCGACCATGCAGAATATTGAATTCCTTTATTCCGAGCAAAATGGCATCGTCTAGTTGCTTTTGTAATTCATACAATACCTCATCTTTCATCTTTCCACGCAGGTCAAGCTGAAACTGAAAATTCATCAGTTTATCCTTCGTGTCAAATGCCGACTGTTGTTGCATTTCGCCTGTGTTTTCGATTGCTCCGTACTCCTCCTCTTCCTCTTCTACCAATTCAAGCCTATTGAGCTTAACCGTAGATTTCATCAATCCAAATACAACCTCTGCTTCTTTACCCCTGATGAGCAGTATTTCGCCAACGGTTTCTTGTCCTGAAATTTTCACCCTATCGCCGATTTGAAAATCCATAGTTTGCTATTCCTTTCGTTTTAGGTTTCGTTTCTTATGAGTAATTTTTATGCAGGCTTCCCCAATGCTCGAATGCGAATTGGTTAGAATCCTACCGATAAGGTAGGAACTGCGAATCAGAATTTCAACAAATACTGGCAGAGTATTTAATGGAACGCTGCGTTCATGGAAAAATCTCATTAAAGCCTTTTTATGGCTGTTTGTTTTTCCGATAGGTATGCAAAAGGATGATAAAAAAGAAAGGAAGCCAGATGAGGTCGTTAAATACGTTGATCCAAAAGAAACAAGGCTCCAGCTTACCTTGTGCGATGTTCCACAGCGCTCCTATGGGGCCGAAAAGCTTTCCTAAAAATCCCACCAGCAACAGCGGCCATTGCTGATCGGGCTGATCTCCGGCAATCCAATATCCTATGCCGTAGACGCCAACAATCATACCTACTGATTGCCATATTTCGGGATAATTGATAAGTGGAATGCCACACAGTGAGAAGAAAGATTGCGGGAAAAACAGCACCCACATGCCCCAGACCACGTTGTAAACGCCTGCAGCTTTCAGCAGGTATTTTTTCCAGGAGGCTGCCATTTATTTTTTTTGAGAAAGGAGATACAACACTGCCATTCTCACGGCTACCCCGTTTTCAACCTGATCGAGAATTATGGAATGCGCGGAATCGGCCACATCGCTGGTAATTTCAACTCCCCGGTTGATTGGTCCTGGATGCATGATCACAATTTCTTTGTTAAGGCTATCCAGAAGGGCTTTATTGATTCCATAATAGAGTGAATATTCCCGAAGACTGGGAAAATATTTTATGGTTTGCCTTTCCAGTTGAATGCGCAATACGTTGGCTACATCGCACCATTCCAATGCTTTCCGGAGGTTCAGTTCTACCTTTACTCCGAGGTCGCGGATATGCCGTGGCAACAAAGTACTGGGTCCGCATACCATTACTTCTGCTCCCATTTTCTGTAAGCAGAAAATATTTGACAATGCCACTCTGGAATGCAGGATGTCTCCAAAAATACACACTTTCTTTCCTTCCAAACTACCTAGTTTTTCACGGATGGAAAATGCATCGAGTAAAGCCTGGGTAGGGTGTTCGTGCGTACCATCGCCGGCATTTACAATATTGGCCTGTATATGACGGGAAAGAAAATGTGGTGAGCCTACGGAAGCATGGCGCATTACCACCATATCCACTTTCATAGCCAGGATATTATTTACCGTATCGAGCAGGGTTTCTCCTTTTTTTACGGAGCTTCCGGAAGCGGAAAAATTTACTACATCTGCCGATAATCTTTTTTCAGCCAACTCAAAAGAGAGACGAGTGCGGGTAGAGTTTTCAAAGAAGATATTCGCTATGGTGATGTCGCGGAGGGAAGGCACTTTCTTAATAGGCCTGTTCAGTACCTCTTTAAAATTGTCGGCCGTATCCAATATCAGTTGAATATCTTGAGCCTTCAAGTCTTTGATACCTAGCAGATGCCGGACACTCAATTGTTGCTCCATACCCTATGCTTCTTTATTTTTTTTATCGATCAACCAGATATTATCTTCTGCTACTCCTTGTTCACGCAACTCCACCAGCACGCGTTCTGTATCCAGACAATTCACTCCCAAACCAACGTAGTTGGCTTGTATGGGTAAATCACGACTGTATTTCCGGTTTATCAAAGCCAGCAATTCCACCTTGGCAGGTCGGCCAAAAGCAATCATGGCATCCAGGGCAGCACGCACCGAACGACCGGTATACAATACATCGTCGATGAGAATTACTTTTTTATTTTCAATATGAAAAGGAATATGGGTGGTATTAGCCACCAAGGGTTTCCCCGATTTCCGAAAATCGTCTCTAAAGAAGGTGGAATCCAGACAACCCAAAGGAATGGGGAAGCCTAGGGTTTCACTTAATTTTTTGCAGATCCTCTCAGACAAATAGATTCCCTTCGGTTGCAAGCCTAATAGCACGGTGTCTTTAAAATCATCATGGTTTTCTATTAATTGACTGCAAAGCCGGTCTATGGTGATCTGAAGTAAGGTATGATCGATGATAAGACGTTTCTCCATGGGACACAAAAATAATACGCTGACTTCGCTTTAACAAACTGATTGTATGAATTTTAAAAGAACATTTCGCAAGTGTTGGAAAGTAGTGAGCAATAGCCTTCAGAAGAGTTGGTTATTCTTTTAAAGCGTTCAAAGAAGGTCAGCGCTTGGCATCTCAATGTAAACTTACCTTTCTACCGGAATAACAGAAAGAAGATTTTCATCGATAATACCGACACCATTCTAAAATTATGTATCTTACCCTCTTATTCGCGGCAAATACGATGGTGTCTTGGTAAGGTAGCAATCACAATGAAGATTGCCCTCTTTCCGCTCTCCGGTTGCATTACCAGGAAAATGCGTCTGACAAAGGCCAGGCATTCGTGGCTGTGAATACAAAATTACGAACAAAGAATAACTCCCAATATGATCAAATCCATGACCGGATACGGTGTAAGCGTTTCGGAAAACGAAAGACTCGCAGTATCTGTTGAGATCAAATCTCTCAATTCAAAATTTTTAGATTTAAATCTCCGGCTTCCAAAAGAATACGCAGACCGAGAACTCGATGTGCGCAATCTTCTAAATACTGCGGTAGAACGGGGCAAAATTTCCCTGAGTTTTGACATTCGCCAAAAGGGAGAGGTTAAACCCAAGGTAAGTATCAACCGCGAACTGGTAGCCTTTTACTACCAGGAGTTGCAGCAGGCAGCCAGCATGGCCAATGCCAAAGCGGATAATTTATTTCAAACGGCCTTACAATTACCAGGCGCCCTGGACTCGGAAGTGGCTCTCAACGATAATGATGAAGAGTGGAAATTTATTTTCGGCGTACTGCAGGAAGCCATCAAAAAATTTGATGTATTCCGCTTGGATGAAGGAAAAACCATTGCTCAAAAATTTTCTGAGTACTTAGACATTATTGAAAATCGCCTGAACAAGGTGATGGAATTTGATCCTATCCGTATTCAAACCATCAAAGAACGTATACGCAATAGCCTGGCGGATTTGCAAATGGAGAATGTGGACCAGGGACGATTTGAACAGGAACTTATCTACTACATCGAAAAACTCGATATCAGCGAAGAAAAACTCCGTTTAAAAACACACCTGGATTATTTCCGTGAAACCATGAAAAACAAAGAATCCAATGGGAAAAAACTTGGTTTTATTGCTCAGGAAATCGGAAGAGAAATCAATACCATTGGCTCCAAATCCAACGATGCCAACATTCAGAAATGCGTGGTGGAAATGAAAGATGAATTGGAAAAGATCAAAGAGCAGGTTTTAAATATTTTATAATTTTTTAACCACGTGAATCGCGGGATGAAAATTCTTCGGTGGCTTGCCTATTCCTTGTTGGGTATTATAGTGTTGTTGCTCTTGTTGGCTTCCATTTCCATCACTGGTGTAGACCGCAGCCCTTATCAGCAGCAGGAGTATTATCAGGAGATGTCGGCGCGCATAGACTCGCTCCAACTTTCCCAAAACGATACCGCGTCCGAATCAGACTTCCAGGCTGGTTGGGCACGCACCTCCATTACCCCGCACAAAACCTTGGATTTATGTGGGTATGGGCTACGGGGTGAATTTTCCGGAATTGCAGATTCTTTGTATGCACGTGCTTTTGCGCTGGAATGGAAAAACAAGCAGGTGTATCTTCTTTCGGCCGATTTATTAATCATGCCGCCGTTAGTAGTAAAACGCTTGAATGACTCACTGGCGTCTCATGGCATCTCCCCTGAACAGCTTTATTTTTCGGCTACACATACACACAACGCTCCCGGTGGTTGGGCCGGAGGTTGGGCGAGTCGGTTTATTGCAGGTCGTTACGATCAGGAGTATGTAGATACACTCTGCTCTAAATTTTTGAAATGCATTTTGCTGGCCCGTGCATCCAAGGAGCAGGCAACTGTTTCCTACGGCCGCTGGGATGCCACACCTTACGTGCGTAACCGCCTCAATTACGAGGACAGTAAAATTGATGGCTGGCTGCGCGCACTCCAATTTACCAAACGCAGCGGAGACAAAGCACTTCTGGTCACTTATGCGGCACACGCCAATTGCCTGGCCATTGCCAACCACTCCATATCGGCCGATTACCCGGGAGTGCTGGTACACCATCTTGAAAAATCCAATGCGGCCTCCATGGTGTGTTTCATGGCAGGCGCCGTAGGAAGCCATTCTCCGGCCACTTACGAAAAAGGCCGTGATGCATTGCAAGCTCGTTATATTGGCGATAGTCTGGCTGCCATCATCGCCAATGGGATACCGTCTATGAAGACCGTAGCCGTTCAACGCCTGGATTGCAGTCACATTCCTTTGTCGTTGCGAGAACCCCATTTAAAAATCAGTCGCGATTATAGAATTCGACCCTGGCTGTTTAAACTTCTGTTTGGCGATTGGTCTTGCTCCATCAAGGTGCTTCAAATAGGCGATGTATTGATGTTGGGCATGCCTTGTGATTTCTCAGGAGAACTGATGCCGGACCTGGAGCCACTAGCCCTGGAAAAAGGAACGCCTTTGCTGGTGACCAGTTTTAACGGAGGCTACATAGGCTACGTGAATGTAGACAAATACTACGACGAAGACCGCATGGAAACCCGTGATATGAACTGGTTCGGCCCATACAATCAGGCTTATTTTACCGAAATAAGCCAGCGAATCATTCGCAAGCATGGAAGATAGGAGATGTATAAACCTGAAAAATATTAAAAATAATACCAAGAATCCTTCCAGACTGATTTCTATTTTCCTTGATGGGGTATCATCTATCCGGGCAATTTTGTAAATTCACGACCTAATTTTTGCACTACAGTATGGGACGTATATTTGAAAAACGGAAACATAAAATGTTTGCCCGCTACGACAAAATGGCGAAAGCCTTTACACGTATCGGGAAAGAGATTGTAATGGCGGTAAAAGCCAGTGGGCCAAATCCCGACAGCAATCCGCGTTTGCGTCTTGCCATGCAGAACGCCAAAGGGGTAAACATGCCCAAAGACCGCGTGGAAGCTGCCATCAAACGAGCGGTAAGCAAGGAAGAAAAGGACCTGGAAGAAATTGTATACGAAGGATATGGTCCGAATGGTGTGGCCATTGTTATAGAGTGTGCCACCGATAACAGCACCCGTACAGTTGCCACGGTACGTATGCACCTCACCCGCTCCGAAGGATCGCTGGGCAAAACAGGTTCCCTCGATTTCCTTTTTTCCCGCAAAGGGGTGTTTAAGTTCAAAGCAGAAGGCCACAATATGGAAGAGCTGGAACTTGAACTCATCGATTTTGGTTTAGAGGATATTGCACTCTCCGATGATGGAGAACTCTATGTGTATACCTCTTACCAAGACTTCGGAAGCATGTCTAAAGCCCTCGAAGATAAAGGCATTGAGGTGATCAGTTCTGAATTACAGCGTTTGCCCAATACCACCGTGGAATTAAGCGGTGAGGCGGAAGATGCAATTCTTGAACTGATTGATAAACTGGAAGCGGAAGACGATGTGCAAGCCGTTTACCATAATATGAAATAATTCTTTACTGCTGTGCACCTGGTGCTTTGTAGGCAGGAAAAATCATGAGCGAAAAACCAAGCATAAAAATTTACAATACCTACACCCGGGAAAAGGAAGTATTTACTCCTTTACTTGAGGAGCATGTAGGCATGTACGTGTGCGGCCCCACTGTGTATGGGGAAGCCCACCTGGGCAATGCCCGTCCTGCCATCACCTTCGATGTGGTATTCCGTTACCTTCAATACCTGGGGTATAAAGTTCGGTATGTTCGCAACATTACAGACGTTGGACATTTGGAGCAGGATTCGGACGATGGAGAAGATAAAATTGCCAAACGCGCCAAGCTGGAAAAGCTGGAGCCTATGGAAATTGTAAAACTCTATACCGAAGCCTACCACTCCGTGATGAAGAAACTCAACGTGAAATCTCCTTCCATTGAGCCTACCGCTACCGGTCACATCACCGAACAGATTGAAATGGTAGAATCGATCCTTCGCAATGGCTACGCCTACGAAAGCAATGGATCGGTGTACTTTGACGTAGAAAAATATGCGGGTTCAAATCCATACGGTAAACTCTCCGGAAGGGTACTCGAAGAATTACTTGAAGCCACACGCAACCTCGAAGGACAAGGCGACAAGCGTAAGTCTTCCGATTTCGCACTTTGGAAAAAAGCAGCTCCTGAGCATATCATGCGCTGGAACTCGCCATGGGGAGCCGGTTTTCCGGGCTGGCACCTGGAATGTTCGGCGATGAGCACCAAATACCTTGGTAAAAAATTTGATATTCACGGAGGTGGCATGGATCTTATGTTTCCGCACCACGAAAGTGAAATCGCACAGTCCGTAGCCTGCAATGCCTGTTTGCCTGCCAACTACTGGATGCACAATAACATGGTCACCATCAATGGCCAAAAAATGGCAAAGTCACTGGGCAACTTTGTTACCATGAATCAATTATTCACTGGTTCCAATCCTTTACTCGATCGCCCCTACAGTCCTATGGCTGTGAGGTATTTCATTCTTCAAGCACACTATCGCTCAACCCTCGACTTCTCCAACGAGGCATTGCTGGGTGCAGCCAAAGCGTACAAAAAAGTAATCAACGGCTTACGCATCGTAAAGAAATTTACTTCGCCGGAAAGCTGGCAAACGGATGATGCCCTATGCCAGGAAATTCATAAACTATGCGATGCTTGCTTTGACGGCCTTAACGATGACTTTAATACCGCGATTACCATCGGGCATGTCTTTAATTTATTAAAGAAAATAAATTCATTCTATACCAATACCCTATCGCTTACTCATCTCAACGAGCCAACCTTCCTGCGCATGCAGCAAACATATGTGGATGTGGTAGAACACATTTTGGGACTGCAGGAAGAGCCGGTTGAAAAAGTCGATACCTTCGTAGAAGGATTGCTGGATTTGTACAAAGATGCAAAGGCTCAAAAACAATACGATAAAGTAGATAAAATACGCACGTACTTTAAGTCCGAAGGTATTGTAATCAAGGATATGAAAACCGGAGTGGACTGGGCCTATGAAGAATAAAATTTTCCTTCTGTTGTTGCTGGTGTTTGTTTGTGCCTGTGAAGAAAAAGGCACCAAACCTATCAAAAATATAGATAGCACCCAGGCTGCAAAGCCCGATTACAGTAAGTTTCCGGCATTCAATGCCGACTCTGCCTATTCGTATATTCAACAGCAGGTAAATTTCGGTCCACGGATTCCAAACACCAAGTCTCACAAAGCCTGCGGTGCCTTTCTGGCTGCTCGCTTTAAAGCCTGGGGGATCCCGGTAATAGAGCAGGACTTTAGCGTAAAAGCGCACGATGGCGTAGTACTGAAAGGCAAAAACATAATTGCTTCCTTGGCGCCTACCGCTCCTCGCAGAATTATTCTGGCCGCGCATTGGGATACTCGTCCCTGGGCTGACGAAGATCCTGCTAATCCCAAGGCCACCCTGGACGGGGCTAACGACGGGGCCTCTGGCGTAGGTGTAATACTTGAATTGGCCCGACTGTTTCAAACCTCCTCCTCCAAACCAACAGTAGGCATCGACTGTATCTTGTTCGATGTGGAAGATTATGGTAAACCTGCTGTAGAAGATTCGTATTGTTTGGGAAGCCAGCATTGGGCTAAAAACAAGCATTTACCCAATTACTCTGCTTACTATGGCATTCTGCTCGACATGGTAGGAGCCAAAGGAGCGCGCTTCAACAAAGAGTCACACAGCATGAATGCCGCTCCCAGCATTATGAACCGTGTGTGGGAAGTTGCCGGACAAAGTGGTTATGGAGAATTTTTTATCCATCAAATGGGAGGCATGATTACCGACGATCACTATTATGTGATCAAAGATGCTAATATTCCTATGATCGACATCATTGAGTACGATCCGCACCAGGGCTTCGGAGCTTACTGGCATACGCAACAAGACAATATGAATGTGATCGACCGCCGCACCTTAAAGGCCGTGGGACAAACGCTGGTGAATGTATTGTATACGGAAAAGTAAAAAATTTCCTGATCTTTCCTCTCTTTTTGCGAATGCCTCTTATGAGGAAGTGATATTCCCTTTTATTCTAATATGAGAAGTGCCCCCTTCAAACGGCTTCTCTCAATAGAAGTGAAGCGCAGAAGGAAAACGCTTCGATATCGTAAATCCATGGCTGGTAATCACGGTATGGAAAATCATGAGCCTCGAATAAAATTTATTGTTTTCGATTCCTTCTGAATCATTTATTTTAGCTGGCTGGTTTTGCGTGAGGGATAGAGTGTAAAGCCATGGTGGTGGCGCCTGTAGCGCCACCACCATGGGCTTGCAGCGATAGCCCGGCCCAAGTGACGTGGCGCCTAAGGCGCCACCACGACGGGACACGCCCAAAATAAAATCTTGAGTTTGAATTCTACATAAAGGCAACGTAGTGTTTGGAGACTTAACCCTAATTTTTCAATAGAAATTCTTCTATTGAAAAACGACTACTAAAATCAAGGGCTTCAGAAGGAATTGAATAGAAGAATTTCTTTTCTAAGCCCGTGATTTTCTAAGTCGGGATTACCGGCCATGGATCAACGATCCATGAGCTTTCTCCATAGTGCGCTTCGCTTTTATTGAGAAAAGCCGGTTTAATTGCATAACCAACAGTTATCAACTTCATGAAAATTTAGGGTTCAAAAAAACCAATAATAAAACTGATCTGGCTCCAACGGTTCCGGGTGTGGATCAAAACCCTGAGTACCGCTCCAGTAAAGAATTTCCAGCACGATCCTGCCATCCTTTATACTAAAAATTTTACACACCGGATACGAAAGTTTTCCCTCCAGGCTGCGCTCCGGAAATAAAATTTTTCCTGCTTTCAAATCCTGGCTTTGTTTGGTTCTTCTATACTTTTTCTTAGAAGTCTTCTCAAGTTGAAACTCTATTCGAGACGTGCTGTATTGAATTACTTTTCCATAACAATGGAATCGGAATACAGGAATAGAAATATGCTGACAATAAAAATGGTGGTAATTGCGAAAGGCAAAATTTTCTCCGGCCAGTGTTAGCAGAGCGTTGGAGTGTTCACACCGGCGTTCGGGCTCCTGAAGGGAATCGAGTAATTGCACTTGCAATTTATGCAATTGAATAAGCGAACTTTTGTTTTTATCTGCTTGCATATCCAATAAAGCCGAGTCGATGTCTGCACTTGCCATGGCATAGTTGCGCAAACCAATTCGCGCAAACGCCCGCAGAGCATAGGTTTGGCTTTTTCTTTCTCTTTTTAACACAAGACTACAAAGAGAATCTGCTTGCAGAAATTGTTCTTTCTTTAAACATAATCTGGCTTTTGAAATCCAAAGAGAGGGATGCTCTGGATACACGATGGCGAGCGAATCCAGCAGCAACCCAGCCCGGTCCCATTGCCTGAATTGAATCATCTCTTCCACCTGATCCAGGGCTGTTGTAAGGTTGTGTATTGGCACTCCACTGCCATTCCATTTTAAGCGAACCAGCATCGGTACTTCCAAGGTCTGCCCGGATTCAGGAATGGGTGCCATCCAGGAGCCATATACCAACACCACTTTAATACGCACACGTTGGGAAGTAGCCAGCAAAATATGCCCGCGACCGATGTGATACTCGGCCGCTAATCCTGTATTTTCAAATGTGGTATATACATCTACTCGCTGACCTATCGCAGGCAAGGAACCTTTCAGTTCGTGCAGCTCCAGGATGGTATCTTTCTGAAGAGTCAGTAACGTGCCGCTGCACAGCCCTGCTTGCAGAAAATGGGTAAGCACGATACCCAGCAGCGCCAACCATCGAAAAAGATTCATGAAGTGTATCTGATTAGGCATTCCAAATTTCCCAAGCCTTTTCAGCCTGCAAATGCAGCATCTCCAATCCATTGGCGACCTGAGCTCCCCGTGCGGCTGCCAACCGCATGAACGTTGTCTCCAAAGGATTATACACCAGGTCAAATGCAAAATGCGAAGAAGTAATAGCCTCGTAAGGCAACTGAGGAAAGGTTTCTCCCTTAGGGTACATGCCTAAGGGAGTAGTGTTGATGAGCAAACGATGTTCCCCAATCACCGATTCGGTTAGTTGGTCGTACGAAAGCGCAGCTTTCCCCGAACTGGAAACTTCAGTGTAGGAAATGCCCAAGGCTTCCAGGGCAGCCTTTACCGCTTTGGAAGCCCCGCCTGTGCCCAGTATGAGCGCTTTCTCAGGCATTGTTCCACCCAATAAATTTTCCAGGCTTTTTTTAAATCCGAAGAAATCTGAGTTATACCCTTTTAAATGTCCTCCGGAAATTTTAATCACGTTCACCGCACCCATTTTTTGTGCGGCAGGATCAATTTCATCCAAAAGCTCAAGTACTTTCTCTTTATGAGGAATGGTTACGTTCAAACCTCTTAAATCCGGATGCTCCGAAATAAGTGATTTGAGTCCCTCTAAGGTTTTCATTTCAAAAAGCTCATAGCGATGTCCGGAGATTTGTTCCCGCTCAAACTTTTCTGTAAAATATTTTTTTGAAAAAGAATGTGTCAGTGGAAATCCGATCAATCCATACAAGGCTTCCATATTACGATAATTTTTCTTTCAGAAAAGCAAATACAATGGGTAATAAGGACAGGCCAATAATTCCGAAGATCACCAGTTCGAAATTGTTTTTTACAATGGGAATATTTCCAAAGAGAAAGCCCAACATGGTTAAGCCTACCACCCATACAAATGCCCCGAGGATGTTGAATAATAAAAAACGCTGATAATTCATTTTACCAATACCCGCTACAAAAGGAGCAAACGTACGAACGATGGGCACGAAGCGGGCAATAATAATGGCTTTGCCGCCGTGTTTCTCATAAAATTCCTGCGCCTGAATAAGGTATTTCTTTTTTATAAACCGGTAGTCCTTCTCAAATACCACAGGCCCCATGGATCGACCGATGCTATAATTGAGCGTGTCGCCCAGAACGGCGGCAATGAACAACAATACCATGGACAGCATTAAATTGAGAGAATCGATGGCGCAAAGACTACCCACAGCAAACAAGAGGCTATCGCCGGGCAGCAGCGGCATGATAACCAGACCGGTCTCTACAAAGACAATAGCAAAAATGATGGCATACGTCCAATTACCGTAGAGTGCAATGTATTCAATGAGTTTTTCATCGAGGTGAAGAAAAAAATGCAGAATTTGCTTGAGTTGTTCCATGATTCACAATTTGACTGCGAACTTACGGAAAAATATACATTCTTGCTTTGAATTAATTCAGTACTATAAACTCCACCGTCCTTGATTTTTGGTCATAGAGAGAAGGAGGCGTTTCGGCAGGAACCGGAACAAAATATTCAATCTTAATTCTGGATTTTTCAACACCCATTTCTATCAATTTTTTAAATACGGTCTCCGAGCGACGGGCGGAAACTCGCTTATTATATTCTTTATTTCCGTTAAAATTTCCATACACTCTCATTTCGATGCGCAACGAAGGAAGCATTCTCATCATATCGGCAATCTCCTCCAGTTTATGAGTTGAATATTCCGTAAGCGATTCGGTGGCATTCTGAATAAAGGTAACACGTTGTGCCAGCACGGTACCCTTAGCAGGTCGACGCACTGTTTTTATTCCATTTTTGTTTTGGTAAGAAGAATCAATATTGAACTTAATCTTATTTTCGAAACTTATGTCCATGTTCTTAGCTTTCTCCACCAAGGCATTTTGTTCATCCAGAATTTTAAATTCTGTGCGACGATTCAATTGTCTTCCCTCCTCCGTTTCGAGTTGTGAAAGTGGCAGGGCTTCTCCATAGCCTTTGGCTTGCAATCGTTTTTTGGAAATTCCTTTCTTAATAAGCCAGTGCATAACGGCTTGTGCTCTACGCTCGGAAAGCTTCTGATTGTAATCGGCCGAACCACGTGCATCGGTATGTCCTGCCACTTCAATATGGAATTCGGGATATTGAAGAAGAAATTGATACATCTTTTCCAGATCTTCCTCCGATTCCTTTTTAATTTTTGATTTATCGAAATCGAAAAAGATATTATTGAAAACAATCACCGAACCTATTTTCAACTTTTGTAGAGAAACATCTTTTTTTACTTCAAAAAAAGGATTGCGCTTATGACCAGCAATTACTTCTTCTCTTTTTTCGTATCCATCGGTCTCAAAACTAGCCTTCAATTTTTTCTGTAGAGGCAAAACCATTGCATACCTTCCCGAAGAGCTGTTGGAACTCAATTTCCCTACAACTTCATTTGTCTCAATATCATACACAGTAATACTGGCACTCAAAGGCTGCTTGGTTTCTTTGTCGGTAACTTTTCCTTTCACCACTACCACACTGTGTGTAGCCTCCGGACGATGAATTACATAAATATCCTTTTCTCCGTAGCTATCTTCCCTCCAACTGGAAAAATATCCCTTCGAACCATCGGCAGACCAAACAAAATAGATATCATCATCGGCTGTATTAATGGGATAGCCCGCGTTCTCC
This sequence comes from Cytophagaceae bacterium, assembly GCA_025454925.1. Classification (GTDB taxonomy): domain Bacteria; phylum Bacteroidota; class Bacteroidia; order Cytophagales; family Cytophagaceae; genus JALONM01. The sequence goes on from JALONM010000007.1 coordinate 34,007, forward strand.
GGCTTGCTCCATTGCTTGGTACTATCATCGTATACGGTAGTAAAAATATCAAAGCCCCCCATGGTTTGGTGTCCCCGAGAACTGAAGAACAACGTTTTGTTATCAGGGTGAATATATGGTGCATCCTCGTTGTATGCGGTATTTATGTCAGGACCCATGTTAATTGGGGTAGCCCATTGTCCGTCAGGTTGCAGGGTAGAATAATAAATATCGGTACCACCGTATCCGCCCGGTCGATCGCTGGAAAAGAAAATAGTTTTTTCATCTACAGATACCGAAGCACTAGGATCCCAGCTTTCCGAATTGATGGTAGTACTTAACAATATCGGTGAAGACCAGGTCGTGCCCTCCAAGGTGGAAGCCATAATATCGCCCGATTTTCTTCTTCCTACTGTTGAGCGATATAAAAAGAGTTTTTGTCCATCCGGAGAGAGGCCAACACAAGCATCATGCCCCGGACTGTTGATATGCCTACCCATGTTTTGGGGAGGCCCCCATTGATTGGTAGCACTGTCTTTGTGTGTGATATAAATGTCTTCGTAAAATTTATTATCGTTGATATCGCGCTTTCCTCCGGTGGAATTATCGCGCCGAGAAGTAAAAATCATTACATTCTGGTCAGCAGACACTACGGGCACATAATCAGGGTATTTGCTATTTATGACAGGACCAAGATTTTCAATCGTGAGAAACAACGAATCCTCCACCAGCTTTTTTCCATAATGACACATTTCAATGTAGCGGTCCAGATTTTTGGCCACCATGTGATTCTCCCTGATTTCTTCATTTTGATCCGATTGCTGTAATAACAACGTATCTACTTTGAGGGATTTAAATCGTTCGTAGTGACTTATAGCCTTATCCCACTGGTGATTAAGGTGATAAGCCCTTCCCAGAAAAATATCCATTTCCCTGTTTTGGTAGCCTAATTTCACTGCTTTCTCAAAATAGTTAAGCGATTTATTCTTTAGGTGAGAGTTAAAGAGACAAATCCCGATTTTGAAATTATATTCTGGATGGTTGGGTTTAAGACTGTCTAGTTTTAAAAAATAGGGCAATGCCTCCGAGTATTCATTTACGCGGAAGTATGAATTGGCCCTGTGCTCGAGTTTAAATACTTGGGCTATACAAGACGTGCATAAAAAAAATGTTGCAAAAAATTTCATTAAACATCTGATAGGCTGATCTTTATGTAAAAAATTCACAACCAGTAACGCTATCTTTATTGGTTTACAAACAAATTGTTAAACGAATTCGATTAATAATTGGTTGTAATTCTATGTGGATAAGTCAGAATGGCTTACTTTTGCCGGCATGGCATAGCCTTGGCAACACCTGTCTTCGCATTAAGTGGGTCTTTTTGAGCAAAAGTGAGTGTAGAGGTTACTAAAATCGTCTGAAGTATGGAGAATAATAGAATAGTACAAGTACATACCGAATCCAGCCCCAATCCAAATTCATTAAAATTTGTAGTGGATCAGGTACTTACCAACGAAACCGTCGATTTCCCGGATCCTGCGAGCGCATCCCATTGCGAACTGGCCAAGGATCTTTTTAAGTTTAGCTTCGTTAAGCGGGTGTTTATCTCCAATAACTTTATTACTGTTACCAAAGCCGAAGACATCGAATGGTCAGATACCATTCCTATGCTGAAAGCTCTGATCAAAAGCAGTCTGGAAGAGGGGAAACCGCTATTCACCCAAAGCATGAGCAATGCTACTTCTGTAGATGAAAATGATCCGGAAATAGTTCAAAAGATAAAAGTAATTTTGGATGAATACATTCGTCCTGCGGTAGAGCAAGACGGAGGTGCTATTAATTTCAGTTCTTACGAAGAAGGAATAGTGAAGGTCTTGCTGCAAGGATCCTGCAGCGGTTGTCCTTCTTCCACTATTACCCTAAAGGCTGGAATCGAAAATTTATTGAAGCGCATGATTCCGGAAGTCAAAGAAGTAATCGCTGTTGGAGTGTAAGTTTTTTTACCTTTGCATTCCTTATATACATTGAATTTTATACATGCAACTGTACAGTACCAAAAACAAAGCTTCCCGTGTGAGTCTGGAGGAAGCTGTATTCAAAGGCCTTCCACCCGACAATGGTTTATATATGCCCGAAGCTATTCCAGCGCTTCCGGCTTCTTTCTTTGAGCAGATTGAACATTTGAGTTTCCAGGAAATTGCTTTCCGGGTTTGCCAGGCCTTAATAGGAAGCGAAATCCCGGATGAGGAATTAAAATCTATCGTAAGCGATGTACTTACTTTTGATGCTCCAGTGATCAAGGTGGAAGAAGGCATGCACGTGTTGGAATTATTTCATGGGCCCTCCTTCGCCTTCAAAGATTTTGGTGCGCGCTTTATGGCCCGCCTGATGTCTTATTTCTTGCAAAAAGAAAAAAAGGAAATCACCATTCTGGTAGCTACCTCCGGAGATACCGGCAGCGCCGTGGCTCAGGGATTCTACAACATGCCGGGAATTCGCGTAGTTATTCTTTATCCTTCCGGTAAAGTTTCCGAAATTCAGGAAAAGCAACTCACCACGCTGGGCGGCAACGTAACAGCATTGGAAGTAGCTGGCACTTTCGATGATTGTCAGCGCATGGTAAAAGAAGCTTTTTTAGATGCCTCGCTTACCAGTCAGATGATGCTGAGCTCGGCCAATTCCATCAACATAAGCCGATTAATCCCTCAATCGTTTTATTATTTCTATGCGTACGCACAACTAAAACCTCTAGGAAAGCCTGTCGTATTCTGTACACCTAGTGGAAATTTTGGTAACCTTTGCGGAGGATTGTTTGCTCAACGCATGGGCCTTCCCGTTCATGCGTTTATTGCCAGCACCAATGCCAACGACATTGTTCCTGCCTATCTGAAAAGTGGCGTATTTCATCCCAAACCATCCGTAGCCACCATATCCAATGCAATGGATGTGGGCAACCCAAGTAATTTTGCCCGCATTCAGGATTTGTATGACGGAGACCTGGAAAAAACGAAAGCTCATATTAGCGGATATAGTTTCAACGATGCCCAAACACGCGAAGCCATGCGCTCGGTATACCGGCAATCCGGCTACATCATGTGTCCGCATACAGCCGTGGCCTACCTGGGCTTAAAACAATACCAGTCCGAAAATCCTACTGCTGTAAATGGAGTATTCCTGGCCACTGCACACCCTGCCAAATTTGTAGATATAGTTGAAGAAACAATAGAGTCCCGCATTCAAATCCCTGTCAAATTGCAAGAGGCCATGAATAAACCGAAGCAATCGATTCCTTTAGCCAATAAATTCGAAGATCTGAAAAATTATTTGCTCCAAAGGAAGTAAAAGTCAGGAAAAGGATTAATTTGCATATAAATATTACAGCCCGAGTGGAGGTAGTATGTCTAATGCATACAAAGTCTTGCTGCGTTAAGGTTTGCGGTTCGAAGCTGGAAAGCTCCTTGTCATGCATTCTCAGAGTTCAGTAATTTCAATGTTATAAATTATGCATACCGGAGTAATTAAGTTCTTTAATGAAAGCAAGGGATTTGGCTTTATTAAGGAAGATGGAACAGATCGTGAAGTTTTTGTACATGTAACCGGATTGAAAGAGAAGGTTCGTCAGAATGACCGGGTTTCGTTTAATGTAAAAGATGGCAAAAAAGGTCTTAACGCAGTCGACGTTAAAAAGATCGCCTAATCCATATTCATTGTATCAATTGACCTAAAACCTTACTTCCTGATAAGGTTCGTGGTTTTTTCATTTCCAATTCCAGTTAGTACCTTTGATTCGACAATGGTATAGTTGTTTTCCGTTGTTTAAAATAAGGTAAGGTTTATTAGTCCAAAAACTGCCCTGGCGCCCGCCAGGGCTTTTTGGTTTTATAAACTTCGCTCCAGAAATTTCGGCCATTCTTCTAAAAATGGAATGAGAACAATCCCTTAAAAATCACTTCCCCAACAGACAGGTAATTTTTCGCATCCATGTGCATCCTATTGAAAAAAGCCGGTTTAATTTACTATTTTTGAGAAGGTTCCTGTATTTTTTGATGCTTGAGCCTTGGTAATAAGCAGAATGAACCTGTGAAAATTAAAATCGTAAATACCTCCGGACATGCTTTGCCGGAATACCAAACAGCACAATCCGCCGGAGTTGATTTGAGAGCCAAGCTGGAAGCTCCGTTGAGCCTTTCTCCAATGAACAGGATCTTGGTGCCTACTGGTTTATTTCTGGAATTACCCGTGGGATTCGAAGCTCAAATAAGACCTAGAAGCGGACTGGCTTTTAAACACGGCATCACTGTGTTAAACAGTCCTGGTACTATCGATGCCGACTATAGAGGCGAAATCAAAGTGCTGCTGATAAATCTTTCCAACGAAACGTTTGTCATACAGAATGGTGAGCGCATTGCACAAATGGTGATTGCAGCACACGAACGCGCAGAATGGGAATTAAGTGCATCCTTGAATGATACCGAGAGAGGCGCCGGTGGTTTCGGAAGCACAGGTAAATAACACACTTCTTATTTTATAACAACAAAAGAAAAAACTAAACAACAGAGTATATGAAAATCATCGTTCCGATGGCGGGTATGGGAAAAAGAATGCGCCCGCATACACTTACCGTTCCAAAACCTTTGGTACCTATTGCCGGAAAACCAATCGTACAGCGATTAGTGGAAGACATCGCCAAAGTATGTGGTCAGAAAGTGGACGAAGTGGCGTTTATCATTGGTAATTTTGGAAAAGAAGTAGAAGCTCAACTAATTAAAATTGCTGAGTCTGTAGGCGCCAAGGGCTCTATATACTATCAGGATAAACCCCTGGGAACTGCACATGCCATCTTATGCGCAGAGCCTTCGCTCGATGGAAACCTTGTAGTGGCCTTTGCAGATACTCTCTTCAAAGCTGATTTTACTCTTGATACCACTCCGGACGGAACCATCTGGGTGCAAAAAGTAGAAGATCCCCGTCCCTTTGGCGTTGTTACTCTCGATGGACAAGGTGTGATTAACAAATTCGTAGAAAAGCCGGAAACTTTTGTATCTGATCTGGCCATCATTGGTATCTATTATTTCAAAGACGGCGCATACCTGAAAAAAGAATTACAATACCTGATCGACAACGACATCAAGGACAAAGGCGAGTATCAACTCACCAATGCCCTGGATAATATGAAAAATAAAGGCAGCAAATTTAAGCCTGGACAGGTTTCTGAGTGGTTGGATTGCGGTAACAAAGATTCTACTGTTCAAACCAACGAGCGCTACCTGGAATACATCAAAGACCAGGACTTAATCGCTAAATCTGCGAAAATTATTAATTCTGTAATTATTCCTCCTGTTTATATCGGCGACGATGCTGAGATCGTTAACTCTGTGGTAGGTCCACACGTATCGGTAGGCAAGAAAACAAAAGTGAAAGACTCTGTACTGAAAAAATCAATCGTACAGGAGCAGTCCCTGATTCAGGATTCCAACATCACGAACTCTATGGTCGGCAGTTTTGCCGCGGTACAGGGTACACCGATGGACCTAAGTGTGGGTGATTACAATGTAATAAAACATTAATGGGTATACAGCGACTCTTACTACTTACCGGTGTGCTTTTGATGCTGGCTTGCCAGCGGAAAAGCATGCCGGTTTCTGTGGTTTCGGAGCAAAAAAGAACGCTCTTCGAAGGTTACTTTATTGAAGCCAATAAACACTTCATCAACGGAAAGTATGGCGAAGCACAAGGTAACTTTGAGAAAGCCGCCTCTTTGATGCCCGAAGATGGCGCTACTAATTTCATGCTGTGCCGGCTGGCACTGGGAAGAAACGAATTAAATAAAGCCGTTGAATACGGCAAAGTTGCTGTTAAAGCAGATGATAAAAATAAATACTACTACCTGATGCTCGCCAAAGCCTATGAGCAGAAAATGGAAGTAGATGAAGCCATTAAAGTTTATAAAAAATTATTAGAGAAGTCTCCAGGCTCAGAAGAATATCTATACGACTTGGCAGGCTTGTACGTGTACCAGCGCAACTACGCGGAAGCCATCCGGTCCTATAAAAAAATTGAAGAGTACTTTGGACGAAATTTAGAGACCACGCGCAGCATCCAACAGATTTATTTAAGAGAAAACAAGTTGGAAGAAGCCTTTCAGGAAGGTGAATCTCTAATGAAAGCCTACCCGGATGACAATGAAATAAAAATTGCTCAGGCAGAATTACTGCTTAACAATAAGCGCGAAGACGATGCCATTCGTCTGTTGATGGAAGTTATAAAGGAAGAGCCTGAAAATCCGCGCTCCCATCTTATCCTTGCCGATGTATATCAAATGAAGGGAGAGTCAATCAAGGCAGAAGAAGAAATGCGGATTGTATTCTCAAATCCGGATATGGACCTGGATACCAAACTCAAAATTCTGGAGGATAAAATGCAGGGTCAGAAATCGGAACAGAATAAACAAAACTGCATTATTCTGGGAGAAAAAATTTTGAAGGTGCACAACAGCGATGCCCGCGCCCATGCTGCCATGGGAGAGGTGTGGTTGTTTAACAACCAAAAAAAGGAGGCCATAGACGAATTCGTAAAAGCCAAAAATATCGATAAAGCTAATTTTAACCTTTGGCTAAAACTGCTTCAACTGGACGCTGAACTCAACCGGTCCGATAGTTTGATTACTCACAGTGAACAAGCTCTGGAACTGTTTCCGAATCAGGCAGTCTTATGGCTTTATAACGGCATGGGGTATTCCCAGAAGAAAAGTTACCAAACTGCTGTGGACGCTTTTGAAGAAGGTCGCAAGCTTGCTGGCAACAATCAGGAACTGAAAAACTATTTCAATATACACTTAGGCGATACTTACCACTACACCAAAGAATACACCAAATCGGATGAGGCATACGAAGAGGTGTTGAAGGTGGACAAAAACAACGACCATGTGTTAAATAATTACAGCTATTTCTTATCGCTTCGTAAGGAAAAACTCAACGACGCCAAATCCATGAGTGAACGTTTGGTGAAAAAATATCCCAGTGAAGCTACTTACCTGGACACACATGCCTGGGTATTATATATGCTGAAAGAATACGAGCAAGCAAAGAAATACCTGGAAGTAGCCTTGGAAAACAACGGCGCCAATAACGGAACAATCGTAGAACATTACGGAGATGTATTATATCAGCTTGGAGAAAAAAACAAGGCCCTCGAACAATGGAAGAAAGCACAAAAACTCGGAGATGCCTCTGAGTTTATTGACAAGAAAGTGGCCGATGGTAAGTTATATGAGTAAAACCTTGGCCTGGCTCAGCCTGAGCTTGATGATCTTTTTTGTACAGTGTACCCGCAAGCCGGTGGTCAACACCAACCTGCACCCCTCAGAGGATTCCATAAAACTTTCTGAACTTAAGAAATTTGCCAGCAAAGATTTCCTGCCCGAATATTTTCAGTTTAAATGTAAGGTGGATTTCAATAGCCCTAAAATGAATGAGAATTTTTCCATTCACGGAAGGCTTAAACGCGACAGCATCATTTGGCTATCGATAACACCCGGTCTGGGCATAGAGGTGGTACGCTGCCTTATACGCAAAGATTCCGTGTTTGTACTCGATCGCATCAATAATGGATTTACGGCGTATAGCTTCGATTACATCAATAAGATGTTTCAAACACAATTATCCTACAACCACCTCGAAGCCTTATTGCTCGGTAATGTTCCTTATGCTAAAGAGCTCACGGATAAATTGGTAAAGCAGGAAAAAGAAGATTACTACTTACTTCGTCAACTAAGAGGCGTACAAAAAATAGATAATTATATTCTGGCTACTCCCTTGCGCCTGAGAAACCTTGAAGCATTGAATACCGGTGATCGAACTTTTTTGTCGGTTAGCTATGAAAACTTCAGCCCATTAGATTCTGTGATGTTTGCTAACACGGTTAAAACGGTGATCAAAACAATCGATGCCGCGCAGTCTGAAAAGACTATTACACTAGACCTTCAGTTTACCAAAACAGAAATATCTGCTAAACCTTTAAACTTCCCTTTTAATGTTCCCAGGAGGTTTGAAAATAAATAAACTTGTTTTTGGCTTATTCTTGTTGCTTTGCTTATCGGCATGGGCACAGAAGAAAAGTCGTGCGCAACTCGAAAAAGAGAAGAGAGAAAATCAACGGCGCATTGAAGAAGCCAATAAGATTTTATTGGAAACTAAAAACAAGAAGAAAGCCAGCCTGGGTCAGTTGCAGGCGTTAAAGCAAAAAATTAAAGTCCGCAACGAATACATTCAACTGATTAGCGAAGAAGTCGAAGTCTTGGAGGAAGAAATTTCACGCACCCAAAGTAAAATAAATTTTCAGCAATCGCGAATCGACAGTCTAAAGCGAGAATACGCGGATATGGTGGTAGCCGCTAACCGCATCAGCAATGGCATGGATCGGTTGGTATATATATTTTCTTCTGAAAGTATTGCTCAGATGACCAACCGCATCAAATATTTTCAGCATTATTCGGAAAACAGAAAAAAACAGCTCGCCGAAATAGAAAAAGCCAAACTTGAATTGGTTCGACAACAGGAGAATCTACAACTACGACTTAAAGAAAAAAATGATCTTCTTGGAGTAAAAACTGAAGAAACCAAATTACTCGACAAAGAAAAAGAGGAACAACGTAAAACCATTGCCAGCTTAAGTCAGCAGGAAAAAAAGCTACGATCGGAGCTGGCGTTGCGCAAAGAATCTTCCAAAAAGCTCGACAAGCTCATCAGCGATTTAATCGCCATCGAGCGGGAAAAGGCCATCAGAGCGGCTAAGCGGGCGGCAGAACGCAAAAAAGCTGCTCAACAAAAAAGTACCTCCACTCCCAAAACCAATAAAGAAAAAGAACCGGAATATAAACTGGAACTTACCCCGGAGGCTCAATCTTTATCCAATTCATTTGCTGAAAATAAAGGAAAACTACCCTGGCCCGTTTTGAAAGGCAGCATTGTACTTGGTTTTGGAAAACAACCTCATCCGTCCTTAAAAAATGTCTACATCGACAATCTCGGCGTCGACATACAAACCAGCAAAAACGAAAATGTGCGAGCTGTATTCCATGGAAAAGTAATTACTGTAGCCGAAGTACCCGGACTTAATAAAGTAGTGATGATTCAGCACGGCGAATTTTTTACCGTATATGCAAAATTAAAATCCGTTTCTGTAAAAAATGGCGAAGAGGTAACCAGCAAGCAAACCATCGGAGTGCTCTACACAGATTCCGACGATGACACCGTTTTGCAATTTCAAATTTGGAAAAATAATACCAAACTCGATCCTGAAGATTGGTTGTACAAACGCTAACCTAACTTTTGCTTCCGGAAGTTAAAAAGTGAATAGGACGTTCATTTCCATTCAGCCTGCCCAACCTTCCCGGTCCAGGCTTCGGTATTGTATCGCTTCGGAAAGATGATCAATGGTAATGTGTTCGCTGCCATCCAAATCGGCAATTGTTCTGGCGACTTTTAATATTCTATCGTACGCTCTGGCCGAGAGTCCCAACCGTTCCATGGCGCTTCTCAGCAACTTTTTTCCGTCTTCCTTAATCACGCATACTTGCTTTACCTGTGAAGAGCTCATCATAGCGTTGCAGTAAACGGCCGATTGCTGCTGATTTTTTTCCAGATTAAATGTTTCAAAACGCTGGGATTGTATGCTGCGCGCACGCATCACGCGTTCACGAATAGAGGCGCTAGACTCCGCTTTGCGAACAGCCGTCATTTCATCAAACGATACCGGAGTTACTTCAATATGCAGGTCTATGCGATCAAGCAATGGCCCACTAACCTTGTTCAGGTAACGCTGTACTACGCCTGGCCCGCATACACATTCCTTTTCCGGATGATTGTAGTAGCCACAAGGGCACGGATTCATGCTGGCAATTAACATGAAACTGGAAGGGAAATCTACCGAAATGCGTGCACGGCTTATGGTAACTTTGCGCTCTTCCAAGGGCTGACGCATTACTTCCAGTACGGTGCGTTTAAATTCCGGCAATTCATCCAGAAACAAAACTCCATTGTGTGAAAGCGAAATTTCACCAGGTTGCGGAAATCCCCCACCTCCTACCAATGCCACATCGCTGATGGTATGATGCGGGGAACGGAAAGGCCGCTGTGCCAGCAGCGAAGTAGAGCGGCCCAGCTTGCCTGCTACAGAATGAATTTTAGTAGTCTCCAATGCTTCTTGCAGGGTGAGTGGCGGAAGAATGGAAGGGAGACGTTTCGCCAGCATGGTCTTTCCTGCTCCGGGAGGTCCGATCATAATTACATTGTGTCCACCGGCAGCGGCAATTTCCAGGGCTCGTTTGATATTCTCCTGGCCTTGTACTTCTGAAAAATCGGAAGGATATTGATTGAGCGATTGGAAAAAAATTTCCTTGGTTTGACATGGGCTGGGCTGAAGTTCCAACTTACCTTCTAAAAAATCGATAACCTCTTGCAAGGAATGAAAACCATATACATCGAGGTTATTGACAATGGAGGCTTCGGTTTCATTTTCTTTAGGCACTAGGATTCCTTTAAAACCAAGCCTTCGGGCTTCTATGGCAATGGGCAAAACCCCTTTCACCGGGCGAAGGCTTCCGTCCAGCGAAAGTTCTCCCAACATCATAAACTGCTCCAGATCGTTTACCTTGATTTGTTCTGAAGCGGCTAAAATTCCAATAGATATGGGAAGGTCGTAGGAAGAACCTTCTTTGCGTACGTCTGCCGGGGCCAGATTCACAACGACCTTCTGACGCGGCATATAATAACCCAGTTCCTTGATGGCGGCTTCTACCCGTTGCTCACTTTCCTTCACCGCACTATCGGGAAGGCCCACCACAATGATTTTGGTTCCTTGAGAAATGGTAACTTCTATAGTTACCACAAATGCATTTACTCCATGTATTGCACTACCGTAAGTTTTCGCCAGCATTTACAGAAAGATACTTTTCGATCATAAAAATCAGAATGTGAATGATCTTAATATGTACTTCCTGGATTCTGTCGGAATAGCCAAAGTGCGGTACATTGAGATGTACATCGCAAAGTTCTGCCAGCGCACCACCATTTTTTCCGGTTAGCCCTACCAGCAGCATGCCACGCTGCCTGGCTGCCTCAGCAGCTTTCAACACATTTTCCGAATTTCCACTGGTGCTGATGGCCAACAATACATCGCCCTTTTTCCCTAAGGCTTTTACATACCTGGAAAATACATGGCCGTAGCCATAATCGTTGGAGGTACAGGTAAGGTAAGCCGGATCGGAAATCGCTATGGCCGCAATGGGTTCGCGCTCGTCGCGGAATTTACCCGTGAGTTCTTCCGCAAAATGCATGGCATCGCAAGCCGAGCCTCCGTTGCCGCAACTAAACAAAGTGCCTCCCTGTTGCACAGATTGGTACATGAGTTTGGCCGCTGCCTCTATTCGCTCGAGCGTACTCTCCTGAGACATAAACTTTTCAAGTACTTCTGCTGCTTCTTCCAGCTCTTTCTTTATTAAGTCGCGCATAGTTTTCTAAAACGCCAAAAATAAGAATTCCAGGTTTAATTAAGACCATTTTATTTCTAGACTCGGCTTTTGCTAAAAAGTTTCGGGCTTAATTGAACATTTTTAACTTTAAAGTGTTACTATTAACAATGAAAGTCATATTACTTTTTTTTGTAGCTTTACTTGCTAATTTACGCTAACATGGATCGTACCATACTGAAAATCAGGATCAACGAAAGTTTGTACCTACGCGACCCCCAGGAAACAGAACTGGGAAGAAAAATATTTTCACAAGGCATCCGAATGATTGAAGAGTTGGGCCTGGAAAAATTTACCTTTAAAAAACTGGCCGAACGCATCGAATCTACGGAAGCTTCCATTTACCGGTACTTCGAAAACAAAAATATGTTTTTGCTCTACCTCACCTCTTGGTTCTGGGTATGGATGGATTTTAAAGTTCAATTTGCAATCCAGAATATTTCTGACCCAAAACAACAATTAAAATTGATTTTAAGAACGCTGGTAGAATCACATAAGGAAAAAGATACCAATTCTCCGGATGAGCAAGTATTGCACCGCATCATCCTTATTGAATCTCCTAAATCCTATTTGATTAAAGAAGTAGATGAGTTCAATAAAGAAGGCGGATACCGGGAATTCAAAAAGTTTTGTCTTCGAATTTCTGATTTGTTGCAGCAGATCAATCCGGAATATGCCTACCCCAATTCTTTGGCTAGCTCCGTTGTGGAAATGTCCATGCAGCAAGAATATTTTTCGAACCATTTACCATCCTTGTCCAGCCTGGCTCCCAATAATACACAGCACTTGCTCGACTATCTCGAACATGTGGTATTTGGATTACTGGAAAGTAAAAACTAATTCGTTCGTATTTTTATAGCATCCACCATGATTAGAATCATTTCAAAAATTCATCAACTTTACCTGGATCATTATCAATACGGTGTTGACCAGGAGCTTTTGAATCACCAGCGTGGTTTTGTATCCAACTCGTACGATCTGAATTCCTTCATTCAGGAATTAACCGATACCGGTACTTCTCTCGATCTCGGATACCTTACCAGTGGGCAGGACGAGGAAGGCATTATGGAAATCCTTTCCAATGCACAAGTACCTGTTATTATGTTTTTGAAAGAAGACAACATGCCGATTCCTGTAATCGTTACGTTGGATAACCGCAAACTTCGTATTAAAAAATATAAAATGGTTTCGGGAGTTGATGAAACGCGCATTGACCTCGATGACTTTACTAAACAAGCTTGGCTTACGTATCCGGAATTGTTTCCTTCGGAGAACAGCACCTTGGGGCAATACCTGCTCATCACCTGCTTTCCTTTATACCACACCAACCAATCCGAAGAAAATCAGGTTAAGCATGATGTAAGTCCATGGAAGCGCCTCTGGAATATTTTACACTCCGAACGACAAGAAGTTCTATACATTTATCTTTATTCCATCCTTGGGAGTATACTCGGATTAACACTGCCCCTGGGAGTTCAGGCGATAATAGGACTAGTATCCAGTGGAGAAATTCCCACATCGGTCCTGGTGCTCATTGGAATCATAGTTACCGGTTTACTTTTTACCGGCATGATTCAACTGATGCAGATTAAACTGGTGGAGCATATTCAACAAAAAATCTTCGCTAAAACGGCTTTTGAATTTGCCTATCGAATTCCTAAACTCTACATAGAGTCTGTTATTCGGCAGTATACCCCTGAATTAATGAATCGCTTTTTTGATATCATTACGTTGCAGAAAGGACTTGCCAAACTATTGGTAGACTTTACAGTAGTGGTAGTACAAATCATACTGGGCATATTACTCCTCTCTCTTTATCACTCTGCTTTTTTATTCTTCGGAATCATACTGGTGGCACTATTATATCTGCTGATTCGTCTTACCGCGCAGAAGGCGTTTTATACCAGTTTAAAAGAATCGAAGTACAAATACATGGTCGCCAACTGGCTGGAGGAAATTGCCCGTGCCCTAAGTACCTTTAAGTTGGCTGGATATTCTCCCTTGCCCCTGTCGAAAACAGACTACCTCGTAAGCCATTACCTTTACGCCCGCAAAGCGCATTTCAAAATCATCACACTCCAATACATCAGTTTCATCTTATTCAAAACCATTGTTACCGGTGGCTTGCTGATTCTGGGATGTGTGCTGGTGATCCGGCAAGAAATCAACATCGGACAATTTGTAGCGTCTGAAATCGTAATCATTCTTGTGATGAGTGGGGTTGAAAAACTTATCGTTCAACTTGATACCATTTACGATTTACTAACCAGTTTGGAAAAAATTGGTGGTGTCATGGATCTTCCGATTGAAATGGCCCAGGGCCTGAATATGTCCTCACTCATCAACCAGAACGGAATGCAGCTTACGGTGAAACAGCTTAAATACAAATATCCTTCCGAACCCAATTATATACTGAAAGGTATAGACCTCGACATACAAGCCGGAGAGCGAATATGCATAACGGGCTATAGTGCAAGCGGAAAAACAACACTTATTAATATCTTACTGGGCTTTTTGAGTCGCTACGAAGGTATGGTTTCTGTAAACGGAGTAAGCATGAAACAGCTAAACCGGAATAGTTTCATCGATCACGTGGGAGACAACATCTCTCAGGAAGATCTGTTTGATGGCACACTCATGGAAAACATTACCCTGGGCCGGGCAGGAATTACCATGACCGACATCGAATGGGCTTCTGAAAGTGTCGGCCTTCAGGATTACATTCACAGCCAGCCGCTCGGACTCAATACCTACCTACCCGCAGGGAATCTTACCATTTCCGAAAGCATTGCGCATAAAATCATCCTGGCGCGAAGCATCGTAAAACGCCCTAAACTATTGGTACTGGAAGATTTCCTACTCGGTTTTGAAAACGAACAAAAAATAAATTTCTTACGCACCATTTTTCATCCCGATAATAAGTGGACGGTATTACTCGTTTCCAACGACCCGGAAATCATGCGTTGGTGCGACAGAACGATATTCCTGAAAAGTGGCGCTATTGCCGCAACGCTTTCACGAGACGAAATGCAAGACAAAAACGATATTCTTGATCTAATTTAATATTCACGACTATGCAAGAAGAAAACATTCACTACCACGCGTTGGAGATCTTAACACCTCCTTCTCTGGCCAAGCCCCTGGCACGCTGGCTGATTGGCTTATTCATAGCGATCATTATTCTCTTGTTTCTTCCCTGGACTCAAAACGTGGAAGGATATGGAAAAGTAACCGCCTTCAATCCGATCAACCGCCCTCAGGAAGTACAAACAATTATTGCAGGAAAAATTGCTCAATGGAGTGTTACCGAAGGACAGTTTGTGCGCGAAGGCGATACCTTACTGGTGCTGACGGAGATCAAAGATAAATTTTTAGACCCTGCTACCCTGGAGCGCACCAAAGAACAGCTAGATGCTAAAAAGCAATCGCTGAGCGCACTCGAAGAAAAAGTGCTCGCCCAACAATCTCAACTCAGTGCCTTGAGATCCGCCCGACTCGTATCCTTGCAAAAAGCAGAAAATAAAATACGTCAGTCACGCTTAAAATTAATGAACGACAGCATGGAAAACGTGGCGGTGCGCGTCGAAGCACAAATTGCCGAAGAACAATTCCAACGTCAGAAAAAATTATACGACCAGGGATTAAAATCGCTAACCGAGTTGGAACAACGCAGAATTAAAATGCAAGAGACTTCGGCTAAGCTGCAAATGTCGGACAATAAAATTATGATCAGCCGTCAGGAACTTCAAAATTCCATGATGGAGTTAAATTCCATAGAAGCAGAATACGGCGACAAAATTGCCAAAACACTTTCCGAACTCAGCTCTACGGCTTCCTATCAGGCCACTACGCGCTCCGAAGTTTCCAAGATGCAAAACGAAGTAAGTGGATTGGAAATTAGAAATGGATTTTACACCATTCGCGCTCCGCAAGACGGCTACGTGCAAAGTATTTACAAAGCCGGAGTAGGTGAAATGCTGAAAGAGAACGAAACCATACTCATACTTTCCAATACCGTAAATACCGACATTGCCGCTGAAATTTTTGTTCGTCCGGTAGATTTGCCTTTGCTGCAATACAATTCCCATGTGCGTTTGCAATTCGATGGCTGGCCTTCCCTCGTATTTTCCGGATGGCCTGGCACCAGTGTAGGCACCTTTGGGGGCAGAGTAAAAGTCATTAACAACACCGCTGAAAATGGAAAATTCCGAATACTGGTGGTGCCCGACTCTGCCGATGTTCCATGGCCTGTACTACCCATAGGTTCCGGCGTAAAAGGTTGGGGCTTGCTCAACGATGTTCCCGTATGGTACGAAGTGTGGCGCGAACTGAACGGATTCCCACCCGACTTCCCTTCTTACTACAGTCCAAAAAGTGACGCTGACAAAAAGAAAAAATAAGTATGATAAAGGTAGCATTTCAAGTACTGGTCATCCTCTTTTTCCTGAGCAGCCAGGCCCAAGACAGCCTGAAGGTGATGCCTGTAAAAGACTTTGTGCAATTGGTACGTGAGCATCATCCCATGATGCAGCAAGCCGATTTGATGCAGGAATACGCGAGGCGCGAAGTAGGGGTAGCACGTGGTAATTTTGACCCGAAGTACGATTTCGATTTTACACGAAAAGTATTTAAAGGCACTACGTATTATGATTACCTCGATCATGGTTTAAAAATTCCGACCTGGATTGGTGCCGACATTAAAGCAGGCTTCGAGAAAAACTCAGGGGTCTTTGTAAACCCCACTAACTTTACACCTCCCAGTGGTTTGTTGTATTTCGGAGTCGATATTCCTATTGGGAAAGGCCTTTGGATGGACGAACGCCGCGCGTTGGTGCGCCAGGCGCAAGCCGCTGCACAACTCACCGAAGGCGAGCGCAGAAAATTACAAATCAAATTCATGAGCAGCGCCATCAAAGATTACCTCGACTGGGCGCTGTTATTCCAACGTGTACAATTGCTCGACGAAAGCATACGCCTTGCCGAAATACGCAAGCAAGGCATCTGCGAACGGGTAATACAGGGCGACTTGCCTTCCATCGACAGTGTCGAAGCCATTACCTTGCTCAACGATCGCCTGAACGAATGGACCTTGTTGAAAAATGCGCTCGACATGCAACGTAATAAAATGGAACTATACCTCTGGTCACCCGATGGTTTGCCCCTTGAGCTCGAGAGCCGCGTGGTACCTCAAGCTGTTTCTTCCGTAGTACAGGAGCCTAACACGGTGGTGCTCCGCGATTCCATAAAAGAGCAACACCCGGAAATTATTAAACTGCGTGCCAAAGTAAGTCATTATAAAATCGAACAAGCCTGGAGAAGAAATGAAGTGTTGCCCGGAGTTATTTTTTCCGCCAGATATTTAAATACTCCCGATCATTCTTTTCGCAATGATTTTAACTATGCCTATACGCAAAACAATTATAAGATTATGGTAGGATTGGCTCAGCCTCTTTTTATTCGTAAAGAGATAAACAAAATGAAATTATCGGCGGTAAAATACGCCATGGCCCAAAACGACCTTACCATGGCCGCGCGCGAGCTTAACACTGAATTTGAAAATGCTTTGTTGGGAATGAAAACCTGGGAAACCTACCAGAGCCGTCAAACCCAAAACGCGGCCTTACTGCGCCAATTACTCGACGGTGAACAGTCGCGGTTCCAGAATGGAGAAAGTACCGTATTCCTGATAAACAGTCGTGAGACAAAGTGGTTAGAAGGAGCTTCCAAGCAATTGGAATCAAAAGTGAAATACGAAAAAGCCCTGTTAGAAGTATATACCAGCGCAGGAGTATTTCCGGCACTTGTACCCTAACAGAATATTATGTACGTTGCAGCGTTCATGCAACCTACAACGCTTTATGCTACCAACAATTAAAAGCGAAAAACTTACCCATCGATCTACGGCTGTTCTGCTACTATCCGTATGCATGGCAGCCGCTACCGCATTTACTTTTTCCTGGCAGTTGCAAGGAAAAACCTGCTATGCACAATTCAAAGGATTGCGCAGCGATGGCAAAGCCCTCGGAACCACTTATTCCCTTAAAGACAGTGTGCGCATCTATTTTGAAGATGTAAATGCCTGCCGATGCCAATTGCGAGAGGCCCAGGCAACTGTAGTGCGACAGCGACGACCTGTAGCCTCCATCGTCCTTACTCAGGGCATATCCCTATTTGCCAAGTCGCCCTTGCTAAGCGCCGCACAGCCCGGAGACGTCCTCGCCATTACCCTGCAAAAAGCGGAGGATGCCCAAGGCAATGCCTGCATGATTGCTTCTAAAACAAAAAATTTCATGCTTACCATAACGCCCTAAGCGGGCTTGATATTGAGAGGAAACATAGCCCGCAACCATCGCTGTTAAACCGGCTTTTCTCAATAGAAGCGAAGCACAATATGGAGAAAGCTCATGGATCGTAGATCCAGGACCGGTAATCCCGACTTAGAAAATCATGGGCTTAGAAAAGAATTTCGTCTATTCGATTCCTTGATTTTAGTAGTCGTTTTTCAATAGAAGAATTTCTATGGAGAAATTAGGGTTCAATTATACTTCCGGCCAAAGTGTTGGTCGTTAATTCCATTTGCCAGGAGCCAAGGAAAGGGCTATGCTACGCTCCTGCTCATCACCCCATTCATATTTTAATTTTGCACGCGTGGATTCAGGGCGTGTCCCTGCGCTTCGCTGGGGCCGGGCTATCGCTCCAAGGCCACGAAAGCGTATGTTTCATTTTTTTATTTTCATGCGTGGGCTTTACGCTCTATCCCTCACGCAACAATCCATGCAGGGTTTGAGTCTTGGGCTCGTATATACCCATCACCCGATCCTGGAGTTTAGTAAATTGGATCACAACATCAGCCAGGAAGAAATCACACCCAATTGCATAATGTATCCTCTCTACTACAATATTCCCATCCTAATGGAAAGCGACCAATAAGCATCTCGTTCAGAACTAAATGAAAAGGCCTTGCGATAATTTAAATCTACCTGATTGGAAAAGCTGAAATTGTAAATCAACTCGGTGCTGAGATTTACACCCTTGCCTAATTTAATCCGTAAACCAGGCCCAATGGGCAATACAAAAGCACGTTTCGAATACCTAATTCCTGTAATGGAAGAAACCGTTTGTTTGGAATTTTCAATTCCTTGCTGATAGAAATGTTTCATCTTTATCCAACCAATCGCCATAAAAACATAAGGAACTACCGCTGGCCGCTTTTGAGGACTTCCTTTATGTTTAATAAAATCCACCATCAGAAAAAAACTAAAATTATGAATTCGATTTTTAAAATAAGCATAATCAATTTCAACAGAATCCGATAGAAACATAGACCGTGAGGTAGGAACATGTAATGAATATAAAAATCCATTATTGACACGAGCCCATTGTTTGGTATATACCGCACATGCCAAACCTGGCGAAACAACGCGGTTCCTTCGAATAGACAAATCGTTGCCTGCAAACCAGGAATTTGAATATCCCAATTCTGCGGAAGAATAAATATATTTTTTCCGTATCCGTTGGCCCCAAAGCACTACTTGCAGCATTACCAGCAACAATATCAAAAAATTTCTCATAGCAGGCTATCTGAATTTTGGACAGACTACTTTCTGTCTACCAAAACGAAAAAGTGTAAAATTTAAACTTTGACTTTTGCTTTTAGGAAATTTAACCGTAAAAGACACGATAAGAGATTTCTGTTCGGAAGGTTTCATTTCCAAATTCCAGACGAGCCTGCCATTCGTTACATCGTGTCCAGCGCCGCTCAGCTCTTCCACATTAATTTCGATATCCGAATCTCCTGAAATAGGCACCTGATCGGTAATCTGCAATGCAATAGGGATGTTTTTGTTATTGCGGACATCAATCTGATAGGTTAGCTTCACCACTCTGTTGGTTCCAATAGTTTTCTCCGATTCAGTATCCTGCTTTTTAACTTTTGTTAGCTTAATTTGATTATCAATACCCAGCGATAATTCTAAGGATTCACTGGAATATCGGGTATTGATATACGAATTTCCTAAAAACGTCCCGTTATAATAAACACTGCTTTCTCCTTCAATTAAATTTAATTTCTGCCAATTTTTAACATACGCTATGAGATAAACATCATCATCGATTTTAGGCACCGAAAAATATTTATACTCCACAGGCAATACAAAATCTCCAATGCTTACCAAATGCGGTTTATTGTTGGAGAGAATATCGTAGGTAACCGGCAAAGGCATATAAAAAGTCAGTTCAGGTGCATCAATAGCAACATATTCCACCTGCTCATTCTTTAATTGCTTATCGCTCAAATTTCCTTCTCCTTGCGCATGAACACCATTTAATTGTTGTGCATCCGACCTAAGATCTAAGGACCAAGCATAGCCCAACTCTGGCTTCAGCAATTTAGTTTCAGTATTTGAAGAGGAAAGCGCGATGCCTACCTGCTTCCAGTTAATGCCTGAGTTGTTGTATACTTGTGCACGATATTCCAAGGTGATTTTTTCAGAATCTGTTTCTGCACGCACATTATACTTGGGCGACCAGCCTGCATCTTTTACCAGGTATGACATTTCAATTAAGTACGCAGATTCGGATGGGGCCTCTACCTCAACAACCATTTGTCGCTTTTTAATTCCTTTGAGATTCACCGATTGATCGGCCAATAACATTGACTTCTGCATGGTTAACGATTCTTTTGTCGCCAACCATTTTAATTTATCTCTTCGTAAATTAAATTCAATGTTATCCAACTCTTTCAACTTTTCACGAAACAATTTTGTCGCATTCATTAATTCAGCAACAGGTACATTTTCACTCTGTCCAAGCCTGTTTATATTTTCTGTTAAAATTCTTTTCTCTATATCCAAAGAGGCCTTATCCATGTCTATACGCAATATGGCATCTTCTGCCAATACCAACGAATCACCTTTTTGTTTGATTTCTGCAGAATAATTTAATTCCACATTTTCCAGCGTAACAGCTATGATTTTTAAACCACTATTTACTTTTACCCGAATACTGTTATCGGCTATGTCAGAAGAAATATTTTCATACAACAACTTCGTTCTCCCTTTCGGAATATTGGTTTTGGCTGTATGATGCAATTCAGCACCCACTAAAAATACGGTTACATTTTGCAGTTTGAAATCGATTTTTACCTGAGCCGATACTAAAACACTTGTGAGCAAAATGAGAATAGAGCAAATACGAAACATATGTTAGGAAAATAAAGACGTTAATTCAGTATTAGAATAAAAAGTAACTTCCTACTTATGTTAAGCACTGTGTGCCATGTTACTAATCTGAAACACGATGCGCGATTCCCTCTGTCATGCCCCTTTCTGTATGCTTACTGGGACCAGAAACTAAGAAATATATACCCAAAAAAACTCTGGCTTGTTGTCGATTTTTTCTAGCTTGTATCGTAGCTGTGTCCTTCGCTTGCTCACGAACTTCCAAGCAGCACGCCGAAAGCTAATTTCAAGTTCACGCAAAACGGATACATTCATCCACACGCATTCAATACAATACATGAGCCACAACGATACCAAAAGACTTTCCCGGTTGATTGCAGTCCTTATTCAATTGCAAACCAAACGTCTCATAACTTCTACTGCACTTGCCGATAAATTTAAAGTCAGTATCAGGACCATATACAGAGATATAAGAACCTTGGAACAAGCAGGCGTTCCAATACTAACAGAAGACGGGAAAGGTTACTCGCTAATGGAAGGTTATAAAATTCCACCCATTATGTTTTCTGAAACTCAAGCCAACGCATTAATCCTAGCAGAACAACTCGTTTTAAAAAACAAAGACACTTCATTTATCAAAGACTATTCAGAGGCAGTAGACAAAATAAAAGCAGTACTAAAACAATCGGATAGAGATCAGGTTAATTTACTTGCGAACAGAACCAGATTTGAACAAAATGTAAACAGAATGCGAAACAGTAACAATATTTCGCAATTACAACAAGCACTTACGCATTTTACCTTAGTAAGTATTGAGTATAGCAACGAACAAGGTAAAACAACAAGAAGAAAGGTAGAGCCATTTGCGTTAATAAGCACCACAGAAAATTGGTTGCTTATAGCTTGGTGTCGATTACGAAATGAATTTAGATATTTCCGTCTAGACCGGATTGCTTCCTTACGCATCCTGGAAGAAAAATTTAAACCGCACCCAATGACCTTACAAGAATATTTTGATAAATATTCATAGTGAAATACCAACCCCTGACATAAGGCTGTCAGCACCACTCTGTACTTTTGCCATGTCCAAAATAAAACTTTAAAAAAAAGAACATGCAAAAAACAACCTTCGACCCATGGGCTTGGGGCAAAAACACACATTCTATGCAAGCCGTAGAAGTAAAAAACGTGGAAGCTACTCTATATTGTTCCGGACAAGTCGCCATGAATTCTATGGGTGTACCCAGTAGTGCCGATATGCGCAGCCAGCTCATTCAAAGCATTGCCAATTTAGAGCAATTAATCCGCGAATCTGGTTACGAATGTAAAAACATTGTTCGACTAAATGTATATACAACCAATACCGAAGTGTTTTTTAGCACCTGCATGGACGTATACATTCCCTTTATTTCAAAGCACAACATTCAACAAGCCACCACGTTGCTGGAAGTCAAAGGACTCTTTGCAAACCTCAACATTGAACTAGAAGCCACAGCAGTTAAGTAATTTGAAGAAAAAGAAAATTAAAATAGTGTATCCTAAAAGCCCTGCAGCTTGGCGAAGGTGGTTAGAAAAAAACCATCAAACCGAACAGGCTGTTTGGCTTGTTTTCTATTCAAAAAAATCAGGAAAGCCTTCCCTTACCTGGAGTGTGTCGGTAGATATTGCCTTATGCTTCGGTTGGATAGACAGTAAAAAAATAAAAATAGATGAAGAAACGATACATCACTATTTCAGCCAACGAAAACCCAAAAGTACCTGGTCAAAAGTCAATAAAGAAAAGGTAGAAAAACTAGCAGAACAAGGACTCTTAAACGAAGCTGGGCTAAGAAGCATTGAAATGGCAAAAGAAAACGGATCCTGGTCATTGTTAGAGGAGGTGGAAAATTTAATAGTACCACCAGACCTGGAAGAAGCGTTTGCCGGTAATCCCAAGGCAAAAGAATTCTATTTGAGTTTAAGTAAGTCAAACAAAAAAATAATTTTAACATGGTTGGTTTTTGCCAAAACAATTCCAACCAGGCGCAATCGAATTACAGAAATTATTGAACGTGGAAATCAACAACTTAAACCAACACACATTCGATAGAAAAAACGCTTCCAGGGCTGGGCAAGCATAGAATTATATACTCAAGCTAAAAACATACTCCTGCCCATATTCCTAAGACCAACCATAGTTGCTGCACAAGGGTTGGCGGCATCTATCCGGCGCCTTTGTCGTCAAACCTCCAAGGATAAGAATTTCGTAAGATTGGATACGGTTTTAACACTGGAATCCCTGGTGATTGGAAGTAGAACTACCATTTCAGGAAATAAAGCCTTTTTTGAATATATTGGAAGACAAGCTACATTTAGAAATTAATACGTTACATTGACCCCGAACATCGTATTGAAAATAGAAGACTGAGTGCACCGGACGCAATCGTTGAAATTCTATTGAACACAGTGCTAACGCCAGTCTGTTGTATTGACAAGGCCCACGCTCGCAGACGCAAGCGTTATAAACCGACAATAAATCAACGTTCAAAATGACAACGGATATTTTAGAGGTCAACAACTTCATCGTTTTAATTGAGCAATCCAACTCAGATAAAACCATAGTGCAAACCTGCGCTATTGATGGAGAGGCAGTAGGATTTGCATTTTATAGTTCTGGTGATGTTGAACTGGAAATCAAACATCAAAACCAAACCAAAGTAGTGACGAATACAACAGGCATTGCTATTTCCTTTTTTGGTAACCACAAAGTAGAGTTTTCGCACAAAATAGGACCAAACAAACCATTACAATCCATTAGTATTTTTTCAAAACTTAAAAGCCTTCAAAATTTACCCAAAGAAGAACTGGAAATTTTTAGCGATTTTTTACCTGAATTGATTACGCCAAAAGCAGACTTTGTAGAAGGGCCAAGATTCTACATGAGTCCACATATGCAAAATGCTGTTCAAAAAATATTGACTACGAATTACAAAGGTAATACCAGACGAATGTTCTTAAAGAGCCAGGTAACGGAACTACTCTCTCATTTTTTCGCCTTTTTGGCTTCCGATATCAAAGAAAGTATGTCCAATGAAGATATGGAAAAACTTTTCAAGGCTAAGGAAATAATTACCAATAGTATCGCCAGTCCGCCATCTTTAAACGAACTATCAAAACTTATCGGACTTAATAACAACAAACTCAAAAGGAATTTTAAAGAACTTTTTGGTGTTCCGGTTTTTAAATTTTTGCAGGAAGAGCGACTTAATAAAGCCTATGAGTTGCTAAGCTCCACCAATGCCAGTGTGCAAGAGGTGGCTTGGCATGTAGGCTATGAAAGTCTAAGCTCATTCTCCAATGCATTTCAAAATAAATTTGGAGTCCGGCCAAATGAAATCAAACAACAATCCTTTTCAAACAAATCATAATTCTTTTTGAACAAACGCTAAAACGAAATTTCCTGCACCTTTGCTTCATCAGTAATTCAAAAAAAAGAATTCACTATGAAAGTACTCATTATTGGAGCAAGCGGTGGAACAGGACAATATGTTATCGAGCAGGCCCTTGCCCTTGGACATCAGGTAACAGCATTTGTTCGGAATCCTGCCAAACTTAAATTTTCCCACGCTCATCTAAATGTGATGCAAGGAGATGTCATGGTGCTATCCACCTTGCAAACGGCAATGCAACATCAGGAAGCCGTGATTTGTTGCCTTGGTGCACCCGCTCTCAAAGCGGGAAAGTTGCGTTCTATTGGAACACAACATATCATCAAAGCCATGAACGAAAATAATGTATCCCGTTTAATATGCCAATCGTCGTTAGGATTTGGAGATAGTGCAGTCCTGTTGGACAATGCATCATTTTTTACAAAAAATTTTATCGTTCCATTTATTCTCCGCAAAACATTTGAAGAGCATGCCATTCAGGAGAAACTTATACAGCAAAGTAATTTAAACTGGACAATTGTAAGGCCCGCTACCATGGACAACGGAAAATATACAGGTGTCTATAAACATGGTTTCCCCTATACAGACAAAAGTTTAACTCTTAAAATTTCTAAAGCAGATGTGGCGAATTTCTTAGTAGCTCAACTGTCCTCTGCTACTTATCAAGGCAAAATTACAGGCATTTCCTACTAACCTAAAACCAACAGAAAAGATGAACAACATACGAGCAATTTCGACAGGAGCCATGATATGGCTATTTATTTTTATCACATTTTCCATTTTAAGTTATGTGCCATCGATAAAAGATTCGCTGCACATTCAAACCCTCATAGTAGCCATATTCATTATTCCTTTTGCAGCATTCGGGGCTTATGTTTTCTACAAAAATGGCAATAACTTAAATGGTCTTATGGCTGGCACAATCATGAGTGCAACGGCAATAGTGCTTGACGCAGTTATTACCGTTCCTTTGGTAGAACTGCCTAAAGGAGGCAGCTATGAAAGCTTTTTTACATTTCCATTGTTTTGGCTATTGGTGGCCATAAACACAACAACTATCTACTTTTACTGGATGTTATCAATAAAAGCGAAGCGCACTATTGAGGGATCTCATGGATCGTAGATCCATAAGCTCTCTCCGTCCTGCGTTTCACTTCTATCAGAAAAGTCGTACAACAAAAAAAGAGCGCTTGTTACAGCGCTCTTTTTTCTTGTTTCGGATCTTAGCAGGATTACTGCTTCACGATCTTTTTCACTGCTTTATTTTCTCCTTGTAAAATCTCGAGGCTGTAAACTCCCTGAGCATACTCGGAAATATTTAATTCCAATTGACCCATGCCTTTGGCAGTTTGCAGCAAGCGGCCGTTCAGGTCTCTCAACATAACCGTTGTTTCCTGACCTTCGTTCAACTGAATCATCACTTGATCTACGGCTGGGTTTGGACTTACCTGAATCTGCGAAGCAAATGCTTCGGACACATCGGTGGTTCCGTTACCGTTCAAGTTGATAACGAAGGAAGGTTCGTCGCTATCATCGCTATTGATCTGGATATTGCCAGTTTTAAAGCCTGTGCTAAGCGGACTGAAGCTCACGGTAAAGCTTACTGGCGTACCGGATGGAGCAATAAAGAAAGGTGCGCTTACGCCGGCAATTGCGAAGTCTACACCACTCAAGGTTATTGAAGTGATGACCAGATTTGCTGAGCCAGTATTGCTGATCGTAACTGTTACCGGAGCACTCGATTCGCCAATCTGCTGATTGTTGGTGAAGGCATAGGTGTTCGTATTCGACCAGGCGTTACCTCCTACTGTTATCGAGATATTCGGTGCTGGAGCCGTTGTAACCGTTACAGTCATGTTATCTGAACTTGCTGCACAAGGTCCGTTGGCAGCTACAGTCCAGGTGAATGTATAAGGAGAACCTGCTACTGTAAGTCCATCCGCTACGACTGAAGCAGAGCTTGCATTTGGACTGAAGCTCACGCCTCCGGAAGTAGTAGACCATGAGCCTGAAGCCGGACTTGCAGACAAGTTTACGCTTCCAGGAGTGATGGCCTGATCGGCGCCAGCATTGGCGGCAGCAAAGGTGGTAACGTTTACTTGCACGGCATCGGAGGATGGAGGACATACACCGTTGCTGATCGTCCAGGTATACACGTTCACTGACGCTGCTCCGCTAACCAAGGTATTGGCGGAACTTGCATCTGCAAAAGTACCCGCACCGGAAGTCACTGTCCATGCGCCGGTTCCTATGCTTGGTGTATTGGAAGCCAACACCAGGTTGTTGTTGGAACAAATTGAAATATCCGCCCCTGCATTGGCTGCTGTTGGAGCCTCTGAGCTGTTGATGGTGACATCGTCGGTAGAAGGTGTACACACCCCATTGCTTATGGTCCAGCGAAGTGTTACAGAAGTACCAGCGGTGAAGGTCACCGAAGAACTTGGACTATTACCATTGGCAATCGTAGCGGATCCGCTTACTACAGACCAGGTACCGGTGTTGCCAGAACCAGCAGCGTTGGCTGACAAGGTTGCTGAGCCACCGCATACATTTTGATCGGCACCGGCATCGGCAGTAGTCAAGCCGCCGCTATTGGTTATTACCACATCGTCAATAGAAGGAGAACATACCCCGTTGCTAATGGTCCAGCGAAGTGTGACAGAACCAACGCCCAAACCTGTTACGGAAGAAGTAGCGCTAGAAGCATTGGTGATGGTGGCCGTTCCAGTCACTACAGACCAGGCGCCTGTACCAACGGTTGGCACATTGGCCGATAAATTAGCCGAGCTGGAACATACCGATTGATCAGGACCTGCATTGGAAGTAGTGGGTGTTTCCGCGCGTGTAATCACCACATCGTCGGTGGATGGTGTGCATACGCCGTTGCTGATCGTCCAACGCAAGGTAACAGATCCTACTCCGATACCGGTTACACTGGAAGTAGCACTCGATGAAGTTACTACGGTAGCAGTGCCGCTCACTACGGACCAGGATCCTGTTCCTACGGTAGGAGCATTGCCTGACAAGGTAGCGGTAGTACCACAAATGGCTTGGTCTGCACCAGCATTCGCCATGGTAGGAACTGCCTGACCTGTAATCACTACATCGTCGGTAGAAGCTACGCAGGGAGCGTTGCTGATGGTCCAGCGTAAGGTTACAGCACCGGTGCCAATTCCTGTTACAGTAGAGGTGGCGCTGGAAGCTGAAGTAATTGTTGCGGTGCCACTCACCACCGACCAGGCTCCGGTTCCAATGGTTGGAACGTTAGCGGCCAGCGTAGTAGTGGTTGCACATATAGTTTGATCGGCACCTGCATTCGCTGTTGTAGGTGCAGCAGCACTATTGATGGTGACTTCGTCAGTGGAAGGTGTACACACGCCGTTGCTGATGGTCCAGCGAAGCGTTACGGAAGTACCAGCGGTGAAGCTCACCGAGGAACTTGGACTGTTGACATTGGTAATCGTAGCGGATCCACTTACTACAGACCAGGTACCGGTGTTGCCGGAACCTGCAGCGTTGGCCGACAAGGTAGCGGTACTACCGCACACATTCTGATCGGTGCCAGCATTCGCTGTAGTGAGCCCTCCTGTATTAGTAATCACAACATCGTCGGTAGAGGCCACGCAAGGAGCGTTGCTGATGGTCCAACGCAAGGTTACAGAACCAATTCCCAGGCCTGTTACCGAAGTGGTAGCACTGGAAGCATTCGCAATGGTAGCTGTGCCTGTTACCACAGACCACGATCCGGTACCCACGGCAGGCACATTCGCCGATACATTCGCCGAGCTGGAACATACCGATTGATCGGCTCCCGCATTGGCTACCGTAGGTGCAGCGTTGCGTGTAATTACTACATCGTCGGTAGAAGGCGTACATACGCCGTTGCTTACTGTCCAACGAAGTGTTACAGACCCTACCCCGATTCCGGTTACAGTAGAAGTAGCGCTGGAAGCAGTAGTAATGGTTGCTGTACCGCTCACTACGGACCATGCACCGGTTCCTACCGTTGGAATGTTTCCATCCAGGGTGGTAGTAGCGGCACATATCGTTTGATCAGCTCCTGCATTGGCAGTGCTTGGTGCTGCCTGACGAGTAATGATTACATCATCGGTAGAAGCCACGCATGGAGCGTTGCTGATGGTCCAACGTAAAGTCACAGCACCGGTACCAATTCCTGTTACGGTAGATGCAGCGCTGGTAGCCGTTGTAATGGTAGCCGTTCCGCTTACTACGGACCAGGAACCAGTTCCTACGGAAGGAACATTGGCAGCCAAGGTAGCCGTAGCAGCACAAATGGTTTGATCGGCACCCGCATTAGATACAGATGGCGCACTAACGCCTGTAATAACTACATCATCGGTGGAAGGCGTACACACTCCATTGCTTACGGTCCAACGTAAAGTAGCGGTGGTACCAGTGGTAATGGTTACGGTAGAGCTTGCGCTGCTGGCATTGCTAAAGGTAGCTGCGCCCGTCACAACAGACCAGGCACCGGTTCCAACGGTAGGCGTATTTCCTGAAAGTGTTGCCGTAAGTCCGCAAACGGTTTGATCAGCACCGGCATTGGCGGTGGTAGGGGCAGCCAGGCGCGTAATAACAACATCGTCGGTAGAAGGAGTAGAACACACTGCTCCTGTAATTGTCCAACGGAGGGTTACAGCTCCAGTGCCGATTCCTGTAACGGTTGTTCCAGGTAGTGAGGTGTTGGTAATGGTAGCTGTTCCGCTTACAACAGACCATGCACCGGTTCCAACGGTTGGAGTATTTCCAGCCAGAGTAGCCGTAGCCGAGCAAATGGTTTGATCAGCACCGGCGTTCGCCACGGTTGGTGCAGGACAATTTCCTGTACCGCTTAATACAATGATGTATGGATCTTCTGCACCTGTTTTGTCATCGTTGGCGATAGACAGCTGGGCTGTTTTCGCACCTACGGATGATGGATTGAAGGATACTGTAAAAGAAGTCGTTCCCAATGCTGCTACCGTACCTGCCAGCGGCTGAACGATGCTGAACTCTGCTGCATTGGCTCCTGATATGGCTACCCTTGGAGTTCCGGTTAAGGTTAACAAGGAATTACCCTGGTTTTCAATTACGAAGGTAACAGCAGAACTGCTGGTGGATACCAACTGCGTTCCAAAATTATAGGATCCACCGCTTAAGATCGTAGTGGCAGATTGTGTTACGTTAATTTCAGGCGATAATCCCAATCCTTTCAGATTGATGTAATAAGGATTTTCGTTCGCATCTGTATTGGCAATTTCTATGGCCGATAATTTTACGCCAGCAGAAAGTGGTTTGAATATTACGGAGAAACCAACTGCAGATCCACCGGTTACAGTAGTGCTGAAAGAAGGTGATTGAACAATTCTGTAATGAACCGCATCGGCTCCTAATAGTTTCAACGCAGGTGTTCCATTCAAACTCAAGTCTCCGGATCCGTTGTTAATCAGCGTAAGTGGAATGACTAAGCTATCGCCCACCTGAGTATTAGCAAAGAAAATTGTATCTCCGGATAAAACATTGGTTGAACCGTTTCTGACATTGATTTCAGGGGCAGCGGAATAACGGATGTTATCGATATAATACGTACGTGCTGCCGCTGTGGCCAGGTTGGTACCATTCGGATCAAGGATGATATCCATGAAAGCCGCTTCTGTGTTTCCGATATATTCAGAAAAATCAAAGTTTAATTCCGTCCAGGTATTGGCAGCGGTAGTTTTGCCATACGCCTGTGCTACTTCCGCAGTGCCATTGGCCTTTTTCAAAGAAACAATAACTTCTGCATTCGCATTGCTGGAACGAACCATCAACGACACCACGGATTTACCAGGAGTCAGATTGAAATTAGGTCCGCAAGCTTTGTAACGAATTACGTCTGGCAACAAGGTAGCAGGACGAACGAAGCTGGCTACGGTAGCACTCGTATTGATGCCTGTTGCCGATGGATTCGCCGCGAACTCATTGATCGGTCCAACCGGATTGAAAGCTAAGTTCAGGTAACGGTTGTTGTCGTAGTCATTGAAAATACCGGTAGCTGGAATTTGTGTAGCGCAAGGTAATGCGGCGGCATACATAATGTTATCCAGGTAGTAGGTACGGGTGCTTGCGGTCGCTGAAGCAGAATTGGCCGCCAACGGATCGATAAAGATGTCAAAGGCTTTTACCAGAAGGTTTCCTTGAACAGAAGTAAAATCAAAGTATAACGTCTCCCATTGGTTCGCTTTGGTAGTAGTGGCCGTGAACTCTGCAATGGTATTGATGGTAGTACCCGTTGCGGCATCTTTGAGCGACATCAACACTGGAACCCCGACAGCAGGAGAATACACCTGCATGCTTACGATTGTTTTGCCAGCAGACAGGTCCATGTTGTTGCCGCAAACTTTGTATCGGATAATTTGATACGTTGTGGTTTGAGGACGCACATACTGCGCTACAGTAGCAGAGGTGTTTGCACCTGTGGTAGCTGGATTGGCAAATACTTCGTTGAAAGTACCTGGAGGAGCAAATGGTAAAGAAACGTTTCGTTGGTTTTCGTAGTCATTGAAAATACCGGTGGCAGGTAAGTTTGCCAAACAAGGAGATACATCCAGACGGATATCATCCAGGAAGTAAATGTTACCTCCTGAAATTGCTGGATCTCCGTTGGCAACGTCGCCCGGATCCACAAAAACTTCAAGATGACGAATTCCGGCTACTCCAATAGCAGCAGAGTGATCGAAGTACAAACGCTCCCACTGATTTACTTTGGTGGTGCGCACTTTTACACTACTGGTAGAAGGATAGGTGGTAGTATTGGCTACGTCTGCATTGGTCTTTAAGTTCATCAACACCGGGATGTTGGCGGCAGGAGAATACACCAGCATACTTACAATGTATTTGCTGGATGTGATGGCGATGTTGTTAGTGGTTCCGCACATTACATAACGCACACCACTGTAGGTACCTGTAGCAGGGCGCGTGAAACGTGCCGCCTGGTAGCTAGGGTTCGTCGCATTTACTTGTGGATTCAATTGCAACTCTGACCAGGCAGGGATAGAAAATGCTAACGCTGAATTGGAATAGTTGCCATCAAAATCCTGTACCACCTCATTGGTGGTAAAGGCTCCTGGACAGGCTACAATGGTAGCGTTTAAATTAACTTGATAAGCCGTTCTTGTGACATCGCTGTTGTTGATGGTAAAAGAACCCGCTGGAGTGGCCGCTGTAGTGGACGTAACACGCACCCAGAAATATACCGAGTCATTCACAGGACAGGTGGTAGGCACGGTTCCTACGATAGAATAGGCTGCTGGCGTAGCTGTAATGCTTGTAATATTAAGCGGAGCATCTCCTGTATTTTTAATTTTAAATCTTCTGTGATTATTGGAAGATGTTCCAGAAGTTCCCATGTTAAAGGTGCTCAAATGAGCCAAGGGAGTTAATTCCTGAAACACAGAAATCCTAGGAGCAGTCGTATTGGCGGTACCAACCCCTGTTAAGGTGATGTTGTACGTTGCCTCGTCTGTATCAGGGTCGTTAGAAGCTATGGTTAAGGTAGCTGTTTTCGCACCAACTGTAGTCGGACGGAATTCCACCGTGAAAGTAACAGAAGTATTCCCGTTCAAGGTTGCCGGAAGGGATTGAGTTAAAATAAACTGCGATGCATCTGCTCCGCCCAGCACTACGCGAGGTGTACCCGTTAAAGTAAGGGCATTAAATCCTTTGTTCTGTACTGTAAAAGTAACCAGCTTACCATTGGTAGCAGGAGGCAAGGTTTGCTGATTCTGAAAATCGTAAGTAGAACCATCCGGAACATCTAAGGCTCCAACTGCTATGTTGATATCACGCTGAGAAGTAGTACCGAGTTTCCACATGTTACCGGTCATCATAAACAGAGAAAGACAACGCAGGGTATTTCCGAAATATCCAGAAAGAGTAACGTTTTGAATCACATCTTTAACGTTTCTGGTTTGCGTGTACATATTGTTCATCAAAGTCTGGTTGGCAGATGTGGTACCCATCACTGCCATCGCGAAGGTGGAAACGAATGTAGCGTTGTGCTGATTTCCGGAATATAAATTTCCATTCTGAAATAATGGACCGCGTACGTTGGTAGCTCCTTGGGAAGCCACATATGTAGACATTTTAGTACAAAGAGACGCCGCTTGGGAAGCAGTAGTGCTGCCATTCCACAAAACATCCTGTGCCATACGCATCGGGTTACGACAGGCATCGTATCCATATCCATCTGTAGGAATACCAAGTGGAGACCCGTTACAGGTATTGCGCACACCCAAGTTGTTGCACCAGTCAGAAACTAAACCAGTAGTGGAGTTGGCATTGGCATTCAATAAAGAATACGCTGCACCTACAGCGCTGTTCCAAACAGAAGCATTGGAGGGATTCAATACAGCAAACTCACGGTAGTATGCTGGAGACTGGTAACTTGGGTTACGGCAGTTATCGCCGAAGCCCCAACCATCGCCGTTGATGGCCTGGAAGGAGGATGGATGAATTTCAAATTGTCTGATTTTATTCATCATGTTAGTCGCCTCGGTACCATAATCGTAGGGAGAATTTAGGGTAGGCCACTGGTTTTCGGCTACCAGCAAGGCAAAGGTAGCGTCCAATTCAGAGTCCGTGGCACCGTTGTTACCACTTACACCCGAACAGCCGTCAATACGCCAGTGCATAAACCCATTGCCGTTGGAGTTGGCTTTGTAATAAGCCCAAAGTCCATCGAACAAATCCTTGTCGGCTGCATAAGCAGCCAGCATCATACCATAGGCGATACCTTCCGATACAGTACGGTTAGGTTCGTCGAATTTTACACGATAACGGTTGGGAGAACCACCACAGGAAACCACATAATTAGCTTTCCATTCGATGTAGGCATTTGCCGCATCGGTCGATTTGCCGTAAGTACCACCCGTGGGTAAGTTGGTTGGCATAATGCCTCCCGCATACGTTTGGTTGGCACCAAAGGGCACAACGGCTCCCGCAGGAGTGTTGATTTGTGCTGGGGCTATACTACAAAATAGCAGTATAGGCACAATAAATTTGATTGCCTTTAGCATAGTGTTTAACCGATTTTGTTTTATACTTTTTCAATTCGGTTTTCAAAAGTACATATCAAAATTCACTTAAACAATGACTGGTAGTTACGTAATTCGCTTACAATCAAATTGTTACGCATCAAATATTACATTTAGTTACCATTGTATTTTAATAACAATAGATTGTAAACCAGGAAGACAATTACTAATCAAAGAACCGTAAATATCGATGACTACCAATAAAAAAAGCGGGAATGTCCCGCTTTTTTTATACTAAATATTTAATTATTCTTATTATTTAATGTACTCTTTTCTTTTTAAAATGGTTTCCACCAATTTAATATCATGATCTGAGTTAAAAATTTTATAGGGTAAGTAAAACATTTGAGCTTTATTGATGATCAGGAGAAAGTGATCTTTGTTTTGCTGAGCTTCCGTTATCATTTCCCACTTGATCGGACTTCCACGCTGAGCATCCAGCTTCACCATCATCTGACGACTATCGATTTCATAAGAAAGTTTGTCGAACATAATTTGATTCTGAGGCAACTGAGTTACCCCAAAAAATTGAAGTGCCCAAAATCCCACGTATAATAGTGTAACCACCAGGGAGGTAATGATAAACCACCACTTATAATCAGACATTATAAAAGCCAGGCAGGCAAATGCAATAGGACCAGCAATATACCACCATTGTTTTTTGATCAGATTGATGAGAGCAAGCTTCACATATGTGTTTTTGGGCAATTGGTATTTTTTTGTTTTGGCTATCATAGGTAATTCATTAAAAGGCTTTTAAACTTAAATCCAGGCTTTTCACCTGATGCGTGAGGGCTCCTACTGAAATAAAATCCACTCCTGTTTCGGCAATCGCGCGTATAGTCTTTTCTGTCACCCCACCGGAGGCTTCGGTAGCACAGCGGCCTGCAATTAACGCTACCGCCGCTTTCATTTCTTCAAGACTCATGTTATCCAACATAATTCGTTCTAGATCCTTGCTATAGAGCAAGGCTTGCTTTACTTCTTCCAAGTTTCTGGTTTCGATTTCAATCGGAAGAAACTTGCCTTTTCCTTGACGGTACAGCAAGGCTGATTCTATTGCGCTGGATATACCACCCGCATAATCAACGTGATTATCTTTGAGCATAATCATGTCGTACAGTCCAAAACGATGGTTTATCCCCCCGCCAATGGCCACTGCCCACTTTTCACAAATTCTGAAATTGGGGGTGGTTTTTCGAGTATCTAATAAGCGGGAAGATGTATTTTGAAGTAGAGATACAAGATAACGTGTATAGGTAGCGATGCCACTCATTCGCTGCATGCAGTTCAACACCAGGCGCTCAGAAGCAAGAATAGATCTCACCTTTCCGTAAACTCGCAGTGCTTCCATACCTGGCTCTATGGTGACACCATCCTGCAATAAGACTTCTACACGCAATGCAGGGTCCACCTGACGAAAAATGGCTTTGGCCATTTCAACTCCTGCCAATATTCCCTGATCTTTTACCAACAGACGAGCTTTTCCTTCGGCATGTTCCGGAATGGATGAGATAGAAGAGTGATCCCCGTCGCCCAAGTCCTCAGCAAGGGCAGAACAAATAAATTGATGGATCTTTTCAGGCGCCAGATAATTCACGCCGCAAAAATATCAAAAAAAAGGATTCGGATACGACTTGTGCTATTCTTTTGTAAAATCAATAGAATCAATAACATATGTACCTCTGTTTTGGCGCATGACAATGTACACCTGATAGGTGCCATTCATGTACATATACTTACCAATTGTGTAATAAAGTCCTTCGCGAGTGGCACCCTGGTGGACCAACTGATAATCATTGGGTAAATTCCTTCTAAAAAAATCTTTGAGAATCATTTCGGCTTGCGTCTTGGAATAGGTTCCCTTTACCCCATTGAGGTTAATTTCAACGAGTTCCCCCATGTTTCGGGTAAAGGCTTTTGCATCCGCCATTTTAAAATAAGCGGGCAATGCATTGATTAAGTCATCCTGAGCAAACAGAACATGAAACTGAAGCACACAAAAAAATATGGCAAATAAATTTTTCATCAAACCGCACTTATTCTAGACAAAACTAACAGCAAAAATTAAGCCATACAGAACCCAAATATTTATTTATCCATACTTTTCGAATTCCTATGTCTATGTTAATCGGTATAGCAATACAAATCCAATCGATTTGTTCATCAAAACACTTCTGTAAAATTGAATTTTTCAATTATTTACTTTGTACGAACAAAGAATAAAAAGCCTATGAATTTTTCAACTTGCTGTATTACAAGCTTACACAAAAAATGTTTACCATTTCGTGTTGTTTAAGTATCATTTCAAAAAATTAAACAAGCTATAATCCGCGCCAATAAAGGCTTGCAGGTGGTACGAACATGGAAAAAAGCGGCTTCATACGGAGTCGTGCAACAAAGGTTTTCAAATAGGTTTTTACACCTATTTGAAAAATGAGTTTTTTAGCTGATTCTTTTTATTTAGTCATTCCCTACCTTTAAACCGTGATACGATTATGAAACTATTGTGATTATGCTCGATTCTACTCATTACTCGCCCTACGGTGGCCTTAGCTCCAGAAGAAAATACCTGCTTATTACCCTTGCCATCATAACTATGGGCTTGTCCATCATAGAGGTGCTCACTACCATACAAAAAAATGAAGTGTCACCGGTTTCTTTTATGAAAGAAAATGCCACGCTGGTGATCACCTTCTTAATGGCACTATTTTTTAATGCCGCCTTGTTGTGGTTCTACAAAAAAACAAGTGTTTCGATCGATACAGAAACTGAAAATATCAAAAAAATGTATCCGAATGGCCAGGAAGCAGAAGACTCCTTTTTGGAATTGGTATTGGAAGAGGAGCCGGGTGAAGATGTACCTCAGATAAATGCCAAACTCCAGGAATGGAAGAACAAAGGTGAATATTTATTGTATAAAGCCATTAACAATTCAAATAAGCATTTCCCTTATTCAGGCTTTCTTTCCGAGCTCTGTCAATACGCTCGTTGCGAATTCGCAAACTTATACCTTGCCGATGCCAACGAAGAGTTGATTTGTATTGCCAAATATGGTAATTGGGAATCAAAAGAATCTGGAATACCTGGCGAGATGATGCAGGAGGAAAAATGGAAAAATAATTCCATTGTAATCTTACCCATTCGCCTGGAAAGCGCTACTATTGGTATGTTGGAAGTAAGTACCTCTGAGCAGTTCTGCAACACGGAGCGAGAATTATTAAATTCTGCTATTAAAATTATAACTCCGAAAGTAGTTGCGCATTATCTGCTTAAAAATTATACGGGAAGAATTTCAGCCTGATAAACAGTACTATTTCTTGATACTACGCCAGGAATGAGTACCTTGGTAGTGTATCATGAACGTAAGCATTCGCATACAAACCTTCCATTGGGTTTTACTTGGTTTATTCGTTGGAATACTACTTGGCTGGCTGTTCCCAGGGCATGCGGAAACCGGAAAAGCAACGGCGGAAGTATTCATCCGGCTTATAAAAATGATGGTGGGTCCCATTATTTTTGCCACACTGGTTTCGGGTATCGCTCATGTGCGCGATCTTAAATCTCTGGGTAGGCTTGGATTAAAATCCTTGATCTATTTTGAACTCCTTACCACTGTAGCACTGCTGCTTGGGTACTTAACGGTACAATGGTGGCAGCCGGGAGCTTCACTACAACTTTCCAGCCTCGGACCACTTTCTGTCTCTCCTACGCCTGCAGCCACCTCCCCCCTTCATCTTATTCCAGGCTCCTTGCTGGAGCCATTCCTGCACATGAACCTTCTTCAAGTGCTCGTGCTCGCCATCCTTACCGGTTTGTCATTGAGCAAAATGGGTAATACAGGCGATACCCTACTGGCTGGAATAGAAAAAATAGGAAAGTTACTTTTCCAGATGTTAACGCTTATTATGTACGCCGCTCCCATCGGTGTTGCTGGAGCCATGTGGTACACCGTAGGTGCTCTCGGCACCAACACTTTATTGTCTTTGCTTTACCTCATGGTGTGTGTATATGCTACATGTGGAATCTTTATTGCTTTTATTCTTGCAGGGGTGGCCTATTTTTCCGGCTTTAACATTTGGCGATTTATTTGGTACATCCGACAGGAATTGATGCTTGCATTCGCTACTTCTTCCTCAGAAACGGCTTTACCCGGACTCATGCAAAAACTTGAACAAGCCGGATGTCCAAAAAACATTGTCGGTTTGGTGGTTCCTACAGGATATTCCTTTAATCTGGATGGAACTTGCATCTATCTGACGATGGGCGCATTTTTTCTGGCTCAAGCCACCCAAACTTCTCTGAGTTGGCAAGAGGAAGCAGGTTTGATCGCACTGATGATGCTCACTTCCAAGGGGGCTGCGGCTGTTACAGGAGGTGGGTTAATCACCTTGTCCGCCACCTTGCAATCATTTCAGAAAATTCCGCACTCCGGACTATCTTTGCTCCTAGGCATAGACCGTGTAATGTCTGAAGCCCGAACAGTAACCAATCTTATAGGAAATGGTGTAGCCACCCTTGTAATAGCGCGTTGGGAGAAGCAATTAGACCTAGAATCCATGAAAAGGGTCTTCCGAAACGATAGCCCTTCCAAAAAAGTTGAATAACAGTCTTTTAATGAAGGAATACACCTCGTTAAACCCTTGGTTTTGATGGCCTTCTAGAGTCTATAAACAGGCTTCTTTCCCATTTAAGCTATGGTTTTACTTCTTTTATTCACGCATTAGCTGTACTTTTGCAGCCTTATTGCGCTCAGGCAATTATTTAACATCGAATATGAATCAGGGTCACAAAGCAGGATTTGTCAGCATCATTGGAAGACCCAATGCAGGAAAATCTACCTTGATGAATGTGCTGGTAGGTGAAAACTTATCCATCATTACCGCGAAGGCACAAACCACCCGTCATCGTATCATGGGAATTTTGAGCGGCGAACACTTTCAGGTGGTTTATTCGGATACTCCAGGAATCATTGAGCCTAAATACGAATTGCATCGCTCCATGATGAGCTTTGTAAATACTTCGTTGGAAGACGCCGATGTGATTTTATTTGTAACGGATATTCATGAAAAGTATTCCGAAGATCCAATTGTAGAGCGCCTTCAGCGGATCACCAATATTCCGATGATTCTATTGATTAATAAAATCGATCGCTCCAATACTTCCGAAGTAGAGAATAAGTGTGCGGAATGGAAAATTAAATTGCCCAATGCACGGATTATACCCATCAGCGCGCTTGAAAAATTTAATACCGAACAAATCTTTCCTCTGCTCTTGGAATTGCTTCCTGAACATCCAGCCTTTTTCCCCAAAGATGAGCTTACGGATAAAAACGAGCGTTTCTTTGCATCTGAAATAATCCGTGAAAAAATATTTACCAATTACGACAAAGAAATTCCATACAGTTGTGAGGTGGTAGTTACTTCCTTTAAAGAAGAACCCAAAATCATACGTATTGCAGCTGATATCTACGTAGAAAAAAACAGTCAAAAAGGAATTTTGATCGGACACAAAGGAGAAGCATTGAAAAAGGTAGGAACAGAAGCCCGCCTTGACATGGAGAAATTCTTTGGGAAAAAAGTCTTTCTGGAAACGTATGTGCGTATCGAAGAGGATTGGAGAAATAAAGAAAGAGGTCTCAATAAATTTGGTTACAATCCCCAATAAAGAGCCTGCATCCAAACCCGGTTCAATCTTTCATGGAAGCAGGAGTGCACTAAGAATTTAATTAGAAAATAACATCATGCCCAATATAGTAGCGATAGTAGGAAGGCCCAACGTAGGTAAGTCTACCTTTTTTAACCGACTGGTAGGAAAACCCGACGCCATTATGGACGATCAGAGTGGTGTAACCCGCGACAGGCACTACGGACATGCCGAGTGGCAAGGCACCTATTTTACGGTCATCGATACAGGAGGATACGTAAGTGGATCCGACGATGTATTTGAAGCTCAAATTCGCGAACAGGTAGAACTGGCAATTGAAGAAGCAGACGTAGTGCTTTTCGTAGTTGACGCTCACGTGGGCATGCATCCGCTCGATGAAGAATTTGCCAAACAACTGCGCCGTTTTAAAAAGCCATCACTGCTCGTGGCGAATAAAGCTGACACCGGCGCTTATGCCAACAGCACCGGAGAGTTTTATGCCTTGGGAATGGGCGATGTTTTCCCTATTTCCGCTCAAAATGGATCTGGCACTGGAGATTTACTGGATAAGATTTGTGAGTTTTTCCCTGATGATGGAGTAGAAGATCCCGACGCAGGAATCCCTCGTATTGCCATATTGGGTAGACCTAACGTTGGCAAATCCTCGTTTGTAAATACCTTGCTGGGTAAAAACAGAAGCATCGTAACCAACATTGCGGGAACTACCCGCGACTCTATCGACGCCCGATACAAAGCCTATGGCAAAGAGTTTATTCTTACCGACACCGCCGGTCTACGCCGCAAAGCCAAGGTAAACGAAGACATAGAATTTTATTCGGTCTTGCGTTCGGTAAGAGCGCTCGAACGTTCTGATATTATTATTCTTATGCTGGACGCACAGCAAGGCATGGAATCACAGGATCTGAAAATCCTGAGTATGGCCATTGAAAATAATAAAGGCGTGCTCATTCTGGTGAATAAATGGGACCTGGTAGAAAACAAAACAAGCAAAACCACACAGGAATTCGAAAAACAGATTCGCGAATCCATGCACATGGTTTCGTATTTACCAATCATGTTTATTTCCGTGCAGGAAAAACAACGGATCTTTCAAGCCATTGAAAAGGCAATTCATATTTTTGAAAATATGAAAACAAAGATTCCTACTTCCGAACTTAATAATAAACTGCTGCCTGAAATTGAATACTATCCGCCTCCTGCTACTAAAGGGAAGCATATACAAATCAAATACATTACCCAATTGCCTACCAAAAGCGTAAGCTTTGCATTTTTCTGTAATCTTCCGCAATATATAAAAGACCCATACAAGCGATTTTTAGAAAACAAGCTTCGTGAGCATTTTGATTTTGAAGGAATACCTATAAACATCGTCTGCAAAAATAAATAAGCATGCCGCAGGGCCATTCGTTGCCTTAACCGCATGCGGCGTATTGGCCATGTGAACTACGTCCTCGTATGGATACTTTTCAGGAGTCATTGCAACTGAAACTTTCCGGATTGGGATTTTCCTCCAGTGTTTCCGGAATTTCAGCAACCCTTGCTTTCCACTGCGGTACGCTGGAAGTAATCGGTGTGCCTTACGAAGCGCATACTCAGTCGTTCCCGGAAGATTATTGGTTGGGCTACAAACTTCAACGGCTCCATTCCGGAATCAATGTGGTATTCATCTGGCAAGATCGCTGGGAACAACAACAAGAATTACTATTGGCGCGGCTGGCAGCACGCCTGGGTAAGATCCCCAGCCTACATGCACGCCACTGCAGCATTCACGATGTAACGTCGGAAGAATGGCTGCACTTTACAAAGCAACATCATCCTGGTGTTAGCCTTTCACTTCCGATCCGATATGGTTTGTACCAGCATGGGGTGCTGCTGGCAGCCGCTGGCTTTGCAAGACCCCGGGCTTGGAAAAAACCAGAAAGGAATTACCTATCGTTGGAATTGGTGCGCTACGTCAGCAGTAATCGGGTACACATAAACGGTGGCCTTAGCAAACTGTTGGACTATGCAGAAAAAAAATGGATGCCCGATGACATCATGACGTACATCGACTTAGACTGGTCGGATGGAAAAGGATTTGAACAAATTGGGTTTAAAAAAATTTCTACTACCGGACCTATTTCCTTTTTCGTAAATTCAGCAACCCATGAACGCCTGCACTCCAACAGAATGGCCGAAAACAGCGATTCTCCATGGATGAAAGTAATGAATTGCGGTAGTTTAAAAATGATCCGAACATGCCACCCCTCCTAGTTATCAGCGGACCTACTGCCAGCGGCAAAACTGAACTTGCCGTGCAAGTGGCGGTGGCTTTAAATGCCGAAATTATCAGCGCCGATTCCCGACAGGTTTTCAAACGCATGAACATTGGAACTGGCAAAGACTATAACGCTTACCGCACCACTACCGGCGAAAAAATTCCGTACCACTTAATTGACATTCGAGAACCGGGAGAGGAATACAGTGTTACAGATTTTGTTCAAGATGCGAGCAAGGTACTGGAGCAATTGGAAGAAAAAAATAAAACGGCCCTCGTATGCGGAGGCAGC
Source organism: Cytophagaceae bacterium (assembly GCA_025454925.1). GTDB lineage: Bacteria > Bacteroidota > Bacteroidia > Cytophagales > Cytophagaceae > JALONM01. Next base: position 75,410 of record JALONM010000007.1, read on the forward strand.
GGTTTTTACATACAAGGCTTGCTTCAATCGATGGAACGCACGCAAGTGCCTCCGGATCATGCATTCAGAAACCGTTTGCAAAGCTTGAGCAAGGAAGAATTACTAAGCCTGCTGCAAACCTATCCGGCATTAGAATCGGTCGATACACAATCCAAACAACGTATTATCAGGGCACTCGAAATAGCTCGCTATGAAGCCGCACACGGTCGCCTGCAACGTGAGGATGAAAAAAGGGCACATGTTTTTTTTGCCCTGGACCTTCCTAGAGAAATACGCAGAAAAAAAATTTCAGATCGCTTTAGTAAGAGAATGCAGGAAGGTATGGTAGAAGAAGTACAACACTTGTTGCAGGAGGGCATTGCTCCCGAAAAACTTCAACGATACGGATTAGAGTATAAATTTATTTGCGACTATTTACTAGGGCTATATTCCTACGAAAAGTTATTAGAACTCCTCGAAACTGCCATACAGCAATATGCCAAACGGCAAATGACCTGGCTGCGAAAAATGGAAAAAGACGGATATTGCATTCACTGGCTTTCTGCAATGGATGAGCCTTACCGAAATGTACAACGAATACAGGAAATACTCCATAAATATTCCGCGACATAAAACGCTACCGCTCTTACTCAGACATCCGACAAATCCTTTTCAATAAGAATGCAACTATAAATTTTTCAGAAAATAATCTGTCATTCTCTTATATAAATGGTAACGTGTATATCCGCCGTAAATACTATGGTTGCGATTTGGGTAAATAAACATATCCACTTGTTTATTGGCTTGAATAAAAGCATCCTGAAGGGCATAGCTATGTTGCACATGCACATTATCATCGCCCGTACCATGAATCAACAATAAATTTCCTTTGAGTTTTGAAGCATAATTCAACACTGAGCTTGCCGCATATCCTTCCGGATTTTTCCCTGGCGTATTCATGTACCGCTCTGTGTAAATATTATCATAAAACTTCCAGTCACTCACAGGCGCCACCGCGATGCCTGTTTTGAAATATGCGGACTCTTTTGTGAGGCACATGGTACTCAAATATCCTCCGAAACTCCAACCGAAAATTCCTATTCTGTTCGCATCAACATATTCCAGCGACGACAATTGACGTGCCACTGCGGCCATGTCAGACGATTCCAGCACCCCGAGTTTTCCCTGTGTACATTTTTTAAATGCAGCCCCTTTGCCCCCCGTACCTCTGCCATCTACCGCCACAATGATGTATCCATGTTGTGCCAAAATTTGGTACCAGAAATAATTTGCTCCACCCCAACGATCGGTTACTGAGCGATGGCCGGGACCACCATACACGGTAAGAATAACCGGGTACTTCTTTTCAGTTTTAAAATCGGCGGGAGTCAGCATCCAGGCATTCAATAGGAGTGAATCGGCGCGCATAGGCAACCAAGTCGCTTTCGGCAAAGCCGATAGGGTAGCCTCTAAAGCAGAGTTGTTCACCAACATTTTCCTTTGTGCTGTATGCGCCTGCACCATGTGCACTGTGGGGGGAGTGTGCAGGGTAGAATAAAATTCAAGGTAATATGAAAAGTCTGGTGCAAAGATTACATCCGTCCAACCTTTAGTTGCGCTTATTGGCCGTATTGTTTTCTTTTTTAAGTCCAGACGGTAAACGGCTTGTCCGGTATTTTGATCTTTATTGGCGGAAAAATAAACGTATGATTTGGTTGCATCCAAGCCATACAACTCCGCCACTTCCCAAGGGCCTTGTGTAAGGACGCGAGGCGCATTGCCTGCTTCCACCTTCCAGAGGTGCCGAAATCCACTGCGTTCGCTGGTAAAAATGAAACTGGTAGAACGAGGATAAAATGCGATGTTATCGTTTATTTCCACATACGAATCATTTTGTTCTTCGTACATTTTCTCTGATTTTCCGGAGGGCCAGTGGTACCTGAAAATTTGAAGATGATTCTGGGTGCGGTTCAATTCAAAATATAGAAAATATGAAGGGTCTTGGGTAGCATATAACCGAGGAAAATAAATATCACGTCCATCAGAATCTGCGATCATTTTTTTGGTTCCAAGAGACAGCGAATAGGTCCATAGCTGAATGCTGGAATTGTCTTCACCTGCCCTGGGATATTTAAACCGATAATCCTGGGGATATGAATCGTAGTAATATTGCAGGTTGTATTCTTTTACTTTTCTTTCATCAAATCGATACCAGGCCAGTGAACGTCCATCCTGACTCCACACATAGGCTTTCGTAAATTCAAATTCTTCTTCATACACCCAATCGGCTGAACCATGGATTATTTCATTCACGGCGCCATCGCTGGTAATGGCAGTTTCTTTGAAAGTAGAAAGATCAAGCACAAATAGATTGTTATTCCTGCAAAATGCAATAGACCTTCCATTGGGTGCGTAACTTAGGTTGGAGATTTTACCCAAACTAGTATCCGATATTAATCGCAATTCTTGCGTTTCTATTAAGTATAAATACGCCCAATATTTGCTGGATCTTCGATAAATTGGTTCTTCTTGCAACAAAAGAACAATGGATTGCGTATCAGGGCTTGGAATAAAACTTTCTGGCTGGATGTTTGTTAATTGAAGCCAGGGTTTTTTCTGGAGTGTAAAATCATTTTTCCAAATAGTATAGATAGAATCCTGAAGGGTAGTGCTTAACAGACATGCTTGATTGGGGTGCCACTGAGTATCGTAGTAAGAAGTACTTCTATAGGTGCCTTTCAGCCACAAATCTTCTAAGGTAATATTCTGAGCGTAAAGAACCTGGATAGTGTTCGAATGTAAAAGAAAAACGAAAGCAGTAAATAAAAAGTAGTTAAAAGACTTCATGACAACGAAAAAGCTAGATGCGAATTATTCAGTTTTTTTTGGCTAATTCAAACACTTTTGCACTATATTTGATAACACTAGAAAATTAACAAAACAATATAACAACGTTCAATTTTATGAGAAAATTCAATCACTATCTTTCCATCAGTGCTTTGGCAGTGCTGGTAGCATTTTCTTCCTGTAAGAAAGATGAAACTGAAGAAACACCTAAAACTTGTGCAGACGAAGTATATCCTACTACAACAGGTACTTCTACTGTTGCTTTCAAAAATTTTCCATCGGGTACTGCAACCGTGAAAGCTGGCGATATCATTGCGATTGCTGTTGACATTACAAAAAGTACAGCCAATGGCGCCAAAAGACCTCAGAAATTGAGAGTATACGAAACTGAATGCGATAAAGCGAAAGGAGATCTTAAATTTTTTGCTGGCCAACCCAAAACCAACAATGCAGGTGATGAAATTGACCTGGCTAACACCGATGATCCACAAACCAGAACTATTACCTATACAGTTCCTACAGGAAAATCACCAATCTATTTGAACTTTGAAGTAGACGAGAGTGGTGGAGCTTATACCTACAAGCAATTAGTACTAAATGTATCTGGTTCAGGAATCGTTGACACCCACACTGGAATAACATTAGGTGGGCAGAGTAATACCGCTAATGGCTCTCGTATGAGTTCAGCATTAGGATATGTGTACAAAGCTTGTGAAATACCTCAGAACTTAGACTACATTGACATAGTTTATGCAGTTTCTTTGAACGGTACTAATAAGTCATACCTATGCTCTAACCCAGCAAGATCTACGGCTGCGACTAATGCCGATAATAACACATCCATCTTTGGCGGGCTTTCATTTACAGCAAACTATTCCTCTACCTGCCAAGATGATAATGGCCTTGAAACTGGCAGTTATAGCACCGGTGGAGGGAAAGCTACTTACTTCAAATTGCATACAGCAAATGATTTCGATACTGCTGATAATACTACACTTACCAATTTAACAGTTAGTACTTCAGATAATCAGTACGTTGAAATAACTTCTACTTCCACTAATAATGTATTTGAGTTCAGAAATGAAAATGGTAAAAAAGGTCTTATACGCATTAACAGTGGTACATTAAATAACACATCAACTACTATCAATGTTGACGTAAAAGTACAGCGTTAATAGTAATCCTATTCTTTTTAAAAAAGGGTCCCGCCTAAGTGGGACCCTTTTTATTTTCCCAGCCCGGTATCTATAAAAGATTTTCAAACTTTTTTCAATTCTCCGGTTACCATCCCTTCTTTCCCTGTATATATCTTCAGATAACACAATTATTCATAACCTGTTTAAATTTCTTGAATGAGTCTCGGGCAGAAGGCACGGGACTCATTTGTTTTTTAGTCCTCTGGTAAACAAGGAATTACAGTTAACGCAAAACATACCTTTCCGCACACTTCTAAATCACCCCTTCGATGTAATCAAAAAAATATTGATTAAATACCATTTTAGTGCTAATTTTTCAATAGAATTTCTTCTCTTGAAAAACGACTCATAAATTCAAGGGCTTCAGAAGGAATCGAATAAAAGAAATTCTTTTCGCAGTACATGATTTTCTATATCGGTATTACCGGCCATGAATCTACGATCTATGACTTCCCAATGCTTTGCTTCATATCTATGAAGAAAAGACGATTTACGTTTCATTACGGCGCTGGCCTTTGCATCAACGATTGGCTTATATTTCGATAAGATTCGGCTGCAACTACCCTCCCAAAAAGCTTTTGTTGTGAATCATCCACCAACTTGGTACCTTCATCCTTCGTAAGCAGTATCTGAGATTATGAGCCTTCGTAAACCATTTAATTTTAAAGCCTGGATAGATGAGAACCGTCATTTGCTAAAGCCACCCGTAGGCAACCACAAGAAAGGACTTTCACTATAACGAAGGCGAGGAGTTTTTTTTCCAATTGGAAGGAGATATAACATTGCGATTATACATCGATGGTGCTATCGAAGAGGTTCCAATCAAAGAAGGCGATATATTTCTGCTTCCACCTAAAATTCCACACAGTCCACAACGTGGACCCAATACCGTTGGGTTGGTGCTAGAACGTTATCGCAGAGAAGGTGAGCTGGATGGATTTCATTGGTACTGCGAAAAATGCTCGCATAAATTGTACGAAGAATATTTCCCGATGACAGACATCGTGCAGCAATTGCCGCTGATGATGAAAAAATATTATGGAAGTCTGGAGCTGAGAACCTGCAAGGCTTGTGGCCATGTAATGGAACCTCCTCCGGCCTTATAAAATACGGCAGAAAAAGGACGGAAGGTAAAATCTGCTATTCATCAATAATAAAAGCGGTGAAAATACAAACGATGGTGGCACAAATAGCAATGATGCCAATCAAGTCGAAGTTGTACAACATTCCTTCTTCATGATAAATAAGATAGCCCGCACAGATCGTACCCAAACTTCCTGTGAAGAGCTGGAACGAAGAATTCAAACTGATAAATCTCCCGCGGATATTTTCGTTAAAACGTTCGTTGATCAAGGCCATTCCCGAAACGTGCCTTCCGGTAGAAAACATAAAAAACATAGCCGATACAACAATCACTAATACTTTATTTTCCAGTGGAAAAATAGTCAACAGGATGATTGGAATGATGGATAAAAAATTAAGCCAAAGAAATACATTTTGCCTGCCGAACTTGTCCGACATCAAACCCGCCATGGGTGCGGTAATGAAAGAGGATAAGCCGCCCAGGAAGAAGAGATAACTGATTTCCTGTTGAATGAAATTATAATTGAACGTTACGAACGTAGGTAAAAAAGGAAGAATAGTAAATCCTCCGGCAAAGGTTAGCAAGCTCATAAACACCAATGGCCAAATGAATTTTGCATTGATGACCGTAGACCACACACGTTTGGAACTTGAATTGAACTCCAAGTGCTTACTAAGTTTTGGCAAGACCATTAGTCCTACCAGTAGCATAAGCAACTCCAGCGGAAGCAGCACCATGAAAGGTGTTTTCCAGGAGCCGTAGGAAACGAGGAAAATGGCAAGCGGCACCCCCACAATAGACGCTACTGCATTTGCAGAAAGCACAAAACTAGTGGCTCTTCCGATTTTAGAGCGCGAAACAGCATCGCCGATAATGGTCATGATGATGGAAGTAAGCACGCCACCAAATGCCCCGGAGAAGACCCGCGCCAACAACAAAGTATTGTAATTTTCAGCTGTGATGGTGATAATGGGTCCTAGCGAAAAACCCAGGTAACAAATTAAAATGGAACGTTTGCGTTCAAAACGATCGATAAAAAAAGAAGCCAATAAACCAGAGATGGCGGCAGAAATGGTGTACGTGGAAATGAGATAACTGAATTCCTGAGGACCAATGCTGAGCGATGCCATAAGATGCGAACCCAGGGGCATCATAAGAATATAATCGACAATAAAGGTAAACTGCATGACTGCCAATATGCTTAAGAACATCACCTCGCGGCTTGTCCAGCGTTCTTGTGCCATGGTATCCTGGGAGATACTGGTAGTGAGACCTGCAGACATAGAAAGTATTTTATTTCAGAATAATAGTAATAGACTTATTTTCTTGTAATTCTTCTATAGGCATGATTTCACTTTCGCGGTCGTTGCAAAACGTACGAATGGAATACCTAAAAACATTGCGCAGGTCTAATAAGCAGTTTCCTTGTTTATCTGTTTGCTTTAACTGGATTTCACCGGTAGTATGGTTTTTTACTTCTACTTCTGCTTCCTCCAGATAAAAACCTGTTACCTGATCTTTTACGGAAATAGACATGCTAGGTTTGACAAAGGGCTTTGAAATTACATCGATTACAGTCACAAACGCACCACGCTTTTTAGGTAAATCTTTTACCAAACTCCAGCCTAATAAGGTATCATTTTCAGCAACAATGGAATAAGAAAAATCAGGGTCCACCTCTGCAAAAAATTCCCCATCATTATTCGTGAGCGTCTGATCGGATTCCTGGTTATGTGTATTTAAAATCATTACCGGGCAATTGGGAATAGGCCTTGCATCGGGTCTACGAACCACCCCTCGGATAAAAACTTTATTTCTTCGTTCCAGGCGCACACCAAAACTCATTTCCCTACGAGGCTTAGCTGGCATGGTAATCGTCGTATCCCTCGTTTTATAGCCAGGAATTTCAAAGGTAAGTTTATAGCTTTTCCCAGGCTGCAAATTTTGTAACCATTCCCCTTTGGCACCGGCAAAAGTGGTTTGCACTGCTGATCCGTTATCGAACAATACTTTTACATTGGCAATACCTGCCTGGTTAAAAACTTCGGAGAATTTTACACGAACCGGTTGAAATTGCGCTTTGAATTCATAGATATCATCTTTCCCTTTCCCTCCTTCTCGATTGCTGCAGAAATAGCCCACATCAAAACGCTTAAAATAAATCCCAAAATCATCAGCTCCTGAGTTGATAGGATAGCCCAGATTTTTAATCATGCTTGTTCCATTCAACTCATAAGAGTAAATATCCAATCCTCCCAATCCCATGAGTCCATCGGATGCAAAATACAATACTCCTTGCATTACATACGGAAACATTTCATTTCCTTCTGTATTTACCGAAGGGCCGACATTTAGCGGGGTTCCCCATTTACCATGGCGCAATTGCGATTTGTAAATATCTGTTCCGCCAATGCCGCCTGGCATGTCCGAAACAAAATACAAGCACGAATCTTCTTCGGAAAAATATGGATGACTGGAAGAATATTGATTGGAGACAATGTGCAATTTGTGAATATTGGTCCATTCTTTATTTTTGAATTCGGCCGAATACAGATTTAGCTGTTTGGTTTTTGCATCTGTACGAGTGAAAATAATTTGCTTTCCCTTTTTCAAAAAACAATAGGGCCCTTCGTGATACCTGGAACTCAATTTAGGACTGAACAAGGCCGGTTCACCTTTATGTCCCATAGCACCTACTGTATATAGTTCGAGAAAGGCTTGTGATTCATGCGTCGTATGTTGCACCATCTGAAACACCGGACGATTGCTTAAAAATATAAAACTTGCCCCTACTACCGAAGGACTGAATTCATCGTGTTCTGAATTAATAGGCAAATTAGAAATAGAGTATGAAAGCGAATCGTTCAGCATTTTATTCTTATGCTTGATGGAATTGATTTTATGCGCGGTTCTGCTATCGGAAGGATTAGAATTCCGGAATGCTTTAAACCATTTTTCAGCCTCGCTGGATTTACCTGTTGCGTGCAAGGCATCTCCGATTTGCATCATATCATTGTCGTTGAGCAAGGCAGTATCTTTCACACTGAGATACCATTCCAGCGCTTCCCTTTTTTTGCCTGCCATATAATAGATTCGTGCCGTTTGAGCTCTGCTCCAGGCATCAGAAGGATTTCGTTGGGAGCGTAATTGATAATGAAAAAGTGCTTGTGCATAATCGCCTTTAAAATATGCCCGGTCGCCCAGGGAGCCATGAGAGCGAAAAGCATCCAGAAAACTCTGCCCCAATACAGACATTGAAAAGAAAATAAAAAATAGTATGAATATTCTTTTCATGCTAAAAGTACCGGGGCGAAACTACCTCCTGATTTTTAAACTGAAACTTCTGATTGATCATAATTTCGTGCGATACGAAATTTCTGTATCGTGTAATTCCTGTGTTTACGTCGAGGGCATAGCCAAAGTCAAGATTATGGTTTAACTTTAATTGAGTCAGAAAAACCCAGGCCCCGGAGCTACGGAAGGTTGCGCCCATCCAGATTACTTCTTTCAACAAAATATTCATTCCGAGGTCGGCTTGCATGCGTGCTTTTTCGGTACCGCGCAGCAATAGCGTAGGCTTGATTTTTACATCGTATTGAGAAAGCAAAAGCGCTCCTGCAGAAAAAAAATATTGTCGTCTAAAATACAAGCCGGAACTGGAAGGTTTAAAAAAATTTCTATGCAAATGCATGGCCGCAGCGCCTAGAAAAAATTTCTGATTGTGTAAATATAAACCCGACGCAAAATCCGGTACAAAACGGGAGACGTTTTCTGTAAATACTGGATCCGACATTTCTTGCCGGGTAAGACTTAAATTATCGATGTTGTATTGTATGAATCCAGCCTGCAGACCTCCGGAAATAAACGTGGACTCCTGGAGCTTGATGCGATGGGCAAAAACCCCATTTACTCCTGTTTGACGATTTACTCCCCAGGATTCATTGAACAAGCTAAGCCCTACGGCACTTGAAAAATTTGGGAGCGGTGTATGAGCGGAGAGTTGCACCGAAGCGGGAGAACCGTCGATGCCCATCCATTGCTTCTTGTACCAAAGATTGGCATTAAGACATTCCCGGTATCCGGCATACGCGGGATTGATGCTGAGCCCGTTAAAAAGATAACTGGAATAAAGGGCTTCGGTTTGAGCGTAGCATCCCTGATATGCCAACAAGATTCCACAGAAAAGCCATTTCATCCATTGTACCAAGTATTCATCTTTCCACGCTTTCATCTTGCCTGTTTGCCGTTGAATTCGTACTGCATGCTCATCCTCGATAAAGAATTGCCTTTGCAAGCAGCTACTCATGTACCTTTCCGGTATCTAGTGCTGAATGTTGGTAGAGCTGGGGAAAACGATGGAGAATGTTGATCCTACTCCAAACTTACTATCGACAGCAATCGTTCCTCCAAGTTTTTCTACATTCATTTTCGTGATGTGGAGCCCTAAGCCGGTTCCACTGGTATTTGAATTTGCCCGGAAGAACATGTCGAATATTTTCGGAACCTTTGATTCTTCAATACCAATACCGTTGTCTGCAATAATCAGACGGACCTCGTCTGAGGATTGTGTAACCGAAACCTTTACGGAACGCTGATCTTTCGTTCGATCCTGATATTTGATTGAATTTTCTACCAGATTCTGAATAATGGATAGCAAAACACGCTCATCGCTTTCGAACTGTATGGCTTCTTGTATCTGAGAGGAGATAGACATTCCTTTGGCTTCCGGCAAATAGCCCAATCGCTCAATGATGTCGTTGATCAACTCATCAAATCGAACCGTACGAATTTCAAGGGTATCGTTTTTGCTCATGCTGATGCGCAGCATATCTTCCACCAAACGAGTAAGCTTTTCAGCAGATTTTCCGATATGGGAAATAATTTCTTCGGGAGGAGACTCTTTGTCAATTTTTGCAAGCTCCGCCAATTTCACAATTGAGCGTAAAGGCCCTTTCAAATCGTGCGCTACGCGGTATACAAAGATATCCAGCTTTTCGTTTTGGGTAGTGATTAATTCCTTTTGATTCAGCAAATCTTTATTAATCACCTCGAGTGCCTTTTTCTGCTTTTTCATTTTAGCAGCAATCATATAAAACACCAGCGCTAATAATAGTAAACTCGATGAGATAATGGAGAAAATGACCAGGTTACGATTCATTTTCTTGGTAGCAATTTCCTTTTCCTTTTCGGCTTTGGCCAATTGCTCCTCTTTCTCCATAATCACACTTTTAAGAGCCGCAATTAACTCGGCCGTTTTCTGTTGTGATTTTTGAAAAGCCTGATTATTCTCGTTGATGGTGGCTTCCAGCGTTGCTATATAGCGCTCCAGTTCGGCACGTTGTTCCGGATTTAACTTTTCATTTTTTAATTTTTCCGAAATGCGAATGATTTCGGCTTGTATTTTCCTGTTGCTCTCCTCAATGCGCTTTCGTTCAATTTTTAAATCCTCTACGATGTGCGAAATCTCAGATTTATATAGCGCCATGTTATCTCCCGTATTCAATACAGAATCAACAACATCGGTAGGTTCGGGCACATCAGGAAGATCCAAATTCTCAACGATTTCCTTTTCTACCTGCACAATCATAGGGTCCCCTTTTTTGGCTACGATTTCCATGTAGTACGACTCATCGTCGAACGTATATTCGTGCAATTGAAATCCATCGGCTACTAAACGAATTTTGGGAACTCCTTTAAAATTGGATTCGATAAGTACAGTAAATTCACCCTTTTTATTTGTCTTGGTAGTAAATCTATCTTCCACAACGATGGTAGCGCCGGGAATGATTTTACTATCGACCGTTTGTACAATTCCTCGCAGTGTATCTAAGCGTGCAAATGACGTCAGGTAGAATAAAAAAAATACTATGGAAAAATATCGCTTACTCATGTATAGACTCGTCCACCTTATCAAACGTAAATTATCCACAACGGTTTTAAATTTATACAAAAATGATGAATTATCTTTTTAAAACTACGTATCCCGTTTTTTCTATTTTATCGTTCACTTCCAACACAAAGTAATACGTATCATCGGGTAGTTTACCTTTACGGCCTTCTCCAGACCATACTACCTGTTCGTTGTCATAGCCCTGTGCTTCGTACACGAGATTTCCCCAGCGATCCAAAATTCTTACGGTATTGTCCGGAAAGAATTCAATATTCCGGATTACCCAGGCATCATTTACCCCATCCTGATTGGGAGAAAAGGAGGTATATACTTCCAAAGGACCGGGTTCTTTGGGCTTTTCTATTACTTCAAAATAGATTCGATGCGAAGCACAGTAAGGCATGCTTAAATCCGTAGCGCAAATTTGAAAGTCAATGCTATCCAATCCCAGGTAATTGGCCGGAGGGAAATAGGTAAACAAGCCTGTGGAGGCCAGTTGCATGGAACCTAAAGGGGTACTCCATAAGGTATCTTCATAAGCGGCAAGGGTGTAAGGATCCTGGAAGGAAACGGTACCTAGCAAGCTTACGGAAGCCTGGTATGGCAAATTTTTATATACCTGAATGGTATCGGGCAATCTGAATTGCATAGGCCTGTATACCCTTACAGGAATGGAAAGGGTAGGATAATTGCCGCAATTGCTGGTAGCCAGCACTACCCGGTACCAGGAAGAATCGCTTACATTGGTTAACTGGTGTGCGGAAGTGGTATTGCTAAGAATTGATGAATGGGCCTGGAAGTCATCCAATGACCATTGCCACTCCGATATCGGGTCGGAATGCCCAGTAATAGCGAGCGTGGCACTGTTGTTTCCTTTCAATAAACGCAATTCAGAACTCAATGAATAGGCTGGTGCAGGATACACTTGCACTGTCACGGGCACTGTGTCGGCACAAGCATTCAGAGTGGTGCCCACCAGGTAATAGGTGCCGGAAGTTGCCACTGAAGCTGGACTGGCCACAGGGACCGTAGCTCCGGCATCGGTAAAATACGAATAATTGAGCCCCGCATCGGAGCCAAGCACCCAGGCGGGATCCGTAAGATTCACCGTATAAGGAGCGCAGCGCGCAGATGGATTGGTAACGGCAATAACAGGAACAGGATCTACCTGCACGGTAATCGACTGCACGGCAGCACAAGCGATCGCATCTTCTCCTTTGATGTAGTAGGTGCCAGATACCGAGACGGCAGATGGATTGATCAAGGCGTTCTGAGCCGTTGCATCCTGCCAATAACTAATGGTGAGTCCAGGATCACTGCCCGCGCGCCACAGCGGATCTGTGAGGTCTGTAGAAGATGGCGAACATACCGGATCCGGATTTGTAAGAACCAGATTGGGAATAGGATTCATGGAAATGGAAATTGGCAGGGATGTATCGGCCGGACAGCTTCCCAACCGAACAATGGCGCGCACTTGCTGGGCTTGTGTAACGGTTACCTGCAGAGAATCATTGCTATTGCCCAAATTGGTTACGGAAGCAAAATTGGTGGTGCTACTTTCCCATTTAAGCACATTACCTCGAAGGTTGGCTAAGTAGGCTGTAGCGGTACCACCCTCGCACACGAGGGTGTCATTGCTCGCATTGCCCGCGTCACTCTCCACGGCATTCAATTGGAATGCGGATGAAGTATCCTTCAAGCAAATTCCATTCTGAGCAATAACGCGGTACCAGGCTGTGTCATTGAGATTGTTGACGGATAAGCTCGGGTTAGTGCCCGGAATGGTAGCGAAACTTAAGTTGTCGAAAGAACGTTGCCACGTGAATTGATCCGATCGATATCCATTCAGTGTAAGTGTTACTGAGCCCGCATTCCTGCAAACCACATTGGATCCGGTAAGTGCTCCTGAAATAGTAAGTGAATCAATGCTGACTACTATTACATTGCTGGTATCACTTCTTCCGCATGCATCGCTGATGTATTTGCGGTAACACGTGCGTTGAGAAATTGGTGCAGCAGGCTGGTAGGTATCGCTCTGAGCTCCGGCAATATCGGACCAAACTCCCGTACATTGGGCATCCTCCTGCCATTGTATGGTAGTAAAACATGGAGAAGCGGATTGATTAACAACCAGGCGGATGGGGTTGACAGAAGATTCGCGGGAATAAAACTGAATTACGTTAATCCCTATTCCTATCATTTCAAACGCAAAAGATACATAACGCCTGTTGGCACTTAGGTTTGCATTCAAGTAATCACTCACTTCTAAAGACAAAATCCTTTCATCTTCATAAACGCGCACTGTATCGATGAGTGCAGACCTACCTGGACGGTTTGTAAAATTAACCGCCGATTCCGACCAGATGGTATCTGTCATTTCATATACTCCTAACAACTGATGTTTTTCATTACCACCTGACGAAACCGCCTGGATGCGAATGAACGCCGACTCTACAGGCCCAGCAATGCCAGCCATGTCAAAAGTTACAAATGAATACCGATTGAGTGTGCCGGAAGTGGTTTTGCATCGAAGCAGAACATCCGATCCATAATTGGTAGTTTGATTCCCTTCAAATACAAAGGCGTCCTTATGCGCTGGAATTTCTTTGGTGGAATAGAATGCATCCGGAATTCCACTTTCACAAAAAATCGTGTCTTTATTTACATCCCCCAATACCACTGGGGGTAAGGCGGTAACTACAGGAAGAATGAAACATTGCAAGGTGGTTGGGCCGAAGCTTTCGCGAAGACGAACCTCTACTTGCGATGTGGAATTTAGAGCACCCGTCCAGGCATTGTAATTCGGTACCCCAAATAATGTATCAACGAATACTTGCCTTCCGTCTATCCATAATTCAATCCTGTTATCATGTGCCGGAAAATCTATTCGATAGACGGAAGAGGTAAATCCTTGGCGCTTGAACCGGGTGGAGTGAAGGTCCGCTGGTACTACACAACCTGTATAACCTGAATAATCGGAAGGTGCTCCGAGACTGGAATAATAATCTGCAATATTGAACGAAAGACTGTTGATTTCATAATAGCCGTAATAGGAATCAAAATTATACCCGCTGAACACGTAAGCATTCCAACGATTGGGTCCGAATACTGAAGTATCGCCGGGAGGAGAAGGCAACACCTCCACCAATACGGGCACACGCGCACTTACACAGCCTGCTGCATCGGTATTAGAGACATAAAAGTAAGTATCCGTTGCAACAAGTGGAGTGCTCAGTGAATCGTCTGAGCTAAGCAGAGTTCCGGCGGATGGTGCATCAAACCAGGAATAATTAACTCCTCCCTGAGCCACCAGAATCACTGATGATGGCATACACAACGATCTTCCGGAAGCGGTAGGAACTGCTTGCACACTTACTGTAATTTGAATGGCTGCGGTAAACGTATCCTGGGCACAGGCATCCATGGCCACTCTTCTGAACCAGGTGGTTTGAGCAAGAACGGGTGGGCGATAAAAGGTATCTATGGCCCCGGCAATATCGGTCCAGGTTCCTGAAGCAATAGAATCTTGCCACTGATAGTTTACACCCGAACATCCGGATGCCAATAGTGTATTGCGTAAGGTATCGGGTTGCTGACCCGGACATACCACTTGATTCGCGCTGATGGTTCCAGGAAGCAAGGTAGGTGGTGTATCTGGACTGAGGGTGAAGATTAAATAATTAACGCCTCCTCTGTTTTTAAGTTGCACGTCTACTTTAGAGGCCGGCCCCAAACGTCCTACCCACAAAGAAGGGTGTGAATCGCAACATCCATGGTGCCATAACACGGTATCGTTATCTATCCGAATAAGGAGATCGTCATCATGACTCAGGACATCAAGCCGGTAAATGCCATCGGTAAAATTAGTCCTTCGAATTAGTTGCGAATTATACTGTTGATCTACATCACAACCCAGGTAGCCGGTAGCTGTAGAAGGCGATAGTGTAGAATTGTAGGAGTTGTTGGAATTGAAATTCAAATCCGCTTGCTGATAATATCCATGCAACGCATCAAAATTAAATCCTTCATAAACATAGGAAGTCCAGGTGCCATTTCCGTAGACGGCCGTATCGGCGGCCACCACCGGATTCACAAGCACAGAGGCAGAATCTTTACAACCTGCGTTGTTTACCAACAGCTGATACGTGCTTGCCACCGGAGGACTGATTTTTACAGCAAAATCAGTAGGGGCACTCACGTTGGCCGTCGATGTCCATTGATACGAATATCCAAGAGGAGCTCCGGGAGCAAAAGTAGTTCCGTTGACAAGTGTTCCATTATTTGCCGACCGTGTATCAGTAATTGTGGTTCCACTGATTTCATTACAATTCCAATAATGCATCAGACCAGCAGCCATGGGAGAAATAGCCACTGACATATTTGATATTATATCGGCCTGCGGTCTGGCAAAATTCCAGATCCTAACATCATCCAGTTTTCCCTGGAAGTAAGGATTGCCCCAAAAACTATTTCTGCCCAGATAATTCTGATTTCTTACCACATTTAATGGCGCTAACATAGGTCCTGAACTGCTCAATACTCCATTGATGTAAATACTTCCTATGGTGCCCGATTGAGTATAGGCCACGTGCATCCAATTATTCAAATATGGATGAATAGCCTTTGATTGAAGTATGCTGGATTGAGCAAAGCCTTGATAAATTTTTACAGTAATTGCATTATCATAATCTTCGTTGACTGAAATTATCACGTTGTCGCCAGGGGATCCATTTCCAAAATCAAGCAACCGTTCTCGAATACTAAACCTGCTGGCATGCACCCAGGCTTCAAAGGTAAAATCTCCATTGAAATATACTCCAGGAACCATTTGCACATAATCGTCGATCCCATCGAATTGAATCCCATTGGAAGTTCCATCGACGTTGGGCACAATTAAATCGGTAGAGCAATACGTTGGCTTGTCAAACGAAACATCGGGTGCTTTACCGGATACAATCAACTTTACCAGCGAAGAAGGACCTTCGCAAGTACCGTTGTATACCACCAGATAAATACTGTCAGAAACTGTGGCCAGGGGTGTGAAAGGATTTCCACTATACAACAGGGTGCCTGCACTGGGAGCGTCGTACCAACGGTAGGTACCTGGTGCTCCAGAAGCGGTAAAAGAAGCGGTGTATCCGCCGCAAATAGTTACATCAGCGGCTGTTGCGGTGCCCGGATTGTCAACCAGCACGGCTACTACATTTGAGGCAGCCGTTTGCCCAACCTGATCGGTGGCCACCCTCCGGTAATACGTAGTCTGAGTTAATACTGGTGGGGCATAGGTTAAGCCAATGGCGCCTGCAATACTATTCCAGGACATTCCCGGCAGAGAATCCTGCCACTGATAGGAAATGGTGCCACAGCCATCAGGCAGCGATAGACTGGTAAAGGCAGCAGGTAAGGTATTGTAGCAAATGGTTTGATTTCCAGTGATAGCTCCTCCTGTGAAATCTATTTTATTGAAAACGAAGTGCCAATATCCAGCCAAAAAGTAATCGTACATTTTACATTCTACTTCCGAGGTGGCCGTCAGGCAGCCCGTCCAGGCACCCATGTGGGCATCGCAACATCCTTCGTGTTTAAATACTTCTACTCCGTCTACACTCAGAAAAACATGATCGTCGTGCGCCAAAATATCTATGGAATATTTTCCAGGTACAAACCCTGTTCGACGTGCTTTGATACCGAAATCTTCTTTGGTTTGACAGCCCTGATAACCAGTAGCCACGCTTGGGGTAGTGTAGATGGGGAAAATCGTATCGGTATTAAAAGATAATGCGGATCGGGTAAAATAACCGTTATAGGTTTCAAAATTTCTATTAAAGCAGTAGAAATTCCAGGTACCATTTCCATATACAGAAGTATCACCGGGCACGGCGTTTACAGAAACGGTAGAAGAATCTTTGCAGCCTGCCGCACTTTCTACCACCACTTTATAGGTTTGGGAAAGTTGCGTATGCGGATAGGTAATCCAATCGCTGGCACTGGAAAGCGTAGCCGAAGGGGACCATGTATAGGTGAATCCTGTTGGTGCAGAAGTTTGATTCCAGCTCACTCCGTTTAGGCTCATTACTTCAGATGCCACCAGATCACTGGTGCTTACTCCTGTGCCTTCGTTCATGGTAAAGTTGTACACCAAGCCTGGCGCTGTTGACAGGTTTTGGTTCATGGCAGCTCGCAATTGAGCGGTAGTTCGACTATAATTCCATATGCGGAATTGATCGATCAGCACATCGCTATGATCGTTGTTCCAACTGGAGCGCCCGATGTAATTCTGTGTGCGTGGAACATTGGTGGGCAGTGCGATATAATCTTCGGCTACTTTTTTACCATTCAAATAAATTCTACCGGTATCGGCGCGCAATACAAAGGCTACGTGTGTCCATTGATTCAAAGGAATGGTGTCGAATTTTGCCGGAAGGTGATGTTGAAAACCATTGTATATCATGGCCTGAGGTCTCCCGCTCGTACCTTGGCTCAAATTTAAAATGATATTGTCTGCATCGGTTCCATTTCCGAAGTCATACAAGGCGGACCAGGATTGATAGGATTTCATTTTCACCCAGGCTTCGATGGTAAAGTCGCCAGCGTTGATGAGGTTAGGATTGGAAATTGTAGCATAATCGGCAACGCCATCAAAATCGAGCGCATAATCCGCACCAGAAACCTCTGCACGCAAGCCTTCGGTGATGCATTCCGAAGGAATGCTAACCACGGGCTTAGGATTAATGGTTACCGTTATAGGAGTACGGGACGTGCTTTCACATGACCCAACCCTTGAAGTGACGTAAAAAGTGGTGGTGCTGGCAAGTGCCGGATTGGAATATACAGAGCCTGTAAACAAAGCGGTGCCTCCGGTCGGTGTTGTATACCAATCGAAAAACGGTTCTGTTCCAGAAGCGGTTAGTGAAATTGCCGATGTACCACAAAAAGCAGTTGCACCACTCAGTGAAGGTGCCAGTGGGTTCTGAAATGTCGCTTCCAATACATTCGAATAACCTACCCTGTAACAATCGTCTATCACCTTTCTCCGGTACCAGGTTGTTTGAGAAATTACTCCAGGATTGAAGGTAGCAAGTGTAGCGCCCGCAATGTCTGTCCAATTGCCGCCAGCAACGGAATCCTGCCATTGATACGCATCGATAAAACAGCCACTGGCAGGGGCCAGGGATGTAAAAGGAGCTGGATCATTTGCATGACACAATACCTGAGAGGTTGCGACGCTTCCAGCACTAAAGGCAGGAGCGGAAACGGGATTAAAATTAACAACCAATTCCCCCGCCTGGAAAAAGTCTATCATGGAGATGTTTACTCTTCGCGTCGCATTCAAAGTCCCTATCCACACCGAACGGTTTGTATTGTAAACCGTAAAAGCTTTGTATTTCAGTGTATCGTCTACCAGCACGAATATTGAATCATCGTTTGTATTAACCTGAATTTCATAAATCCCAGGTGTAAAATTGGTTCTTTTAGCCGATAACGAAAAGTTATTGGTATCGATCGTACAACCCTGATAGGTGGCCGCGGTGGAAGGACTCAAGCTTCTGTTCCAATCGTTTTTAGTATCGATGTTGAGTGGATTGGAAGTATAGTAACCCGCGTAGGAAGTTTGATTCCAAACTTTATAACCATACACATTCCAGATGCCATTCCCGTACACGGATGGATCGCCCGGTGCTACTACATTGGTGGTAATGGCTGCGTTGTTAGAACATCCTGGCAGGTAGGTAGCAGTAACGGTATACGTAGTATTGATGGTGGGTGAGGCTAATACTGTTCTGGTATTGGTAGTAGCTAAACCAGAAACCGGAGTCCAATTGTAAGTGACATCCACAGGGGCTCCATTGCCTATCCAAAGGGCACCGTTCCAAAGTATCGTATTGGTTGCAAACACATCATCGTCTGTTACCGCGCCTGTGCCTTCTTCCATGCGCAAGTATGAAATAATGGCAGGATTTCCAAATGCCACCGAGGATGAAAAATTTGCCCGAATTTGTGAGCCAGTGCGTGGTGTATTCCATATTCTCACTTCGTCGATATCAATTTGTGCATAGGGATGACCGCCTGTATTGCTCCTTCCAAAATAGTTCAAGGTCGATACTACGTTTTGTCCGGGGAATAGCAATCCGGAAACAATGGAATCTCCATTAATAAAAATGGTACCGGTAGAATCTTTTATTCTGCAAGCGATGTGATTCCAGTTATTCAGTGTGAGAGGGGTATAACTAATGGGGACTTGCAAAATTCTAGGCGTTGCACCTTTATAGGTAATAAACCGGAGACGTCCACCCGCACCGCCAGTAAGATCAATAATCACATTGTCAGATGCCGCTGCGTTTCCAAAATCTAACAAACGTTGATTGGCCGTTAGTGATTTTAAATTTACCCAAGCTTCTATGGTGTAGTCGGCATTAAAATATACCCCAGAGGGCGCTGCCAGATAATCATCGGTACCATCCAATCGAATGGCATTGCCAATACCGCTGGTAAGAGCCGTTAGAACTGTATTGCCGCAGGAAAATGTACTGGAAACATTGGTGGTAAGTGTAGGTTTCGTACGCACGTTCACTGGAACCGCTGTTCTGGTGAGGCTTTCACACGATCCGCTGAAGGATGAAACATAGTACGTAGTGGAAGAACTTAGTATTGGTGTGGTAAAACTGGCACCTGTGCCCAGGGGCACACCACCGGAAGAAGAGGTATACCAGTTGTAATCGTTCGGGGATCCGGAGGCCGTGAGGGTGGCACTTGTATTTTCACAAATGGAAACTGGAGAAGCCACCGGTGCGGCTGGCGCACTGATTACCGTTACTGCTACTGGGGAAGAAATTAAACCGCTTACCGTAACGGTATAATTACCCGATGCGGAAACAGTAATGGATTGTGTGGTGGCTCCTGTTGACCACAAATAGTTGGGGCCGGCTGAGGAAGTGAGCAATACCGTATTCCCGGTGCAAAAGGTGGTTGGTCCTCCGGGAGTAATCGTAGGCCCTGTTTCCACACAATGCGTATAAGGTCCATTGAAATTGGTGTTCACGCTGGTTTGTTCACTACCGGCGGTGGCATCACCAGTGCGTCCTGCCCCTCCCGAACCTCCGAGGTCTCGCCATGCGGAACCATCCCAACGTGCGACGCCAAAGTTAGCGAAGCTCGCTGTATTGCAACTGCCGGAAGCGTTGTACGATAAACGCACCTGGCCACTGGCAGTGCCCGATTCCTTCTGCATCATCCAATACTCACAAGTACTAACCGAGGAAATGCTGGCATCCCTGGATGCCACGCTGTACGGAGGATCCGGACTCACATCAAAATATTCGATGCGATGTATGTCGGTACCTGTGCCTCCAATGGTAGAATAAATCGTGGCTGGACGGTATCGGGTATTTTTTCCAACAGGAAATATTAAAGTACCAGCTCCGGTATAGCGCAAGGGTGCGTGAATAAAGCTATTGGCGCTGGCTCCCGAATGGGTAAGACCTGAGCCGAAGGTTACATGATTCGTACTATTTCCGACCACTTTTCCGTTTGAAAAGGTAAATCTATAATTGACTAAAATTGGAGTATTTAAAGTAAGGTTGGCAGCACTTTTACTCATTTGCATTTCGTAAAAATCTTCTGGTCCGTTCAGGCAGGAAAGTGTTGTAGCGCCCCCTGAAAAGATTACTTTGGAGTTCTGTGAATTAAATCCACGGTTGGTGGCAACTAAGGCATTGTTGATCCAGTTACCATATAGTTGAACGGTAGAACTCTGCGCATGAAATTCTGCATCTTCCCGTAATTCAAGATATGAGCCAATAGTCACCACAGAAGTACCAGCAAAAAATCGTTTCACATTGCTTGTCCCTGATGGAGCTCCTACTACCAATTCATATTGAAGTGTTAGATTAAAATTATTGGTATAGAACGTACATGTCCGGCCAGGAATATTATCTCCGTTTACATACAGGGCATTGCAAGTAACATCTCCCTGCATGTAGGTATTGTTAGCGTTACCAGCAATTACAAATACCGTGTTGTAGGTATAGCCCGGTATATTTTGAGATGCATTCCACTTATTGAGAATTAATGCCCCTACCAAAAAATCACTTCCGGCTGTTATGGTAAATGGATTATTTCCATCAAAATACATGTCCTGCCAGCCGTCGGAGGCCAGCAGCGTACCTCCCATGGTGTACAAGATATTCTGAACACCGGTCGTTTGTTTAATCGAGGTGGTAAAGCCTGCGTATGCACATCGCAAGTTATAAAAGCGCATGCTGTAGGTTTCACCATCGTTCACTTTAACAGTAGAATTTCCTTCTACCTCTACGGTTGAATTTCGGTATACAAAATAATTCAGGGCACTGTTGTTGGCATCAAAAAACGCATACGTTCCATCGTACGTTGAGGTAAGCGTCATGGTGCGATTGTCGGCGAGGTTGGAGTTATGACTTATATCAAATGCTTTTCTGCTTTCTATATATAAACTCCGCAATTTAAAATTTCCGGAGGTGGAGGGTTTAACCACTACGGAATCAGTCGCTGGGCCACTCACTCTGAAATTAGGCAATACCGCATTGGTGTAGGGTGTAAACCTGAAAATAGAATTATTAGGAGTACTGGGTTGTCCGAACCGAACGGTGCCTCCTGCAGAATTTACTACACCTGCCGTGCCACAAACATTAAAGTCACTCAAGGATGCAGAGTTGGGTCGATAGAGTTGTATGTTTCCATCTGCCTGATAAAAAATTGAATTGGCCACATCGTTAATTCTGAATGTTTCAGTATTGCTGGCAGTATTTCCTAAATTTAAATTGAGGGTACCGTTGTATAAATTAAATAGGAAGGGGTGTGCCGTAGAGGTTCTATAGGTAATGCCCTGGTACACATTTATGGTTCCATTGTGCTGAATAAGTTCGGGAACGATCCCTCCTACCTGTTCGTATCGAATTCCGTTGGGAGCGGCACCATTGGTGCTGCCTACGGTAACGGCTCCGGAAAGCAATTCTAAGCGGCCTTGCAGCACCAGCATAGAAGCCGATTGTGCGAAGTTGATCGCACCGTTGTTGTCGATACGAATGATTGAATTTTGATTGATGGTAAAATTCGCACTTGGATTTACATTGTGTGTGGCACCTGATGCCGCCATGCGATAAGTGCCCTGAGTAAGGGTAAACGTGCCGCCGTTAAAATTGGCAAAAAAGGTTGCCGTGTTGATGGATGCAATGGCGGTTTTGGAAGATTTATTTATTGTCCAGCTAAACAGATTCCAGGTTCCTGAGCCGGATACAGAAATGTCGCTTCCCCCATTCAGGGTTAGCAATACATAATCGTTGGCGTCGTAGAAAAAATTAATGGAACCGTTATTGATAATACCGCCGGCCACGGTAAGGCCATGTATGCGCGAAGCATTGCTTTGGTAACGGAATACGCCTCCGTTGTCGATGTTTAATCCTCCTGAAATGGTAAGCGTGTAGGAACCAACATTGTTGTACTCCAATATGCCTAAGTTATAAACGGTTATGTTAGCACAATTGGAATTGGCATTGATAAGGATATTGTGGCATACAAATACATTGTCTCCGGTCTGAGGAAAAGTACCGGTATTAGTGGCAACTCCACAACCAACGGTAGACCAGATGCTGGGATCATTCCAGTTACCTGA
Organism: Cytophagaceae bacterium; assembly: GCA_025454925.1. Classification (GTDB taxonomy): domain Bacteria; phylum Bacteroidota; class Bacteroidia; order Cytophagales; family Cytophagaceae; genus JALONM01. Next base: position 98,053 of record JALONM010000007.1, read on the forward strand.
AGAGCGCGAATAATAAGTAGTCTGAGCAAAAATCAGCGTATTTCCAAGTAGAAAAAATAGTATTGCGATTATCCTCATATCACCAATCGATTCGGCCCAACAGCATGTACCGTAGTACTATGGTTGAATTCTTTATATACGAAAAAAGTAATTGGGGAGTTGCTTACTTTATCGAGCGACCATTTATTTAACTCGCTGAAATACAATATTATAATTTTTTTGACGAATACATTTATCCGGAGGTATTTTTTTAGGGAGGCTCAAGGTATTTTTTACCAAAGAGTACCCGACTGCCACCAGGCACTCCAGTAAGGAACGAATATACAGAGGCCTAGCAGGGCACTGAACGTCGAAATAAGCAATACCGCCCCCGCAGAAAGATCTTTTATTTGTCCAATGCGTGGATCATAGTTGGGCTGAACATAGTCGCACAATCGCTCCAAGGCCGTATTGACCATTTCCATGGACAAAACCATACCTATGCAAAGAATGACCAACATCATTTCAACGGCAGTAATGTTGAATACCAATGCCTGTATAAGTACCAAAACAGCGACGCAGGATTGTATGCGGAAATTATTTTCCTTCCACATACACTGACAACCTTTCCAGGCATAGCCAAGGGATTTTTTAAATTTCAAAAAGTCTGGCCACATGATCTCGTTTAAATTTTATGTACACCACAATCATACAGGTCAGCATGATGGAAAAGGAACCTGTCATGAGAATCGCCCGGGCATCGTCTAAAAAGAACCAGGCATTCTCCAACACCACCGACGGACGAACAAATAAATCCCAACTGTTAAACCTGAGTATTCTTCCCATAAATATACCATAACCGATGAGAGCATTCAACCCAAACAGAACAGGGACCATCCAGCGATGCAACAAATCGATTTGACAAGCTTGTGCCCAGCGCTCGATGGAGCGCACCCACATCCAGATGCCCGCCAATGCAAATGAAAATAAGAGCAGGGCATCGTACCAGAGTGGTATGGATGATCGTGATTTTAAATGTATGATGTCGGTGATGAGGTAAGGTGCATTGGGTAAAAATAATACCCAAATAAAACATAAGCCAAGGTACCATCTTTTAGAAACATAAGGCAGTAACCAGGAAATAAAAAGGGGCACCATGGCCAGAAATAAATTCCAAAGCAGAAATACATAATACCAGGAATTTGAATAGGATATGCGATAGAGTAGCAATGCGGAACACGAAGCGGTTGTCCAGGCCAGCATACTAAAATCTGTGCCGGGACTGGAAACATTAGAGGTGGTATTCATGGTGTAGTAGTGTGTTTACTTTTTGAAAATGAATTCATTTTTTTTTGAATAGATGGTCATCAGGCCGTGCGATTATTTTCGGTGAGCAGAACAGAAAGTCGCGTTTTTTTTCTTTCACACATCCATTCGATCTGATGCATACTTTTGGCAAAAATTTGAAAGGATTCTTGCATAAATCTAGAATACGAATAGCCTCCGGATTTAAAAACGGAACGGTGTGAAAACCATACCAGCTGAGTAGCTCCCAACAAAAGCAAGGCTCGCAGCACATGAATACACTCCCGTTTCCACGCACTCCGCTCTGAGTAAAACTGTGCCAGGCCTTGCGACTGAAAAAGTATATGTTGTTCTTCGTCTATCAGTATGTTGGTGCAGATTTGTTTTAATACTCCCGAACGGGTGCCGTATAGCAAGGCGTGATAAAAACTACTGGCCATGATTTCTGCGGTCAGCAAAACAGAAACGGACACTTCTAACCCTCCTGGTTTTCGGAGGATTCGAAAAATCGAATCCTCCCAATGGCTTTTGAGGCGCGGAATCTGATGCATATCCATCCACTTTCCCAATTCTTCAGAATGCCTGTTTTCTTCTTTTACAAAATGATGAAGTGCTTCGGCATAGCTTTTATCATTTCTCTGTTTGGAAAAATTATCTGCTTTGGCTAATAAACTTCGGGCTTCCGAACTTTCTCCTTTCTGAAATACTTGTATTGCCTTCGTAATGGCTCGCCGTTCCTTTTCAGTTAATACATAATTTTCTTTCCAATGTATATAGGGACGATTGGTTTTAAAATGCAGTGCCCAGTTTTCAAATGTTTTCATAGGATGGTGAATCGTTTGATGGTTTCGTTTGATTTTCGGATGGATTGTTTTGAGCAAAAAAGTAATACGCAAAACATGCCGTTGAATATTGTATCAGGCATATTGCGTAGAGATATTCAGTTAACACGTTCCAATGCCATACCAATAGGGTGCCCAGCACGCTTGGTAGAATAGTGAAGAAGTATCGTGAATCGGAGTCTTTACAAGGCATGTTCGGGATCCATAACAGCCCCAGAAAAAGCACATGGGCCGGTGTAATAAATAGCACGGAAATCAATGTCAGACTGAGAATGAACAAGATGTGATGGTTCAATAAACTCAGCAGCACCAGAGACATGAGCACACTGCTCAGCATGGTTTTGGCAGCCTTAGAAAGAAAGGAGTGGTTCATATCTACTCTTGATTGGAATGTAAAACTTACTGGTGCCGCATTATTGAACTGAAATTACTTCTGTGGAAGTTCGAGTGGCGGTTTCCTTTTCTCTGAATTGCTGATAGGCCTGGCAGGCTTGTAGTATGGAGGCTTGGTTCCAGGTAAATTCATGCCACGATCGTTCTCTTTTCATAACCAACCTGGTCCAATCCTCCAGATAGTTTTGCTGAACTTGGGTATATGCCTGCGGATGCGCCATGGCATCTTCTACCAAAGCAGGCAGTGCAGCGTTGCCTAGACTAAGTACGTAGTTGCGATCGGTGGTTCGTGCATTTTGAAGATTGAACTGTGCAATGTACGTATCCCAGGATATAGAGAAGAATACAAATAATACGATGAGTACATTCCAGGCATTGGACCTGAGCAGGTACCATACATTTTTATTTTTAAAACACATCCAGGCTGTAAACAACAAGCCCATCAGGCATACCAGAATATAGGCATATACACCCAGTCGCTTGTAAGTAAGTCCGTATTCGATTACATATAAAGAATTTTTTTGAAGTGATAACAGAGCCATCCAGACATGCTGGGCAATCCAACCGTACAGCAATAATTGGATGCGACGGTATGAAGGCGTTTGTGAAATACCCAGTATCGAAAGCGTCACTATCAATACCACTGCCAGAAGAATGCTTACAATGGATGAATTGACGCTTTGGTGTAAAAAATCGGAATACGACACTTCTGCAGGTATGGAACTAAAGAACAAGAAGTAGGTATCGGTGCTGTTGAGGGCGAGCAGCATAAGGTTGAGACCAGCCAGTACGATGATGGATGCCAATACCAATGCCGGCGCAATCACTGCAGTGGTGCTGCTCCGTCGCCATTGCGCATCCAACTCTGTAAGCAGGCCTAGTGTACGCGGGTTGCTCAGTGCCCAGGCTACCCAGGTGCTTACCAGGATAAACAACAAGGCAGGCAAGGATATTTCGGGAAAAGGAATGTTGGATATGACCAGTGCAAACAAAGGATTGGAAGACCTGTAGTATAACAGGGCCAACACCAGCAGGGCCAAACTTAGCAAGACTGTGGTAATGGTGGTGCCCGAAAATTTAGAAGTCGTCTGTGACTTATAGTGCATCCAGGACAGCGGGACGCTGAGTAAGGAGTGTATGCTGTGCAAGGAAGAAAATAGTAAAGAGGCTTGAGGGTAGTGCAATTGCACCATGAGCAGCAACCAAGTACTGAAGAGCAACACCGAAGTGCCGAATTGCCCCCAATAAAAAACAGAAAGCGCACTAAGAGAGGCCATGCCGAATAAAGCCCAGGAAGTCTTTTCAAAGGACTTCCTGAGGGTGAGCAGCACAATAAGCATGGCGAGGACCTGGGCGATCAGCACATTTAAGCCGGGCTGTTCCTGATAGAATAAATACCAGGAAATCAAACCCATAGAGAACGATAAAGTAATTTTATTCATAAAGCACTTTGTATTATAAAGTATATACGCACGCGTAAATGGTTTATTGTACTGAGTGCAAATAAAAATAAAGTACTTTGCATTTCAAAGTAAAATTTAGATATGACCTATTTTACCTGTATAATCCCCGTTTCTCCTATTCAATCAACCTTGGAGGTAGGTGCCGTGCTACTTTGCGTGAGGGACAGAGTGGAAAGCCCGGTGGCGCTAGTAGCGCCACCGGCTTGCAAGGATGGCCCGACCCAGTGGCGCTGAAGGCGCCACGAAGGGGCACGCCCTAATGGTAAACTCGAGTTTAGGTATTGAGTTTGATAAAAATTCTTGCGGGAAGCGCTCTGATGCAGCGCTTGCGGATACATTACGAATGGCGGATATCTTGACGCCTGAATACTGCGGTACCGGCAATCCTATCGTGCAGGGCCTGCCGCTTTTTACCGAAAGCTAAAAAACAACCAAAAAACCGAAAGAAATAGCGGCCGGTAGAGGCTATATTTCCTTGTACATCGGCCACTACCAATTTGGTATTGATTTTACCCGGCGTTTTGCCGGTAAAGGCTTCATAAACAAAATAGGCTAGCACGAGAAGGGGTATGATGACCATTCCCATCAAATTCATGTTGGGGATGATGGATAGCATAACGTTCACTACAAAAACCGCAAATAGAATAGCGAACATAATGAGAATATCGGTAAGCCAGGCTCCGAATCGATCGGCAAAATGAACCGGTGTGGGAGCTTTGAGCTGAAAGGAATCGTGGTCTAAAAGATCTTGCATAGCGGGTTTATATTTTTAACATTCCTGTTGAGTACCTTGTTCGCTTTTTGAGAGAGGTAAAGCGAAAAGGCATAAAGAAAAAACGCCACCTTCTAGTGGCGTTTTCAAAACTTATAGATTCATGAGGGATTCTCTGCGGCGCATTTTGCCAGCCGGAATACCAAACATCATTTTGAAACGACGACAGAAATAGGCGGTATCTTTATACCCTACTTCGGCTCCAATTTCACGAATGCTTTTCTTGGTAGTACGCAATAGGTTTACGGCCATTTCCATGCGCTGGTATTCGATGTAATCCTGTGGGTTGATACCTGTCAGCATTTTGAAATATTGACCTACGTAATCTTCTGAAACGTTGGCCACGTTGGCCAGGACTTTGTTGGATAAGTCGCCTCCCAGATTTTTTTTGATGTAGGCGAAAATATCGATCAGGCGTGGATCTTTGAAATAGGTACTGTTGGTGGCAAGCTGTTCCACAAACAAACGTTTTTCAAGAATATAGCGGACGATTTCGATGACGATACGTTCGGTATTGATTTTAATGAGGCGCTCTTTACCGGGCATTTCGGTAAGATCTTCTTTTACCGTTTCGATAATGGTTGCAACCAGATGATCGGCTCCGCTGATGACGAAAGGAGGAATATCGAGTGAAGCGAAGAAGTTTACGGAGTCGAATACTTTAGCTTCAAAAGTAACATAAGAGAAACTATCGAGCTCAAGACCGACGTGCGAATAATTTTTATTGGAGCTCAAAAACTTATCGCGGTTGTTGAGCAGGTCTTCATTGGTAAGTTTTACCGGGTTGTTGCGTCCATAGGTAACGGAAGTAAGCCGTCCACCGGGGATGAAGAGCATGTCGCCTTCGTTCAGTTTCATGCGCTCGTCACCAAAGGATATTTCACCGCGGTGCAACAGAATGATGGTGTTTCCAACATCGTAGAAATTTTCTACGGTAATAGGTTGCAACACCTTAATGTTTTTTGATTTGATGAATCGAACCCCTAAGGATTCTATAATCTTATTGTAATCTTCCATACTCCTAATCCAAGTTTATTGAGTACCCCTGTATTGATAAAAGTAAATTAGAACAATTCTAACATTTTGTACAAATCTAATATAATAAATTTTCATGCGGAACAACTATTTGATCTTTTTTGAAACAAAAAGCGGAAAATTACTATTCTGACGAAAAAAGTGGTATGATAAACAGACACTTAGGTGATAAAAAAGATATAAAATGACAAAGTCTAAAGCGACACCTTAATTTTTTGAAATACCCGTAAACGATGGATTTACTATTTTAGTATATCTCTTGATATTACAATTTTCTGGATTTCGGAAGTCCCCTCATAAATTTGGGTTATTTTGGCATCTCTCATAAGCCGTTCCACATGGAATTCTTTTACGAATCCATAACCTCCGTGAATCTGAACGGCTTCAGTGGTAATTTCCATGGCGATTTTAGAAGCATAGAGTTTCGCCATAGCACTGGCGGTGCTGTAATCTTGGCGTTGGTCTTTGAGAACAGCGGCTCTCAGGATCATCATTCTGGCTGCTTCGATTTTGGTAGCCATGTCGGCCAGTTTGAATTGTATGTCTTGATGCTCGCAAAGCAGTTTACCGAAGGCCTTGCGTTCTTTGGAATATTGGAGAGCCAGTTCATAAGCACCGGAGGCAATGCCCAGGGCTTGCGCGGCAATGCCGATGCGACCGCCATTGAGCGTCTTCATGGCAAAGCTAAACCCAAAGCCATCATCGCCAATGCGATTGGTTTTGGGAACTTTAACATCTGTAAACATGAGTGAATGTGTATCGGACGCCCGAATACCCATTTTATTTTCCTTTTTTCCTACGGTAAAGCCAGGCATTCCTTTTTCAACAATCAAGGCATTGATTCCTTTATGCGCCTTGTCGGGATGCGTTTGGGCAATGACCAGGTATATGGAAGCAGAATTTCCGTTGGTGATCCAGTTTTTAGTTCCGTTGAGAAGGTAATAATCGCCCATATCTTGGGCTGTAGTGCGCTGACTGGTGGCATCAGACCCGGCTTCAGGCTCGGAGAGGCAAAAAGCACCAATGGAGGCACCACTGGTTAGGGCAGGTAGGTATTTTTTCTTTTGTTCTTCGGTACCGAAATGTTCGAGGCCCCAACATACGAGGGAATTATTAACAGACATGCACACCGAAACGGAAGCATCGATTTTAGAAATCTCCTCCATCGCCAGCACGTAGGAAACCGTGTCCATGCCGCCTCCGCCATAGGCAGGGTCCACCATCATGCCCATAAAACCTAACTGGGCTAATTTTTTTATTTGATCGGTGGGAAATTTTTGTTCTTCGTCGCGCTCAATAACACCAGGCAACAACTCAGTTCTGGCAAAATCTCTGGCAGCTTGCTGCACAGCCAACTGCTCTTCGGAAAAAGTAAAATCCATAAAAATAAAGCTTCTTTCATATACACGTAAATGAAGTGGGATTGTTGTGTTTTGAATAAATTTTATCGCATTTTTGAAGGCTTTTCGATTCGCCAGGGTGCGGAAAAAGTGGTTATTCAGAATTTGAATGAAGTCAGCAGAAAAAACGATTTATGGCAGTATAGCTGCCAGTTTAGCACTGGTGTTTATAAAAGGCAGCGCTGGCTACTGGGGCCATTCGTATGCACTGATGGCAGATGCCATAGAGTCTTGTTCAGACGTTTTTGCCTCGCTGATTGTTTTACTGGGCATTCGGATTTCGTTGTTACCTCGCGATGACAATCATCCGTATGGACATGGCCGTATAGAAGCCCTGGCAACTTTTGCGGTAGTCCTTCTTCTGATCGGCTCGGCACTTTTTATCGCTTACGAAAGCATACAAAACATTCGCACACCGCATGAAATTCCACATCCTTTTACATTGGTGGTATTGGCCATCATTATTTTGGTAAAAGAACTTTTGTATCGGTTGGAGTTAAAGAAGTCGAAAGAAACAAAAAGCAGCAGTCTGGAGGCGGATGCATGGCACCACCGGAGCGATGCCATTACCTCACTTGCCGCATTTATAGGGATCTCTATTGCCTTGTGGTTTGGCCCCGGCTACGAAGTCGCCGACGATTGGGCGGCATTGTTTGCCTCGGTGTTTATTTTGTACAACACCTATTTAATTTTCCGGCCTGCATTTGGAGAACTGATGGACGAACATACACACCATGATTTAATTTCGGAAATACGTACCATCGCTTCGCGCACCCCGGGTGTACTGGATACAGAAAAATGTTTTGTAAGAAAAACAGGCATGCGCTTTTATGTGGATCTGCACGTGATTGTGCATGCGCAACTTTCGGTGGCGGAAGGGCATTTCATCTCTCATTGTGTGAAAGACTCCATTATTCTCGACAGGCCTGAGGTGGCCGATGTACTGGTGCATATTGAGCCCGACCAGCACCTGCATGCTTCCCCCAAGCGCTAAGGTCTTTCAAGCATGCACCTCCAGCTGTTTGACAATAAGCCGCCTTTTAACATACGCTCGTGAGTTTCGCCTGCTTCGTTGGGTAACTGCATAATATCGCTTATTACGGTAGTAAATTGGCCGAAGTGGACACATTTAACCCAGAACCGGACAAATACATACGCGAAAGTGAGTATATATGCATACTTTTGTAATCCCGAACCTTATCTTATTATGTCATTAAAATCTTGGTGGAACGAGTACAACAAACGATGTACGCACGATATACAAGATGAAAATGTGGCCGGTGAAGTGATACGAATGAACAATAATTTTTTGTTTACCATCGTAAGCGTCATCCCGTTTTTTTTCATCGATTTGTACTTTGGGGTGTATAACCTGATTTGGATAAAAATATTTTTGATAGCCAGCAATCTGTTGTACATCTATTTCAGTTCCATAAAAAAACTTCGGTTTCTCGGACACTACACCATTTCCAGCTTTGCTACGGCTACTGTTTTTTATGTCGATAATTATTTGGGTAAAGAAGCCCACTCCTATCTGTTCTATTATTCCTCGCTGATAGAACTTTCGTTAACATTTTTACATAAAAGGATGGCCGTAGTGCTTATGAACTGTGGTTTTACATTTATTTTCGCAGGCATTTCCATTTACTACGATCATAGCCTTTTTTTAGATACCAGCATTGACCCGATGTACATTACCATTTCGCGTTGGACCAGCGATATTACATTGCTAAACGCCATCATTTTTGGTATTGTAAGCAGCATGAAAATCCGCAAACGTTACGAACAACTGCTGGAGTATGAAAAAGAGGTGATACGTCAGAACGAGCAGAAACTTGCCCAGGAAAAAATGTTGCTGGAACTTCAGAAGCAAGATGCTGAATACCGAATGCTAAAAAATCAGCTTAATCCTCATTTCGTCTTTAATTCGTTGGATACGATACGGTACCTGAGCAAATACGAAATTGATAAGACTGAAGTATTTATTCAACACCTGGCCAATTTGCTTCGAACCAGCCTCAAAAATGAACGGAGTATAGTGAGTGTAAAGGAGGAAGTTGAATTGCTGGAAGACTACATGGCACTACAGCTCATGCGCTTTCAGGGATGCATTGCATTTGAAAACACTATTTCTGGCAAGGCTTTAAATGGCAAACTTCCTTATTTTTCCTTAATTACCCTGGCGGAAAATGCCATCAAGCATAATCAATGCACTGCTAAAAACCCTTTACAAATTGCACTGTATAACGATGGTGATTTTATTTATCTGAAAAATAAAATTCAGAAAAAACAAACCTCCCTGCCTTCTACCGGCATTGGTTTAAAGAATTTGCGCGAACGTTACCAACTCTTGTATCAAGTGAATCTGAACGTGCAGGAGGACGAAGAATATTTTGTTGTACAACTCAAATGGATCGACGGTGAAGATCATTCTCATTGAAGACGAACCTTTTCTTGCCGCGAACCTGAAACAAATGATTTTGGCGGTTCGCCCGACTTACACCGCTGACATTTGGCTTAGTTCAGTAGCCGATGCGCTGGAGTTTTTCGAGCAAGATCAACCGGCAGATCTTATTTTTTCAGATATTTCGCTAGGGGATGGTTTGAGTTTTGAAATTTTTCAAAAAACACAAATTACTTGTCCGGTAATCTTTTGCACGGCATATGAGGAATATGCGATTCACGCATTCGAAAATAATGGGGTTGACTTTGTACTAAAGCCAATTACTGAGGAGCGCATTCGTAAGGCCTTGGAAAAAATTGAAACCCTTGCCAACCATTATCGGCCAAGATCCATCAACATGAACGCCGTGCTTTCAGATTATCTGAAGCAGCAGTATAATGGGAATCTCATAATACATTACCGGGATAAAGTACTTTCCGTTTCTTTTGAAGAAATTGCCTTGTTTGTGATTCGACATGAACAAACATTCGCCATTACAAAGTTAGGCCAAACTTACCTGTTGAGGGAATCGCTGGAAGAACTGGAAAAACGGGCCGGTGCTTCGTTCTTTCGAGCCAATCGCCAGGTACTTGTGCAGCGACCCGTTATTCTGTCTGCCTCTCGCAATCCACTTAGAAAATTGGAACTTAACCTTAGTCTCGACATTCCGGAAAAGGTAACGGTCGGAAAAAATAAAATCACTAGTTTCATGAAATGGTTTGGCCAACAGGAATAATGGCGGGCAGCGATATCATTTTATTATCAATTGTGGGGTATAAATATGAAAATTTTAATAATTAATTGTTACTTTTGGAGTCTTGTAACTTTCCAACTTTATTCACGTTTTTTCCATTAGCAAAAAAGCCCTAAATTGTAGTGTGCGAAAATAGTTTGGTTTCATTTTTGCCTTACCTTAATTCGATTAGTGATTAAACAATGAAAAAAATTTTTTTACTCACGACGATAATATGGATGTCAGCACAAGTAAACGCGGCCATTTATGTTATTTCCGGTATCTATCAAGGTAAAAACCTTTTCATACAAAATCCATCCATAGGCGATGGAACGTCGTTTTGTACCAATGACGTGTATGTGAATGATACCAAGGTAATGAGTAATATTACGCAAGGAGCATTTGAAGTGGACCTCACCCACATACGCGTAAATTCCCAGGTGACCATCAAAATTACGCATAAAGACGGATGCAAGCCCCGTCTTCTCAATCCTCAGGTAATAAAGCCTTCCAGCCTGTTTCACTTCAATTCGTTTCAAGTAGATAAGGAACATTTTGTGTGGGCTACGCGGGGAGAAAAACCTAAAGGCAAATATATCTTGGAATATTATTCGAACGACAAGTGGCTTTTGATCAAAGAAGTTCCTGCCAAAGGTTCTATTATTCTCAATAACTACGATACCGATGGTGTGATGGCTGGCAATATGAAATACCGTCTTAAATTTATTGAGGCCGACGGCCACGTTCACTACTCCCAAATCGTCGAATTCACGAAATAGACGGTTGAAATCTCTTACTACCTCCTTCAATAATTGCTTCATTCCTGACAATGAATACTGATTAAATTGTATTTTTGTGCTTTCGTGGATTTTAAATCCCGGATGAGAGCACAAATTGTTTTAGTATGTTTAATCATTTGAATATAGGTTTACTCGGCGGTGGGCAATTGGGGAGAATGCTGATTCAAGCGGCAGTAGACCTGGATCTCAACATCGCTGTGTTAGATCCCGATAAAGAAGCCCCCTGTTCTTCTCTGGTAAAAGAATTTATTGTTGGAAGTCTTACTGACTATGACTCAGTTTACCAGTTTGGCAAAGGAAGAGATCTTATCACCATTGAAATCGAAAACGTAAATATTCAGGCGTTAAAACAACTCGAGAAAGAAGGGGTAAAGGTATTTCCTCAACCAGATCAAATCGAGTTAATACAAGACAAGCGTGTTCAAAAGCAATTTTATAAAGAGCGCTCCATTCCAACAGCTGATTTTGTATTAATCAACTCTAAATCCGAACTAATTCAACACAGTGGTTTTTTGCCTGCCTTTCAAAAGCTGGGAAAATCGGGCTACGATGGTCGTGGCGTGCAACGTCTCACGGTAGCTTCAGACTTTGAAAAAGGATTTGAAGGAGAGAGCTTACTGGAAAAGCTTGTCGATTACCAGAAAGAACTTTCCGTAATTGTAGCCCGCAATACTGTAGGTGAAATCAAAGCCTTTCCGGTGGTGGAGTTGGTGTTTCATCCGGTACACAATCTGGTAGAGTATTTGTTTTCACCGGCTGAATTGCGTCCGGAGATTCAGAAAGCCGCTACTGATTTGGCACTTCGTGTCATTAACGAACTGGAATTGACGGGAGTACTGGCGGTAGAAATGTTTCTCACGCACCAGGGTGAAGTGCTGGTAAACGAAATCGCCCCCCGACCACATAATAGCGGACACCAGACGATAGAAGCCAATTTTACTTCCCAATACGAACAACACTGGCGAGCCATATTGGGCATGCCACTGGGATCAACGACGCAATTAATGCCTGCAGCCATGGTGAACTTGCTGGGAGAAGAAGGTTTTAACGGTCCATCGCATTACGATGGCATTGAAGAAGTAATGGCCCTTGAAGGGGTATACCCTCACCTGTATGGGAAAAAAATCACCAAGCCATTCCGAAAAATGGGGCATATAACGGTATTGGACAAAAACCTCGAATCACTAAAATCGAAGGTAAAAACAGTAAAAGAACGGGTAAAGGTAATTGCCAAACAGCCCAAAAAAATTTCGATTTAACTAGCAAGCACACATGGTAGGAATCATCATGGGAAGCCAGTCTGACTTAGGCGTAATGCAAGCAGCGGCCGATTTTTTAAAAGAGATGGAAATACCGTATGAGCTTACGGTAGTATCGGCACACCGTACGCCCGAGCGCATGGTGGAGTATGCTAAAAGTGCCAGGGCACGCGGCATACAAGTAATTGTAGCCGGAGCCGGCGGTGCAGCTCATTTACCCGGAATGGTAGCCTCGTTAACTTCGTTACCAGTGATTGGGGTTCCAGTAAAATCCAGTAATTCCATTGACGGTTGGGATTCGGTGCTTTCCATTCTTCAAATGCCCGGCGGCGTTCCTGTTGCTACTGTTGCCCTTAACGGCGCCCTTAATGCAGGCATTCTGGCCGCTCAGATTCTGGGAGCATCCAATACCACGCTGGCAGCTAAATTGGACGCCTTTAAAGATTCCCTTAAAGAAAAAGTACTGAAATCTGCTTCCGAAATGGAAAGCAGAAAAATATAAGTATATTGTTAAAATTTTATCCGGATTTTCATGGACGCTATTTTTACAGGTGCCGGTCTCATCAGTTTGTTTACGCTCACCATTATGGAGATCGTTCTCGGTATCGACAACGTTATTTTCATTTCTATCCTCACCAATAGAATCGATCCTGACAAGCAAAAACTGGTTCGACGTTTTGGTTTGTTGCTGGCACTTATCGTTCGCATCGTACTGCTTTCCTTCATCAGTTTTTTGGCGCATAAATCGGCTCCATTCTTCACCATTCATTTGCCTGCTCTTAATATCATTCAACATGGTGTATCGGTTCGCGACATCATTCTCATCGCCGGTGGTCTTTTCCTTATTTATAAAAGTACCACGGAGATTCACGCTTCGCTGGAAGGTGAGGAAGTAGATGAAGACGGCAAAGTGAAAAAGCTTTCTGTTGGAAATGCTATCATGCAAATTGTATTGCTCGACGTGGTATTTTCATTTGACTCTATCCTTACGGCCGTAGGTCTTGTAAAGGAAGTAGAAATTATGATTGTGGCTGTGTTGGTATCCATGTCCTTCATGCTGATGTCTTCCAAAAAGATTTCTGATTTCATCAACTCCCACCCTACCATCAAAATGTTGGCGTTGTCATTCTTAATGACCATTGGGGTTATACTGGTAGCAGAATCTATGCACATCGAGATTCCTAAAGGCTATGTATATTATTCCTTAAGTTTCTCTCTTCTCGTAGAGTTTCTTAATCTTCGCATGCGCAAAAGTTCGAAAGCCGTGCAGCTCAAGAAAAAAATGGAAGAATAGCTATGCATCCACTAGGCAGTTTCTGGAATGCACTCGCCAATCGCTTACAGCTTCCGGATGCCTCGCGTATTCAACGTTGGAAAGAGATTGAGAAAAGACACAGTTCTCCATTACGCAGGTACCATAACCTGAAACATCTGCAGCTGATGTCGGAAGGCTTGGTAGAACTACAGCCAGATTTTGATCCATTAATCGCATTAGCTATTTTTTACCACGACATTGTTTACAATACCATGCGCAAAGACAATGAAGAACGCAGCGCTTTGCTTGCGGCTATGCGTATGGAGCCTTTTCTGGACAGTCTACAGCTTAAAACCCTTCAACAATATATACTTTCGACTAAATCGCATATTGCCCAATGCGAAGAAGAAAAGTTGCTGCTGGATCTGGACTTGAACATCTTATCTTCCGATCCGAGAGATTATCAAGCGTATGCACGGCAAATTCGAATTGAATACCTCTGGTGTCCGGCTGCCTTTTATAAAAAAGGTAGAATTAAGGTATTGGAAAGTTTTTTAGAAAGACCATTCATTTACCAAACCACATTTTTCCGGAATAAAGGAGAGGCAAAGGCCCGAATCAATTTGCTTCAGGAAATTAATGACCTCAAAAACTAATTTTATAGACATGAAAAAACTATTACTTCTAGCCATTACGCTGAGCGCAACAAGCCTCCTGGCTCAATATCCACCAAATGCAGGTTTAGAAAACTGGGATCCGCTTACCATTTTTGGAAGCAGCGCAGAAACACCTGCTGGTTGGCTAACACCTAACCTGGCCACAGGAACTGCTATTCCCGGTTCTCCCAATCCTAATACGAACCCTGTAAGTGTCACTAAAGTGACAGACCGCACAGAAGGAAATTTTGCCATGCGCATTCGTACCGTAACGTTGTCCTTCAACCCTTCACCCGATTACATCCCGAATGTGGGAGGCGTAGCATTTGTAGGGACCCCCATTATTTCCTTTTTGCCTCCCTCCTTCAAAATTAAAGAAGGATTTCCCGTAAGCAACTTTGCCCCTACTGCGGTAAGTTTCGATATGAAATATTTTCCTGTTAATTCCGATGTGGGAGGTGCTTCCATTCTTCTTACCAAGTGGAATGGGACTTCGCGCGATACCATTGCCACCGCTATTCAATTTTATACTTCAGAAATTGCCAGTTACACGGCTACAACCATCAACCTTACCTATGATCCAGCATTTACGGGCATCATGGCAGACACTTGCCAGGTAGCTTTTGCATCCAGCGATCCCGATGGAAATCCACAAGATGGAAGTGATCTGTTCATCGACAACATCGTATTTACGGATCCTGCTGGCAACAAAGCCGCACTTCAGGAAGATGGTTTTATGATTTTCCCCAATCCAAGTTCAGATAGAATTCAAGTTGTTGGCATTACAAAAGCTGAAAAATATTCCATTTATAGTTCGGATGGAAAGAAAGTAGCCTCTGGAATACTAAGCTCCGAATACATTTCCACCGAAGGATTAAAAGCCGGACAGTATTCTCTTCAACTGGAAAGCAAGGATGATAAGGTGCTATCCAACAAACTCATTGTTTTGGCGCCTTAAGTCATAGATTCAAGCCGATACAATAAAAAGAGGTAGTATGTATATACTACCTCTTTTTATTGCCGTATTTGTAAATCATCTCAGGCTGGTTCTACTTTATACAGTTTTCCAGGCATCGTGCAGCAGCAATCAAAATGGTTATTGTTTATACTACTCTAAGATTCCATTTTAAAGGTTAAAGAAAATATTTTTTTTTAATGAATGAATAAGGCTAAAGAAAGAATTGTTTAAAAAGCCAGACTGTTGATTAGTGTGTACTAAAATTAAAAAATAGTAACTCACGTAATAAAATCTAACCTTTTATTGTTTCGTAACCGTATTTGCAATCGTTTTTGCAACATGGTAATCGCCATATACTTTCTTAAAATCAGCTAATTCTTAGTTACTATCCCTCCAAAAATCGCATCTTTTATGTAATCCAAAACCTATTGGTAAAGAACCTATGAAAGTAATTGCTATTTGTTTAAGTCTATTAAGCACCTATTACCTTTCAGCACAGTTTCAATTAAACGGTGCTGCCACGCAAACCGGCGCCAGTACTTATTCTTTGACGCCATCGATGCCAGCCCAATCGGGTGCTATATGGCAAAAACTTCAACATGATCTTACGAAACCATTATTTCTGAGTGGACAGCTAAACTTTGGTGCCGACGCCAACGGAGCCGATGGTATTGCTTTTGTAATCCAGAATAGTTGTTTGTCTGCGGGTACCAGTGGAGGGGGAATCGGTTTTGGCGGTATTCCCGGGCAATCCATAGCAGTGGAATTTGATACGTATCAAAACATTCTAGGCACAGGTGCAGAACTTAACAATGATCCCGCCTTTGATCATATGGCGCTGTCGAGAAATGGTGATGTGGTACACGATGGCAGTCCGGAAGAAATTATAGCACCTATCCTTATAGATCCAAGTTTGAGCAATGTAAAAAATGGTAATTGGTTTTATTTTGAAATCAGCTATGATCCGGGAACTACTAGGTTTAAAGTTGACATCAATGGTATTTCACGCATTGATATTCTTTACGATATTCGGAACAATGTATTTGCAGGTCATCCCTGGGTGTATTGGGGCTTTACTTCTTCTACCGGAGGTTTTCACAACAATCACCAAATTCAAATCGATGCCGCCACCTCTACGTTAGTGCTTTCTGACACAACAATTTGTAGTGGCAGCATCCCAGTGCAGCTGAATCCATTTACATCCTTGAGAGGCACCAACCTTGCCCTGAGAAATCCTGTTGTGAGTTCCCCTGGTGCATTACAACCGGCCAACAGGGCCGTAGACGGTAATATGACCTCACGCTGGGAAAGCGCTTTCAGTGACCCTCAGTGGATTTACGTAGATCTTCAATCCCCCACAGACATCGACAGCGTTGTTCTTTATTGGGAAGGCGCGTATGCCAGTGGATACAGCATCGAAACCTCAACAGATTTAGTAACCTGGACACCTCAATTTACAACAACAACTGGTAATGGAGCCAAAGATCTGATTGTATTCAGTGCTCCCAAAGTCCGTTATGTACGGATGTTAGGCACCACGCGTGGTACCCCCTATGGCTATTCCCTTTGGGAGTTTCAGGTATACGGACAACCACATTATATCTGGTCAACCAATAACGGAACCGAAAGCACTATTAGTCCGGATGTAAATAGCTCCTCTGTAATTCTTTCTCCTGCGGTCACTACTACGTACTCCGTTTTAATTCCCGATGTATGCCTAGGCTTTACCACGGCAAGCATGACGGTTACCGTAGACTGCAATCCTCTTCCTGTAACATTGCTGGAATGGAATGCCATCCGGAAGGGCAATGGCACACAGTTGCAATGGAGAGTAGAAAAAGAAGAAGCGATATCCCATTATCAGATTTGGAAATCAATAGACGGATTGCAATTTTTCCCAGTGGATCGCATGAAAGCGCTCAATTCGTCTGCCGCTCATTCCTATTCTCTACAGGATAATACCATGCAGAGTGGTACTGTATACTACAAATTGGTTATTCACGAAGCAGATGGCAGTATTTCTGAATCGGAATTGGTGCAAGTTCAATACGATGCACTATGGAATGCCTGGTTGAGTCAGGAAGAGGAAAATATGATGGTAAACATTTCACACCAAGGTTCCGAAACTATAAAGGCTGAAATTACCCTTATTACCTCCACCGGACAAATTTTGCAACACCTCACAACGAATCAATCCGTGACAGCCCTTTCCTATCCAGGCTCTTCCGGATTGTATTTCGTTATGGTACGTGCGGCGATGGAAAGTAAAGTGCTTCGCCTGGTACGATAGTTACGATTGCGATTGACAGTAGAAATGAAATTTTATTATTACCTGTGAAGTTAATATTTCTGCTATACACGAACGTTCTCCATCCTGCGCTTGGTTTCTGAAGAGAATAGTCAGTTTGGTTCAACATTTAAGATTTGTTAACTGTTGGTTATGCAGCGAAATCTCTAACCATTACGTTGCCTATGTTGGGCGTGTCCCGCGTGGTGGCGCCTAAGGCGCCACGCTACTTGGGCCGGGCTATCGTTGCAAGCCTTTAGCGGTGTGTTGGCGCTGCAGGCGCCACCACACCGCCAGGCTTTCCACTCTATCCCTCACGCAAAACCAGCCAAGCCGGTTCCACACGATTAAAGCAGATAAAAAAAGAGTTTACCTGTAAATCAGGTAAACTCTTTTGCATTTCAGTTAAAAATTTTGAAATATCCTATTTAACGCACCACTTCGGCAAAAAACAAACCTTCGTTGAGGGCATTTAAAGTCTCTGCCTTATGATCGCCCTGAATCAGAATTGAAATATTATTCTCACTTCCTCCATACGAAATCATGCGAACCGGAATGGATTGAAGGCTATCAAAAATGCGTTTTACAATGCCGGTTTTATCGGCACCAAAGCTGCCTACAATGCAGACGATTGTTTGGTTTTTGTCTACCTCTACCGATGCAAATTCGCGCAATTCATTGATTACTTTATCCAGGTTTTTGTCGTCGTCGATGGTAAGCGATACGGCCACTTCCGAAGTAGTGATCATGTCCACCGGGGTTTTATATTTTTCGAAAACTTCAAATACCTTCCGCAGGAATCCGTAGGCCAACAGCATTCGAGTGGATTTAATTTTGATGGCTGTGATGGAATCTTTGGCAGCAATGGCAGTAAACTCACGATCTGAGGTTTTGCTGTTGATGACAGTTCCCTTTTGCTCAGGCTGCATGGTATTCAACAGGCGAACAGGCACTTTGCGCTCATGCGCAGGGCGAATACAGGTGGGGTGTAAAATCTTGGCACCGAAATAAGCCAACTCTGCTGCTTCGTCAAACGATAATTCTGGAATCGGAAATGTTCTTTTAACGATTCTGGGATCGTTGTTGTGCATTCCATCGATATCCGTCCAAATCTGAATTTCTTCCAAGCGCAGCGCCGCACCAATCAGAGTGCCTGTATAATCGCTGCCTCCACGTTTTAGATTATCAACTTCGCCTTGGTGGTTGCGGCAAATATATCCCTGGGTAATGAATAGATGGGTATCGGGAGCTTGCTTAATGAGAGCATTTAATTTCTCTTCAATATAGGTTAAAACCGGTTCGCTGTCCGCATCGGTTTTCATAAACTCAAGAGCAGGAAGCAATACAGAGTTGTATCCCTGTTCTACCAGATATTCCTGAAATAATTTGGTAGAAATCAATTCTCCTTCTGCCAATACCTCTTTAGTTTCCTTTTCTGAAAATGCTTTGCCTGCATAGGATTTCAGATGGGTATAATGCGCATCAATAATCGCCTTCCCTTTTGCTTTAGCAGTGTCTGTGCTATACAATTGATCTACGAAGTCGTAGTAGGGCTTCATCAAGGCATCGATGGCCGCCAGGCCAGCGTTTTGATCTCCTTTGGAAAGTTTATCTGAAATATCTACCAACGCGTTGGTAGTGCCCGAAACGGCGGAAAGCACTACTATTTTCTGATCTTTATCTGAAATAAGTTTTGCAACACTGTGCATTCTTTCAGGCTTTCCAACGGAGGTACCGCCAAATTTCAAAACTTTCATTGTATTCAAAATAATGTTGTAGAATATAACCTTGTAACTGCCTCATTACAGGCCTGCAAAGGTACAAAGATAGTTTTGAGATTCCATTTCCCCACTAAGAAATTCTAAGGAAACAGAGCGCTAAAAAAAGCAAAAAAAAATCCCGAGGAACTCGTCCACGGGATTTATATGGAAATAGTATTAAACAATTAGTAATTTCTTCCGGCCTGAATCATGGCGCAACGGAAACCAATCGTAGCAGTACAAGAATCTTCTGCAATATAACGACGTGTACCTGGAGACATCCAATAAGCAACATCTTTCCAAGATCCACCTTTGTACACACGTACATGATCATCGATCAAAGACTGGAAACCTGCTTTGTCATATCCTTTGGCTTCATCAAGGAAACCGTTACGGCGAAGTGGGTTCAAGTCATCCATACCACCGGTTTGTTTGTCGTCGATGTAGGAAAGAGGACGGTATACGTCGTACACCCACTCATTCACGTTACCAGCCATATTATACAAACCAAAGTCGTTCGGTGGGAATTCGTAGATCGAAGCAGTGATCATGGCACCGTCGTTCAGTTTACCCGCGATACCGGCATAGTCACCACGTCCACGCTTAAAGTTGGCCAAGAAGGTACCCATTTGTTTGCCATAAGGGTTACGCAATGCGTGACCATCCCAAGGATACAAACGATTGTGAGTTTGGTTTTCGTCCAACCACTGGTTTCCAATCAGTGCTTGTGCAGCATATTGCCACTCTGCTTCGGAAGGTAAACGATAGTTAGGAACTACCACCCCAGATTCCAATGGAATACGTCCGCCACCTTCTGGAACTTCAATACCAGCATTTTTAGCCAAATTTTGGTTTACCACGTTGGTACGCCATACTGCGTAATCGGCAGCTTGTAACCAGTTTACACCCACCACTGGGAAGAAACGGAAACCTGGGTAACGTAAGTAGTGATCAACATAAGGGTCGTTGTAGGCAAGTTCCGAAGCCCATACGGTAGTATCTGGCTTGGTAGACTCTGCAAACTCCTGAGAAGAGTCGCGTGCTACATAAAACATATATTCTAACCAGTGAATGTTGGCGATTTCTGTTTCGTCCATCCAGAAGGATGCTACGGTCACAGTACGTTCCACATTGTCACCTGTTTTAAGAAGATCTTCTTCAAAAGATCCCATCACCATACGTCCACCTTCAATGTACACGAGGTTGGGAGCTTCGGGCTGTCCGGCAAATTCACTTACCTGGAAGCCATTATCCTCATTGTAAGCCATCCCTGTTACCGTAGAGGCATCACCAGGAGCTTGCGCTGTAGGATTTCCTCCCTTTTTGCAGGCGAGCATCAAACATGCACCTGCGGTAATGAGGGAGAGCGTCTTCATCACTCTAACAACTTTCTTCATAACCTGTCTGTTTAATAACAATTATCCACATTTAGAACGCTAATTTAATCAGACCTAGTATAAAATACAAAAAAATAGGAGAAATTTTAAATTGAATTGTACTTTCCTTTTTAAACCTCTCTTGCTACCCCTCCAAAATCATCTTAACAATTTGATTTTAAGCAATTTGTTAGTAAGATAAGATTCGAGCTTTTTGTATTTTTGATACCCGGACTTCTCCCTCAACGTATAGTATCTTGCAAAGTTTCAGGGCATTACCCTGAATGTTGAATGTAATGATACGATTTTTATCGAAATGATTTTCGTTAATCGTTCCTTACTTAGATATGCACCTCGAGCAATACCGGGCAATGATCCGAATGTTTTGCGTCGGGTAAAATAACGCAACGCACCAAATCTTGTTGCATTGCCTCGGTTACCGCCTGGTAGTCGATGCGCCAACCCAGATTTTTTCCTCTAGCCCCTGCCCGGTAACTCCACCAGGTATAGTGATGGGGCTCCTGATTGAATAATCGAAACGCATCGAGGTATCCATTGGAAAAAAACTTTTCCATCCATTCCCGTTCCTCTGGAAGAAAACCTGAAGACTTCGCGTTTGATTTAGGATTGTGGATGTCGATCGGACGGTGGCAAATATTATAGTCTCCGCAAATGATAAGCTTGGGGAATTTTTTCTTCATTTCCTGAGCATAGGGAAAAAAATCATCCATCCATTTAAACTTGAATGCCTGACGGTCTTCACCACTGGAGCCTGAAGGCATGTACACACACATCACGGAAAAGGATGGAAAATCGGCCCGGATTACTCTTCCTTCCCGATCGTAATCCGACATTCCGGTGCCAGTTTCAACATGCACGGGCTTTACCTTTGAAAAAATAGCAGTACCGCTATATCCCTTCTTTTCCGCAGGAAACAGCCAGTAGTCGTATCCCAATGCACGGAAGGCACTCAAGTCAACCGAATGATCGGCCTTTATTTCCTGAAAGCACAATACATCGGCATCGGTGGCCTTAACCCAATCCAACAAGCCTTTTGTCATGGCAGACCGGATGCCATTCAGATTATATGTAATGATTTTCATGAATCAAGATTCTTTGTCGAGTTTTTCAAAATAGAGTATGATGTGTTCCATCAAAAATCTTTCCTGCTGCTGCAGACTCATGTGCGGAACGGGCTTCACAATTTCCCAGTGTGGCCATCCATCCTCGTCCCATCCTTCAGGTTCGTAGTAGCCCCCCACGGTCAATATAGCACAAGTGCCAACATTCATTAAATCCTGTTTTTCTTCTTTGCTGTATTTGCGAAGTCCCTTGCCTGTTTCCTGAATGCCGATCAAAAAAAGCATCGTATTCAGATTAGGCTTTCTTCCGGTCATTTGAATAAAACGGTATTGAACTTCTTTGGATTTTCTTTCAAATTCCTCCGGTGATAGTAGCTGCATGGGACAAAAATAAGAAGGAAAGGCTAAGTTTCTATTTTTTATTTTTCAGCCTCGCCTGGCCGATGGAATCAAAACCAGAGAGAAAAAACATTACTAAATCATGAATAAATTGGAGGGGCTGGATGCTTTTCGCTGAATAACGTAGCGTGTTGAAGCAGAATTTGATTCCTCGGCGAAATGATGGTAAATTGCGGCCGGATAGAATACTAGAATATGATCGGAACCGAAAATCTTTCGCTGCGTTACGGGAAGCGCGTGTTGTTTGAAGAAGTTAATGTAAAATTTGCTCCCGGAAACTGCTATGGCTTGATCGGCGCCAACGGCGCGGGTAAGTCTACTTTTTTGAAAATCCTTTCGGGAGAAATTGATCCCACCACCGGAAAAGTTGTTATTACTCCTGGCGAACGCATGGCTGTGTTAAAGCAGAACCAATATGAATTCGATGAAAACCAGGTGCTCGAAACCGTCATCATGGGACATAAAAAATTGTACTCCCTGATGAAAGAAAAAGACGCTCTGTATGCCAAAGAAGATTTCAGCGAAGCAGACGGTGTTAAAGCTTCCGAACTGGAGGAGCAATTTGCTGAACTAAACGGATGGAATGCAGAATCAGAGGCAGCAGAACTGTTGAGCGGATTGGGTGTGAAAGAACATTTGCATTACTTGTGCATGAAAGAACTGGATGCCAACGATAAAGTACGTGTCCTTTTGGCGCAAGCTCTTTTCGGAAATCCAGATATTTTGCTGCTTGATGAACCTACCAACAACCTGAGCATCGAATCGGTGCGTTGGCTGGAAAACTTTTTGTATGAATTTAAAAACACGGTAATCGTTGTATCGCACGACCGTCACTTTCTGGACCAGGTATGCACGCATATTGCAGACATTGACTTTGGAAAACTACAACTATACACTGGTAACTATTCCTTCTGGTACGAATCATCCCAGTTGGCAGTGAAGCAGCGCGCCGATCAGAATAAAAAGATCGAAGACAAACGAAAAGAATTACAAGACTTTATCGCACGTTTTAGCGCGAATGCCTCCAAATCCAAACAAGCTACTTCACGTCAAAAGCTTTTGGAAAAACTGACGGTAGAAGACATCAAACCTTCCAGCAGAAAATATCCAGCTATTTTCTTTAAGCCGGAACGTGAACCTGGAGATCAGATTTTGAAAGTAGAAAACCTGTCTGCCCACCGCGATGGAACCATGATGTTCCAAAATGTAAGTTTCAGTGTAGGGCGAGAAGATAAGATTGCGTTTATCTCCAAAGAACCGCTGGCCATCTCTACGTTTTTCGATGTCATTAACGGTGAACATCAGGCCCAGGGAGGTTCGTATAAATGGGGAGTTACCATTACGAATACGTATTTCCCAAGGGAAAACTCACGCTATTTTGCCAGCGACCTGAACCTGATCGATTGGCTCCGTCAATATTCCGAAGAGAAAGACGAAAGTTTCATTCGTACGTTTTTAGGAAGAATGTTGTTTACTGGTGAAGAATCATTGAAAAGTTGCAAAGTACTTTCCGGTGGAGAAAAGGTACGCTGTATGCTTTCTAAAATGATGATGAGCGGCGCCAATTCATTGGTGATGGATGATCCTACCAACCACCTTGACTTGGAATCTATTACCTCCCTGAACAATGGCATGAAAGATTTTAAAGGTGTTGTTCTATTCTATTCACATGACTATGAATTGATTCAAACCGTTGCGAACCGCATCATTGAGATTACTCCTAAAGGTATCATTGATAAAATGATGACCTACGAAGAATACCTGGAAAACGAACGGGTAAAAGAACAGCAGGAAGAACTATACGCTGTATAGCAGCAGCAATAAAAAAAGCGGGAAGCATGAACTCTAAGGAATGCTTCCCGCTTTTGTTTAACCGGCTTTTCTCAATAGAAGCGAAGCGCACTATGGAGAAAGCTCATGGATCGTAGATCCATGGCCGGTAATCCCGACTTAGAAAATCACGGGCTTAG
>JALONM010000107.1 GCA_025454925.1 Cytophagaceae bacterium
TGATAGCATCGGGGCTTGGATTTTATACTTGGTTGAGAATCGGAAATTATTTACTATATTCATTTATCTTTTTTCTATTAAATCTCCTTGAGTTGAGAAGAAAGAGCATCGATACCAGATTGACCTGTCAATGAAAAAGTTTCTATTTTCATGTTCATGTTTATCTTTCAGAATGAAGTAGTTTTATAAACCATTAAAACACAATGTATGAAATCACTATTTTTAATAGTTAGTTGGAGCTTTTGTTTCATAAGCCTTGCTCAACAGGCAGCAACATGGGAACAGGTTCATACGCCTACTTCGAAGGACCTTTATTGCATTGATTTTCCATCTGCTCAGGTCGGTTATATTGGTGGCGCAGACAGCGTGCTGTTAAAAACCACGGATGGAGGCCAAACCTGGAACAAAGTATCCTATACGGGGATTACATTTTTTCCTGAAGGAGATGATTTTATGGAAATCGATTTTATCACGGATTCTATTGGCTACGCTACCATCGGTCCATATACAGGAACTTACCGGACCGCCGACGGTGGCCAGACCTGGATTTTGTTGAATACCACCTTGTCCTTGTGTTTCAACCATGCATTGTATTTTTTTGCAGACGGCCATGGCTTTGTGGGAGGATCGGGTTGTTTTCAGGGAGAACAAATGGATCGTTTTGTTCTACCAGGAAATAGCAGTCAAGTAAACATCCCATCCACCTCTTTAAATTCCACCAACAGGATCATAGATATGGACTTTGACCTGGATCAAATGGCCTCAGTAGGTTTGGCCGTGAGTACCGGAGGAAGAATCTTGAGAACAACCGACGGAGGGAATAATTGGGATACGATACAATCCCCATTAGGGAATCAAGTAAAGCTAACCACGGTTACGATCGTTAACTCGCATTTAGCGTATATTGGTTACGACAATGGAAACAATGGAATGGCACTACTCGTTTCAACGGATGGGGGTCTTACCTGGTCGTTTGATTCTCATTCGGCTACCTTTGCTTATCCGGTATTCCACGACCTCCATACAACCCAAAGCGACCGAGTGTATTGCGGAACCACCGCCACTTCTTTAAACGCTGGCTACATTTTAGAATTGATAGATGCCCAGGCAGCTTCACCCACTTGGATCGGATACTCAGTAAACGAACCTATTTACAGCATGTCTTCTTACCTTGATACGATTGTGTGGGGTGCAGGGAAAAATGGATTCCTGGTAAAGAGAGGGCCGGCAGATATTCTTTCTGTCAATAAAGGGGAATTAAATATGCATGTAGAGGTGTATCCGAATCCAGGAAACAATAGCATACAGGTAAATCTGCCGGATGAACTTAAGCGAACAGGATTTCATCTTGAATTGTATTCGATGGAAGGCAAGCTGCTTAAAAAAGAAGCCTCGACAAAAGGCGAAATGAATATTGCTGATCTAGAAAATGGAACGTACCTCATTCGCGTAATTGGTGAGAAAGATGTTTGGGTCTCTACATTTTTAAAACAATAATTACCCTATTGTTGTTTTAACTTTTTAATTGAAGAGAAACCTACAAATTTTTCACAAACCATGACAGAAGCGATCATTCCCTTACTTTCCCTAATTACGTTGGAAGTAATTCTTGGTATTGACAATATCATTTTTATTTCCATTTTGGCAGATAGATTGCCCGAACACCAGCGAAGCAAACTACGATTTTGGGGTATAGGCCTGGCCATGGTCATGAGGTTATTCCTATTAGCGTTTATTGCCTGGATATTGAAATTAGACCAAACACTTTTCACCGTATCAGATAATGACTTTTCTGGTAAAGATTTAATATTAATCGTGGGTGGATTGTTTTTAATATATAAAAGCACTAAAGAAATTTATCATAAAACCGAGATCAATACTCAAGACACACCCAATATTCCTAAAATCACCAGTTTTAAAAGATTGCTTTCAGAAGTAATTATTTTGGATTTGGTTTTTTCCGTTGATTCCATCATTACTGCTGTTGGAATGGTAAAGGAACTTTGGGTAATGTATACTGCTGTCATCGTTACAGTAATTATCATGTTACTGGCATCCAAACCTATAAGTGAATTTATCAGAAATCACCCTTCGTTTAAAATTTTGGCCTTGTGTTTTCTTATGATAATTGGCGTTTCGCTTTTAGCGGAAGGTTTTAATCTGGAAATTCCCAAAGGATACATTTACTTCTCCATGGCATTTGCGTTTTTGGTGGATGTAATTCAAATGAAAACAATCAAAAAGGAATAGTTCGTGCTTGAATCAGGATTTCTCCATAGAAATTCTACTAGTTAGAAACGACTTCTAAAATCAAAGGCTTCGGAAGGAATTGAATACCCAAAATTCTTTTCGAAGCTTTTGATTTTCTATAGCACGACTACACTTCATGGATCCGGGATGCTTGAATTTTCTGCATAGTGTGCTTCGCTTCAATGGAGAAAACCGGTTGAAGTGGATACCTAGCGCGTGAGGGATAGGAGCGGTACCCCGCAATGGCGCCGAAGGCGCCACGAGGAGTACAAGCGGATAGCCCGGCCCGCAGTGGCCTGGCGCCTATGGCGCCACCACAAGGGACACGCCCAACATTTTAGTCTAACCAATCCGCTGCTTAGTAAGGAAAAATGCAACTAGATACATTACCTTTCACGCATTTTGATCTTAGGTGGATCTCCTTTTTACTGCATGAGTTTGCCGTACGATTTGCTTCGCAAAAAAAGTTCGAGATCGTCTGCCACCCTTACATATTCGTTCCAATGTGGAATCTCCAGGCGCAGGTATTCCCATTTGCGTTGCTTCCAGACAAACATGGTTATTCCTTCGGCTTTCAACCGCTGCAATTGACGTACATCGAGTATGCGCTCTGAAATATAAAAATTTCCGTTTTTTTGCTTGATGATGTTCGGGTGACCGGGGGCAAATTCCCATTGTGGGTTATTGGCCAACACATACGCTGAGCCAAACATCAGTAAGGTTTTTTCTTGGCAGGAATATGCCGTGGCCGCTTCCCTGAACCACAGCTTGAATCGCCTGTCTTGCCAGTCGCGCCAGGTGAAGCCTGGTTGAATGCTTAGCGCTATTTTTCGATTTCCACTTTCTCCTCCTAACAATTCCAATGAAATAAAATTATAGGACAATAGAACCACACAGGTAATTTTAAACCATCTGTTTTCTAACCACCGATCGCAGAGGTAAATCATTGAAGGTATAATGGGAAAAAGATATTCCGATTCACTGCTTGTAATTCCCCAGAAAAACAATAACCAAATGCCCATGTGAAGCAAGTGAAATTGCCAATAGCCATTGTTTTTTATTCCTTGCCATAATTCATTTCTCTTTTTCAAAAAAAGAAATGCCAAATAAAGACTGGGGGCAATACCTAGTAATATGAGCATCTGGTAAGCACCTATCAAGATGTTTTGCTGCCAGGGAATGCTTACCTCACGGGTAGGATCTAAAATTCCATAATGGATCAGAACTGGAGAATAGGCTAACATACCTGTAAGCAAAGCAAGTACAAAAATTTTACTAGCCTCTTTCCAGCCACGTTCTTTACCAATCCACCAACACACCGGAAGTATAAACGCTCCATTGGAAGGCCTGAATCCACAAGCCAAGCCAACGCACAAGGCTGCGTAGTAATACTTTTTTTTCAGAAAGAAATAATACATGGCTGCCCAGCAAGCCAGGGATGGAATGTAATCCAGCGTGGAAGAAGCATTAACGAGTACCTGAGGCAAAAACGCCAAGGTGATGATTACCCAGGTTGTTTGTCGGAATATTCCTAAAGAACTTTGTTTCCAGGTAAAAAACAATAGGATTAATCCAGACAGAATGCTAAAGGCATTGCAGGCATACCAGGCTCCCCAGGCGGAAAGCGGAGCCATCAGCAGTTCATGTAATGGAAATCCGGTGGAGCGGGAAACGGTGTAGTGACCGGTATTCCAGCATTGCAAGGCTTCCTGTCCAACGATCCAGGCATCCTCGTCGGATCCATATCCGAAGTATGATAAGGCTATTACTGGGATCAACCAGAGAAACATCAATATCAAAAGACTTTTGAAAGTCATCGTGTATATGAAGAATTATGCGTTAGTTATTGTGAGATTCTATCCTCCAAAACCGCGTATCTGTTAGAACCTTACCTTCGTTTGCAGGTATAAGCAGCGAGGTTACGTTTACTGGCGAAGTTGTAATGGAATGTAAATACTAACCTGTTTGCGATTGGGTTCTGAAAATGCTTCGTATTCGGCAATTTCATACTGGGGCCCCAATCCGATTTCATAGATGGATTCGGGTAGCCAGCGGGTGTAAATATAATGGTAAATTCCATTTTCTTCCAGACTTCCCTGGTATGGAAATTTTGCAAAGAGGCCTCCGGGAAGCGTAAATGCTTCGAGTTCTTCAGGAATAGAGGCATTGAATTTCAACGGTCCTGCAATCCATAAATTAAATTCCTGATTCCAATTTTCAGGATTCCAGACTTCTTCAAAAATTTTTATTTCGTAAATTTTCTTTTCAATGGCTGGATCCCGGGTACAAATATTCCAATACGACATATAACAAGATGCGATATGCTCTAGGTAGGTGCGCATGGTGATTTTTCGTCTCTTACCCATGAGTTGGGTGGGAGGGAGGAGGCAAATTTCGGGTTGCAGGAGAATCATAGTGGTGGATGAGTTGGCGAAGGAGTTGTTGATGGCTTGTCTCCAAATACTGCATGGCAATGCGACGTTCGGGAAAGCGATCAAAGAGGTACAGACAAATTAAGAAGAAATACTCCAGCGGTTTCATAAAAACATATACCAGATTAGAAACCCAGGTACGTTCAAAAACGCCGTAATAAGCATGAATCAACTTGCCCACGCGGTTGTATTGCGTGCGAAGCAAGTGATGTGTGGTTGGAAATTTTTCCATCAGCCAATCTTCAAAGGCATTGGCGATCAGCAATTGCCGGTTGCACTGAATAGGATTGCCATGCCTCCAGCCCTTGCGTGTGGGCTTTACCAAGGCAGGAGTTCCCATGGCAGCCACTGAGCAAAGGAAATGCCCGCCACAACTCACATTCAGGCATTCGTAATCCAATTGAGAAAAACCATGCTTGTAGGTATCGGTAAACGCTCTGATAAACGAATCGGGCTTTTGCCCGAACAATAGCAGCAAAGAAACCAACAGCGAAAGCAGTGGAATGGCCAAGACCAGCAGTGCCGGAATTTTAATCCAAACGGGTTGCTGGAGCAATTTCCAGGCCCATGCCTGCCATCCGGATAATTGATCGGGCGCTTGGTACGTTTGGAGAAATAATTGGTGATTCTTATAAAACATAAGCAAGCCCAACACGATGATCGGATAGTTGCCGCCTAGGGCGTAGCCAATAAAATTGGTATGGTAGGCAATGAAACCGTTCAATAGTATACCAAGCCAAAGCCCTACAGAAACAAACACTTCGAGTAAAGGAGAAAAGATCGTTTTCCTGAATACCGAATAATAGTAAGAAGAGAGGGCAATGGCTATGATTACCAAAATACTTAGTTGGTGATCGGGTGCGAAAACGGCGGTACTTAATTCATCGCCACAGCAATTATTTTCTACCCCGAAGTTTCCATACATAAGAGGCAGAATAATGAGTGCTCCGATTTCAGTAAGCCTCCGCAGCCACACAGGCAAACAGGGTTTTCCGGCGGCCAGGTATCCCATACATTCTACCGTTACCAGTATGGCGGGTAGTCCCAGAAGAAAAAAAATACCGAACAGCATAGGCGCGATGTTGAAAGGAGTGCAGAAAAATGACGGGTGTCATTCCTACTATGGCAGTATTATAAAATACTAAGTTGCGCCACCGTCGAATGCCTGCGATTCCCCTTACGTTATTATTTTAAGAATTTTATCCCTGAGCTTAAATTACAACCCGAATTTTTCTTTTCCTAATTTCAACACATACTGTTTTCCATCCTCAAAGGTATTGGGGATGAGTCCATCCAGCAGAGCTTCTCGCAGTGCTATTTTCAACTCTCCAACAGTTTTGGAAGGTGGGATGCTAAAAAGCTTCATGATATCATCGCCGGTGAAAACAGGTTGGAAGTTCCGGAGGTTGTCCGATTCTTCCACGGCTTTCGCCTTTTGTTCAACTTTATCAAAGTTTTGCAGATAGCGCTTTACTTTATTGTTGTCTTTGGAAGTAACATCGGCCCGGCAAAGCAGCATTAAGTCTTCGAAGTCGTTGCCTGCTTCAAACAGCAAGCGGCGAACGGCGCTTTCGGTTACTTTATCGTTGACCAGTGCTATGGGTCTAAGATGCAGTCGAACGAGTTTTTCCACTTTTTTCATGTGTTCGTTCAAAGGCAATTTCAAGCGTCTGAAAATGGCAGGCACCATGCGCGCGCCTTTATCTTCATGACCGTGGAAGGTAAATCCTACTTTGGGATGAAAGCGTTTGGTAGCCGGCTTGGCGATGTCGTGAAGCAAGGCGGCCCAACGCAACCACAAATCATTGGAATCGCGCGACACGTTGTCGAGTACCTGAAGCGTATGATAAAAATTATCTTTGTGCGATTTATTATCAATGGTTTCGGTGCCTTGCAATGCCACTAACTCAGGAAAAAACTGATGCAGCAGTCCACTTGAAAAAAGTAATTTAAACCCATAAGAAGGCTTGGGTACTTCGATCATCTTATTGAGTTCGGTGCAAATTCGTTCCATGGAAACGATGGAAAGACGTTCTTTATTCCGGTTGAGTGCTTCAAAAGTATCGGGCTCAATGTCGAAGTTTAATTGCGCTGCAAACCGCACGGCGCGCAGCATCCGCAAAGGATCGTCAGAAAAAGTAATATCCGGATTTAATGGCGTTCGAATGATTTTTCGGGAGAGATCGCGCAAGCCATCAAAAGGATCGAGCAGCGTTCCAATACTTTTTTCATTCAAACTGATGGCCATGGCATTGATGGTAAAATCCCTGCGATTTTGGTCATCCTCCAAGGTTCCATTTTCTACGATGGGTTTTCTGGAATCACGTTGATATGATTCTTTTCTGGCTCCAACAAACTCTACCTCCCAATCTTGAAAGCGAAGCATGGCGGTGCCAAAATTTTTAAAAAAGCTTACGTTTGCCTGGGGTCCGATGTCGGCCGCCATTTGCTGGGCCAATTCAATGCCACTCCCCACGCATACTACATCAATATCTTTGCAAGGACGCTTTAAAAGTAAATCGCGCACAAATCCACCTACAATATACGCTTCTACCCCTTGCTTGCGGGCGGCATCTGCGATACGTTGAAATACCGGATCACTTTGTAATATGGTTTTAATTCGTTCTTCCATGAACAAGCAGGGCCGTTTATGCCAACTCGCAAGTTACGTTTATTGACCGTATTTTCAAGTCGAATAGCATTGGATTTTGAACCTTAAGTTCTTTTCATGTTTTGCAGATAGGCATCCAAATGCTCAAAGAGTGCTTCATTCCCATGTTGCCGATAGGCACTCAGTGTTTCGCGAAACCTCGGCACCTCATACAGAAAAGCTTTAATGGCATCGGCAGTGAATTCAGGAAAATAACGTCCGTACCCTTCTTTCGCTACCCATTGCGCATTGACGTACTGTTCAAATTGCTGTGCGATAGGAACCGAACAAATCGGCTTATGCAAATACACCGCTTCGCTGATGAACGAAAAACCTCCATTGGCAATTACCGCTTTGCAGGAGGCCAAGTCATCGATAAAGCCTTTTTCACTAAACGATTTCAAGCGCACATTCCCATGATCTTCCTCTTTATTGAAACCATATACCCAAAAATTCTCCTGTGGTATCTGCTGAAGAATGGATACTAAATTTTTTTGAGAGGTTGAAGTCTGGTAAACCACCACATGATTTTTTTCAGATGTCCTGGCCTGTATTATTTCCGGTCGAATGATGGGCGGCACCAGCAGGGTGTTGGCTTTCGTGACAGGAGGATAAAAAAACGTAGTTACAAAATAGCGTTGGGCGCCCGGAACCTTGGCTTGAATGATGGCTTTGGCAATGGCGTAGTTAGATTTCTCTGAAGGCAAGACCGGAATTTCCATTTTGCAGCGATCAATCACTTGCATGTTGTCAATGCTGATAAAGGGTATCTTATGTTTTTTGGCAAAGAAAAAAGTAAAGGATTCAAAATCAGAAATGATCAGATCCGGAATAAAATGTTCTTTGATGGATTCATACTTCTGAAAATTTTTCCAGAGATTTTTGGGTGCATGCTGCAAGGTAGCGCCCAAGGTTTTAAGCTTTGAAACACTGGAATTTTTATACGCCAAATGGAATCCTTGAATTTCCACGACCCGTTCTCCAAAATGTTTTTGCAAAAAAGAATAGGCCCTGCCACTGGAAACAATTTTTACTTCATGTCCTTCTTGTAACAAATGCTCCAATACCACTCTGCTTCGAGTAGCATGCCCCATTCCTTCGCCAGGAACACCGTATAAAATTTTCATGCGATTGCGTTTATGAAAGGTATGTTTATTCACGAATGTAATAGAAATTCAGTTACATTAATGGATGATAAGGAGTTTTCCGAGGCATTAAAATCAAGCTACATTTATAACTTTTCTAATTTTTATACTTATTAATAATAACCTATAACCAAAATATTATTTTACTTAGTGAGAATTTAAATACATCCATTGATTGATGAGATTTCAACCCATTATAGCCTATTTTTTTGTCCAAAGAGGAACTACCTATATTCATTTATTAAATTTTATATTAGAATTTTTATATTAGAAGTAGTTGAAAAAAAAATAATTAATAGTATACTAACTGCTTTACAACAAAACGTTTGGCTTTGGAAAGGCGCCTGCTTAAAGTTCTCTGAAAAATTCAAAAATACTCCAATATGTGGTTAAATATTGGATAATGAATGGGTTACTAATGAAAGTTTTGCCGTCTAGTAGTTGAATTAAAGGAATACCCCAACGACTAGTTTGTAGACTTATATCATCGTGGTTTTTCACAATGTGGTACAGAATCCTTCTCCATTCTCAACCAATGCCCCGGACAGCAGCCACAGGTTCAAATTGACGGAGCAGTAAATCCATCGGTCAATTACATCTGGTACGAAGATCTTCCCAGTTATTTATTGTTGGGCCAGGGATACTCGGTGGTGTATCCAACCGCATTGTCTGGTTCAGAAACCTTTCATTACATCAAACAGATTACCAATACAGGAGGACCTACAGCACTTCCTGGTCCTTATACAGTGCCAGCCAGCGTGGCCAGCAGCGGAGATGTTTACGACATGACGATCAGCAGCACCGACAACTTTATGTTGAATTACATCACCGTTGCCATTCGGGTCTATTCTTGCGATGCCTCTAAAGAATACCGGTTAAAAGTTAGGGTAAATGCCTCCTTTTCGGAATGGCATTATTTCAAATGTTCTGACATGATTAACACCAGCGACAATGCGGTTAAACTGGTGCGAGTGCCTGTATATCGCAGTGCTTCGGAGCTTGGCTTGCTGGTGGCGGCGGGCAGTTCAACCGTCACCATACTTACCGCCAATGACGGCACACAAAAAGCCGGATCAGAACCCGTGAACGCCTTTGAATGGTTGAACGCAGGAAGCTTTAGTCCTACCTATGCCATTGGCTCAGCACCGAACCAGGTTACCGTCAATTATACCGCTGCTGCAGGCACCATTTCAGGTCAACCTAACCGGGTACCTGGTTTATTTGACTGGAATATATCCTTGCTATGTCCATCGCGGTCAGTATCCGTAACTGCCAACTCCACGGGATGTTGCGTACCAGGAAGTGTTAACACACCAGCCATTACCAGCAGCAGTGGAAGCAATATCGTAAACACCGTTCCGATCAGTCCTGCCATAACATTGAGTACGCCATTACAGCCAGGGTATTATTATGAATGGTATAAAGACGGCTTGCCGATGGGAGTAGGTTTTCAAGGTACCAATGTCAACGCCATCAACATCAGCGATGTTGGAAAATACACCGTTAAAGTAGCGCAGAATTCATCTTTCATATCTATTGTCAGCTGTGCGAAAGACAATTTGATGTGGGTACAAAAACGTATTCTATTCGCCGAAGCAGATCAAACGACGGTATGTTTGGGAGAAAACGTTAATGTATTGGCCAAAGGTGCCACCGGAAATATTACCTGGAGTCCGGGGGCGAATTTAAGCAGCACTACCAGCGCTACCCCAGTATTTACGGCACCTTCCCCTGGCACCTATACCTTGAATGTAAGCAGTGAAGTACCGGTAGGAAATCAAATTATAAACGGAGACTTCGAACAAGGCAATGTAGCCATTAATCCAAGTTCTTACTATACCTATTTGAATCCAACTACAGCCACCAATGCAACTCCTTCTTTTGCCATCGGATATCCAAGCAGAAAAACATTATCGATTGGAGTAGGAAATTATACCATCAATGAATATGTCTTCTGGCCAGGTTTTCAGGCATGGTTACCCATCGCCGACCATACCACCGGAACTGGGAAATTTTTATATACCGATGCATCCGGAGCGAACCAGCCTGGAACTGTAAAATTTTTGTGGAGTCAGGATGTAGTGGTGCAACCAGGGTTGAATTATGAATTTGCCGCCTGGGTAACCAACTTCAACGCAGAAGGCGACGCGGGTTATGTGGTACCACCTGGTGTTCCGGGAATAAATATCAATGTAGCGAACAATCCATTGCCCGAGTTAATGTTGTACATCGACGACGTACCTGCGTTTGCTGTGCCACCTACCATTTCCGCTACCGTAGGTTTGTGGCAAAAAATCAGTACCGTTTGGAATTCTGGATTAAAGAGTGGAACCGTAAAATTGAAATTAGCTGAAATTTATCCAGGACCTGGAACCGGAGGGCATGATTTCGGCCTGGACGATATTTCTTTTGGCGCACCGGGTTTGCAAACGCATTCCATTGACATCACGGTCAATGATTGCAACACGATCAATGCCAGCATTTCCGCTTGTGCCGGAGATTCGGTAACCATTACCGCTACTACCAACGGCGTATTCCAAGGCTGGACAAATACGACCTTGGGCTATCCTTCGAGTTCTACCATCGGAATAAAAAATCCATCCCAATTAATAACGAAAGCAAAAGCGGAAAACGGAGTGAGTACGGCCTTTACAGCCACTGCTAAGTTTATTTTCGGAAACGAAATTGTGAATGGAGATTTCTCGCAATTCAACACCGGTTTTTCAACTACCTATTCCCAAGTGACCAACCCTAACGGCACAGGCATGAATCCAGGCCAATTCGCCATCGGAGTGCTACCCACAGCCGTTGATAATACGTTCCTGATTAATAAAACAGATCATACCACTGGCAGTGCTTCGCCACAATATTTTATTGGAGACAGTCGATTTGAATCCATGCGACAAATTGCCTACCGCACTTCCGTGGCCGTAGTCAACGGAGATGAGTATGGGTTTTCAGGCTGGTTTGCCAACATTCACAAAGAATTTTTGTTGGCCAACCCCGACACCAGTAATTCGGCGCCTTATCCAAGCGGCGGTAAAACAACACACCTGGCCTTATATGCAAACAATCAATTTGTGCGCAGAATCGATTTACCCTTGAATACTGATTGGCATAATTTTACCGCCACCTGGACAGCCAATACCACAGGAATGGTGAACCTGGAATTACGCAGCTTGAATATCCCTTTCGGTTCGTACCGCTCCGGATTTGTAATGGACGATCTACAATTTGGGAAAGTGTATGCCATTACCAAAGACGTTACCGTAAATGCAATATGTACCTTGCCTGTGGAATTCGCCTCCTTCCATGCCAAACGCAGCCAGGCAGGAGTGCTGCTGCAATGGACTACCACCAAAGAAGAAAATGCGGAGAAGTTTATTGTACAGCGATCTCTGGATGGAATTCATTTCGAAAATCTGATGGAACTCTCGGCTTCAGGAAATAGCGTGGTCATGCAACACTATTCTTTTGTAGACCAGCAGGCGCCAGAAACACAGGCGTATTACAGAATTTTGCAAAAAGATTTCACTTCAAGCTCTTCATACAGCGACATTCGTTCGGTTGCTTCAATTGTTTCCAATGCAGTATTGGTGTATCCAAATCCTGGAAATGGACAGCTCTGGCTGTGGGTTCCGTCTTCGGAGGAGCAGGCGCAAATTCTTGTAAAGTCATATCACGGTCAGGCAATAGCGACAGAAAAAATTGCCACCAATGCCTCACACATGTTGAACACCCGCTTAGCTCCTGGGGTGTATATGGTCGAAATTCAGGCGAACGATTACCTGGAAGTGGTAAAGGTAATCGTTGCGGAATAGGTTGTGTTTATTTTAGGTCCTAAGTCCTGGAAGTTTTCTTCCGGGACTTTTTTTGTGTAGTACTTACTAGTAAACTCAAACTCAATTCTCCATCCCTAAACTTTATACTGTAATTTGGGCGTGTCCCTTGTGGTGGCGCCTACGGCGCTACACCAACGCGGGCCGGGCCATCGCTGCAAGTCCTCGTGGCGCCGAAGGCGCCACTGTGGGCTTTTCGCTCTGTCCCTCACGCAAAAACCAGTTTCCCCAATTTAAGTCCTTACATAAATTTATGGCTCTATTCCTTGTTGGGTCGTTAAACCTCCAAGGATTAAGCTTTCTAAGGATTGGTTAAGGTTTGAATGCTTGAAGGTTTGAAGAAGAACAAGCATTCTGAGGAATATAGCCAATTTAATTACACAGGATAAAACACCAGAAAATTTTCGACGATTCAATTGCCATTTTTAATAGAGTAAATTTAGCTATTGCAGCAAACGTGCAATTACAGATTCCGGGATGTTGAGCTGAGTGGCAATTTCTTTTATTGATACTCCTGAAGAAAGAAGGTAGGTGATGAGGACTTTTTGAATTTTCTCTTTCTCTTGTTGTGCCAGTTCTTTCTCTTGCCTTTCTTTCTCTTTCTCTTGTAGTGCCTTTTCTTTTTCCTGTCGTTCTTTCTCCTTTTCCTGTCGTTCTTTCTCCAATTTCAACTCAGCAGTTTCTTTATCACGCTTCAATGCTTCCCACTCTTCCTTGATCAGGTTTTCGCGTTGCATCTGTTCT
>JALONM010000008.1 GCA_025454925.1 Cytophagaceae bacterium
TCATAGAACAGATGCAACGCGAAAACCTGATCAAGGAAGAGTGGGAAGCATTGAAGCGTGATAAAGAAACTGCTGAGTTGGAATTGAAGAAAGAACGACTGGAAAAAGAGAAAATACTACGGAATTTTATCTCGTATCTTTCTTCTTCAGGGGTTCGGATAGGGGTTATTGCTACTCAACTCAATATTCCGGAATCAGAAATACTATGGTCTGTTCCTCCTTCCGGCCCGGATAGAGCGGAAAGCCCACGCTGAAAGCGTGGCCTTGCAGCGATAGCCGGATAAGCCGGCCAAATAATCTAAATAAAAAAAGACTCCCTGAAAATTCAGTGCTTAGCATTTGACAAGCATAAAGACGTAGTCGTGCTGATCGCCATGCCAGATTTTTTCGAGTCGGAATCCATATTTCTCTACTTCCAAGGCTAGGAGTTCGTGCGAAAGATACAACCACGGAAACCAGGGGCCCTGTGTTTTTTTGTAACGCATCTGATACTGAACCTCGCCGTAATAGCGGCCGTTGAGATCGAGAAGTACGGAGCCATCTTCCTCTTCAAACATGTATACGATATCGGTCGATTCGCCCACGATACTACCTCCTGGCACGAGCCACCGGTGGGCTTGCCGGAACCAGTTGCCGAGACCTTCGAGGGTTCCTGCCAATCCAAGTCCGTTCATTAAAAAAAGTAAGGTATCTACAGGCTGTGAAGGAATATAAGAAAAAAAGTCGGCATGAATTACTTCCTTCAGTCCACGTTCTTTCATCAGTGCACAGCATCCGCCAGAGGTATCAAGGGAAAGACAAGATTTGCCTGCTTGCTCAAGGTACAGGCTATGGGCACCGGTGCCTGCACCGATATCGGAAATGCGTTGCCCCGTCCAGGAAAGAGCCAGCTGCTCTTTGTATGGCATTTGATCGTAGCTGCGAAACAAGTACGAGACCGGAATTTCGTCTTCCTCGCATAAGTCGGAAAGCACCTGTATGCTGGCACTGGAAGGCTTGCGCCAGTATTCTGACACAGCAATTCCGATGGGATCTTCGTTCATATTTTCTTACCTAAAAAAAGACTGTACTCTGTTACTATTCTACTCCAAATTCCGTACATACAGCCGTGTGGGGCATACTTGAATGTATTCACAAGAAACTGTTTTCTATTCTTTTTGAAATTTGTGTGTAAATGGAATGTAAAAATAACACCAAGACTGCTAGTATGTCTATTTTTTTCAGTTCCACATCCGATATTTTATTTTTTTTGACTTTATTGAAAATTGGTAATTAGGGTCCGATGGTCACTGGCAGGTATATTGTATACATTTGCACGCTTGTTCTTGCGTTTCAGGGACTCTGTCAGCCCTTACAAGTTAGTTGG
Source organism: Cytophagaceae bacterium (assembly GCA_025454925.1). Classification (GTDB taxonomy): domain Bacteria; phylum Bacteroidota; class Bacteroidia; order Cytophagales; family Cytophagaceae; genus JALONM01. The sequence goes on from JALONM010000008.1 coordinate 1,367, forward strand.
TATCCGGAGCCGAGAGACGGCTCGTTTCTGAGAGAAGTACTTTTCTCCAAACGTCTGATGGAAGAGCGTTTGTTTCTGCACGGCCTGCACCAGCGCTACCTGGGTCTATCCAGTGATTTATATACTTCTGATGTCAATCTGTTTTTTCGTCATAGGAAGCATCAGCTTTCGGTAGAAGGCAGCAGTATGCACGAAGGTCCATACATCGCACAATCGAGGCTGGTGGCGGGCTATGCCTATTTTCTGCGGCTTTCGGAAAAGCAATGGCTTTCGGGTGGAATCAAGGGGGCTCTATTCAATCTGAAATACGATGGTTCACAAAGTGGGGTGAGTGGTAGCGATACCCAATCGGGTTTGGCGCTCGATGTGGCCTGGCAACGGCGGCGGTGGCTGGTGTATGCAGCGTTTCAACAATTGTTGGCAGGTGATTTAAGACCACTGGCTTATCCTATTGCGCTTAAGCCTTTCCAGGAGTTACGAGCACAATATCGTCTGCCATTGCGTGGCGGCAGGGAGCTGATTATGCGAGCAGCGTATACCCACTTTACCGACCGAACCGATGTAGGGGCTCTGGGACTGCTTGTATCGCTAAGTCCACGCAGCCAGGCAGGCATACTGGCATACACCTATCCGGGTATTGCCGCGCAATTCCGGTCGGAATTGCCTTTGGGCGATGCCTGGAACCTAAACCTTATGGGTTCTTACCGTATTCCAGCCAATAATCGAATAGGTAGTTTATTTGCACATTTTCTGGAAGTGGGCATAGCCATTTCAAAAAATATAGATTCCTCTGTTTACCTGGAATAGACGTGTTGTGTTAAGCTAATGATGATCCCCGACATTGAAATTCTGGAAGCTATTAAAAGCGGCCGCAACCAATGGGTATTGAATATCCTGTATAAAAGAACATTACCCAAAATTAAAGCATTGATTCGCAAAATGAAAGGCCGTGACGAGGATGCGCTCGACACTTTTCAGGAGGCGGTAATGATATTTTACCGGGAGGTAAAACTTGACAAGCTTTTACCCTCCACCAATGTGGATGGATATATTTACTCGGTTTCGAGGAATTTATATCTGAACAAGCTACGGGTGTTGAACCGGTATACCGATGTGGATGTAATGAGCCTGGAAACCTTGGTGGAAACAGGCATTGAGCGGCACCTGGAATTAAAAGATTCAGAAAATGAAATCATGAGTGTGCTTTCGTCCCTGGGTGATAAATGCCGCGAACTGTTGAAGGCATTGATTTTTGACGATTTGGATTATCAGGAAGTAGCCGACAAATATGGAATGGCCTCTGCCGATGTGGTAAAAACACAAAAGCACCGGTGTAAAAAGAAACTGGAAGAAAAAATGGCCCAGTTTCCCAACCTTTTTAAAAAACTTAACAAAATGGATGTATGAGCAATGGCACTACAGACATAGAAGAAAAGATAGACCTTTATCTTCAGAAAAAATTACCGGAGACAGAGCGCAAAAGCTTTGAATTGAAGCTTTCGCAGGATGTTTCGCTGCGCGAAAAGCTGAAGGAACAGCAAGCCCTGCATCGGTTGCTGCTGGAAGCCGGTTTAAAAGACCTGAAGCAGCAAATGCAATACGATTTAGTAGAGCGACCTGCCAGGATGAAAAAAATTGGCTGGGTTGCTGGGCTGCTGGCATTGGCCATACTCGTATTGATTTGGGTATTGAAAAAACCGTCGACACCTACTTCGCTACAACCATCTACGACCCCGGAATTGAGCCAGGGTACGAGCAACGAAAAGATATTACCAAGTTTACCTAACACGGAGTCTGCCGGACTGAAAAAAATAGAAAAAGAAGAACCTAGCCATACAGAAGAGGCAAGCCACATAGCTTCGGAGGAAACGTTGAACTCGAATTTGGCATCGAAAGAAAATGCGAATATTACTGAAGAGAAAAACAATTCATCCTTGCTGGCAAATGTACTGGAACGTACGAATGCTACCCTTGAAAAAACGCAGGAAAAAACAAATACTGCTTTAGCAAATCGAGATTGTGGAACATTCAAACCAGTGTATGAAAAATCGGTGCAGCCTGCCCACAAACAGCAGGCCGATGGAAAAATTAACTTGAAATCAAAAATGCCGGGGCTGGAATTCAGTCTTTCACAGGGTTCGCAAACGAGTGCCACTGTATTTGAAAATTTAACTGCCGGCGAATACACCCTCATCGTACAAAACACAAAGGGTTGCACTGCAGAAGAGCAAATCATTGTGCCAGTGACGCATTGTCCGGCAGAATCTCCTAAAACTTTTTCCGTTTCGCAGGAACAGGAATATGTGCTTTCCCTGGATGCTGAGTTGGATGCCAAGGTGCAAGTGGTCGACAGGAGTCAGCATACCGTGCTGGAAACCACTCCTTCGCACCAGTTTCTGTGGAATGGAAGGGATTCTCAGCAACAAATGGTTGCTCCTGGACTTTATACCCTGTACATTCGCTATTCCAACGGCGAACAATGTTTGGTGCGTGTTACCGTTTTTGAATAATATTGATGAATGGAATAAAAATATATATTGGTATTCTTTTTTTATTGCTTAGTGCCCTGGCAGGTGCTCAGGTAATCAAAATAAACGATCCCAACTTTGCCACGGCACTGTGCAGCAGACCAGAAACGGTAGGTGCCATGCGGCCTGGTTGCGATTCGCTGGATGCAGCACTGGCGGCTGCAGTAACAGGAAAAATCCAACTGCAGAATGGCAATATCAACGACATCAGCGAATTAATTTATTTTAATAATATTAATTTCATCCAGATGGTGAATAACAACATCACCAGTCTTCCCAATCTAAGCAGCTTCCCAAATCTTAAATTCATTGACTTACGAGGAAATCCATGGGTCTCCATAGAACAAGACTTAGCTCCGGTAAAAACACAACTGCAATCGTTGGAACTGCGTAGGGCTGGCAATTCGAGTGATATCAAAAATTTCAGTTTTTTGAATCAATATGTGAATTTAAAAAAGATTCAACTCACTAACTTTAATGCTGAAATACTTCCTGATTTCAGCAATTACACAGGGCTTACGCATATTATCGTAACCAGCAATAAACTAAGCTTTGAGGATCTATTGCCCATTACGCAAGTGCCAAGTGGCTTGTATCGTTTGTTTCCTCAAAAGGCGCTGACCAACGACACAACCTTGACAGTAAAAGCTCTGGAAGATTTTGAACTTACTATTCCCATAGACCAATCGGTACCGGGTGTGGAATACCGATTTTATAAAGACGATGTGTTGCTGCCACATGATGGTAGCGCCACCTTACGCCTGGACAAACCGACTTCAAAAAACGCAGGCGTATATAAGGCTACCTTGCATTACAATCATGCTTTGTTTGGAGATTCTTCGTTGACTACGGGTAATTATGTACTGAAGTTTGTAGATGAGCAGGAAGGGAAAGATCTTTTTACTCCGAACGAGGATGGCAATGCCGACGAATTTTACATAGAAGGTTCGGGAGAGGCCGTGATTTACAACAAGCAAGGACAGGTTATTCGTAGGCTTTCCTTACCCGCCTATTGGGATGGAAAGGACCAGAAAGGAAATGCCATGCCACCCGGAGTTTATACACTAGAGGTTCCAGAACAAAAGGTACGAAAGATATCCTTACTCCGTTAAGCGGAAACCCACGTTTGCAAATATTGATAGGGAGGCGTAAGCTTTCCTTCGCGGGCAATGGTGGCGCGTTCTATAATGCCATGCTGATCCTTGCCCAACAAGTAGGGCAATACATTCTTCATCATCATTTCTCCAAAATACGTACTGGCATCGCGCGGTAATTCACCAGGCAAATTTTCAATGGCCATTACGGTAATGTTTCGTGCATCGCCGAAAGGAGGTTCTATGCCCTCGCTAGTAGGGTTATAGTCGTATGCAGGATCGTAAATAGTAGTAGGCTTAATAGTGCATGGAACCGAACCGTTGAAGTCGCAAGTAACATCGCCAATGAGCTTAATTTTAAAACTTTCCCGTTTCATATCGGCCTTACTGAAAAGCACCGGCGCTTGCGGATGCCAGAAGGCACCGGTAATCAGCATATCGGATACTTCGGTATACGGAAGAAAATCGGATTTATACTTTTCGGGGTGTGCATGAAATTCTTCGGAAGAAAATCCGGAACCCGCTTTGCGGCTGTGATAGTCGGCAGAAGAAAGTTGCGTGTAAACTGCGTGCTGTCTTTTGGATTTCAAAAATTCACGCGCATCTATTTTGGGAATACGCATAAAGTCCAGCATTTCGCAGATGCCGTTACCAACCCTGCCCGTTCCCGTTACTACAATGCGTATGGCAGGTATTCGTATTTTTTGCAACTCATGTTTTAACTCTTCAAGATTAAAACATTTGTAGGCAGGTTTCAATTCAAACAGCCTGTATTTCTCCCCATACAAACGCATGGAATTGTACGCCCCTACGATGCCCGCAAACCTTCCAAAGGCGATGAGTCGTTGTCCGCTTTGATCTTTAATGCATTCATAGTCGATCATTTCGATGCGTCGTTCTAAGATCGCTTGCAGTAATTTTTTGTTATGCGGCTGTTTTTTTATGGTATGAGAAAAAAACATGTAACGCTTGGAAGGAATAAGCAGATGCTCCGCTATTTCTTTAATTCCTAGCAGCAGATCGCAATCCGAAAGATCTTCCTGGAGGGTTAGGCCTTGCTTTACATATTCCTGGTTTCTAAAGCAGCGAGTGTCGCTGGGTTGAATAAAAAATTCTACTTCAGGAAATACCTTCATCACATCCGCACATTGTTGCGGATGCAGAGGAACACGCCAGTCTACCGGCACTTTACTTTCTCTCAGAATTCCAATCTTCATATCCGTCCCTTCGTCTTTACAATTTGCCAAAGCGAGGCGTCCCAGGGCGATTTATCTTTGTACAGATAAATTCCCGCCAAAGAAATCACCAGGGCTATGGTTCCTCCGGCCAGGGTATCGACGTAAAAATGTTGCATCAGGTATACCCTTGCCAAGGCAGTCGAAACTGCCAGCAACAACAGCACAAGCTGCCACCCTTTTGTACGGATAACAAAAGAAAACGATGCCATCAGGGCCATGGCTTGTGCACTGTGGCCCGAAGGAAAACTGTTGTGCATATTACGTTCCATGCCGTCTATCAGATACGGAATTACCGCATCACCAAAATAGCGAAGCGGACGGTCTGCTTCCGGAAATACAAAATTTTTAAGCAAGGATACCACTAAGAAACTGATTAGTACTGCGCCTCCGGTTATCAACATGGCTCGCACCGAAAACAGCAACCCTATCAAGGGAAGCACAAATAACAAGATCATGCCATCGCCCAACCAATTTAACAGTTTGAAATAAAAGGTTAGAATAGGAGTGTGATTCTTGTAAAAGAAAAATTCTATAGTACCCATGGATGTTATGGACACCAGAAAAAAACCCAGCATGAGGTAGGAACCTGCCAGCAAAAAGAAAAATCGATGGTGAGACAAAAGATCCTTCATGAATTATTCTTTCGCATCACTGTTATCCTTGCGATTCTTCAATTTCTTATCCTCCACATTTTTGTCGAGGAATTCATTGAGTTTGTCGAGATCAAAAGGAGTTTTAATTTCACCGAATTTATCGATAGAAATATCAAAGCCCTCTAGTGCTTTATTAACACTTGGTTTTTTAGAATCTTTCTTCTTTTTTGCCATTTACGCAATTACTTTACTGTTTAATACAGTTAAGGCCTGCTGTATGCGCGCTACGGTAGCTTGCTTTCCAAGTACTTCCATAATTTGCATCAGGTCAGGACCAGCCCCTACCCCAGTAATGGCCACGCGAAGCGCCTGTAGCACTTTGCCCATTTTTACCCCTTGGGCTTCCAATACTTCATTTAACGTACTTTTTGCTTGCTCGGCTGTCAGTGAAGGCAATTTATCCAGAGCGGCTGCATACGAAGTAATTACCGTAACCGCTTCCTGAGTCCATTTAGAGGTCACTACTTGTGGATCATATTCGGTAGGTGACAAAAAGAAATACGCCCCTTGGTTCCAAAGGTCGTGGGCGAATACGAGTCTCTCTTTTAATAAATCGCATATTCTCACCAAGGATTCCGGCGATGCATTCAATTGACGTTGTTGTAATTCTTTTTGTAAGAAAGGTACCAACTCCGCTCCGGATTTATTTTTCAGATACTGTTGGTTGAACCATTTTGCTTTATCAATATCGAATTTGGTACCAGACTTACCAACGCGCTCTATGGAGAAGGCTTGTATGAGCTCTTCCATAGTAAAAAGTTCCTGGTTAGTACCTGGATTCCAGCCAAGGAAAGCCAGGAAGTTTGTTACTGCATCAGAAAGATAACCTTGTTCTCTGAAACCTATCCAGGTTTCGTCTTTGCCAGTTTCTTTGTTTTGAAATTTCCAGTCTAGTGGAAACACGGGAAAACCTCCTGCATCGGCATCGCGTTTGCTTAGTTTGCCATTCCCGTCGGGTTTTAACAACAAGGGTAGATGGGCAAACTGGGGCATGGTTTCTTCCCAGCCTAAAAATTTATACAACAATACATGGAGCGGTGCCGATGGCAACCATTCTTCTCCGCGTATCACATGGGTAATTTCCATTAAGTGATCATCTACCACATTGGCCAGGTGATAGGTAGGCATGCCGTCAGACTTCATCAATACCTTATCATCGATGGCAGAGGAATGCACCATTACCCATCCGCGCACCAGGTCGTTCAGGCGGATTTCATCCTTGCGGGGCACCTTTAATCGGATCACATACGGTTCACCAGCCTCCAATCGCCTTTTCACTTCATCTTCCGGTAAGGTAAGCGAATTTTTCATTTGGGTCCGTGTAATGGCATTATAAGCGGGGGAAGCGACTTTTTGTGCTTCGAGGCGCTTGCGCATTGCTTCCAGCTCTTCGGGAGTGTCGAAAGCGTAGTAGGCATTACCACTCTCTACCAGTTGCAATGCATATTGTTTGTACATGGGCTTGCGCTCTGACTGACGATAGGGTGCACAAGGTCCTCCCACCGAAGGTCCTTCGTCGATGGTGATGCCTATCCACTGCAAAGCCTCCAGAATATACTGTTCCGCATTTTCTACAAACCTTGTCTGGTCGGTATCTTCAATCCGAAGAAGCATTTTCCCGCCCATCTTGCGGGCAAACAGGTAATTGTACAAGGCTGTACGAACACCGCCAATGTGTAATGGTCCGGTTGGACTGGGAGCAAAACGAACTCTAACTTCTTTGTTCATGGTGAATATGTTGGTGAGCCCCGATTAGTATTGTTTCGAAGCTATTTTATTTTGTCTTATTGTTACTGAAGAATGAGGCTACTGACGCATGAATTAAAGTTGCGCCAATGCCATACACGAAATTTCTACTTTGGCACCTTTGGGTAACGCGGATACTTCTACAGTTTCACGCGCTGGGGGCTGCGAGGCAAAATAGGTACCATACACGCTATTGATAGCAGCAAAATTAGAAAGATCTGTTACAAAGATGCTGCACTTAACAACCTGATCAAATCCCAGGCCTGCGGCATTTAATATAGCCTGAAGGTTTTTCATCACCTGGTGCGTTTCTTCTTCAATAGAAGTTTGCACGAGTTGGCCAGTTTCAGCCTGAAGGGCGATCTGCCCCGACACAAACAACAAACCTCCGGCTTGAACGGCCTGACTGTATGGCCCGATCGGTGCGGGTGCCTTTGGACTATTAACGATGGTTTTCAAGGACATAGAATATTTATGGAGGGCAAAATTAACCATTTTTCACCTTTATCCGTAATAAAAACCAATTACGTTTATTTATGTCTGCTAGAATTAATAGAATTGTTACAAGGATACTGTTGGTGTTGGCTTTTAATTGCCTGGCACAAAAACCATTTTTTGGGTTTAAAGCTGGCACCAACATATCTAAAATTGTAGGACTGGAAACGCCCAACAAAATTAAACTGGGTCTTCACTTAGGAGGTTTTGCCTATTTCCCGTTGTTTCTAACTAAATTCTCAGCCTCGCAAGAAGTAAATTACACCCGTCGATACTTTTCTGCCAAACGCAGCGATGGCTCCTATTTGAGCGGTGGTTTGGACTACATTGATTTTCCCTTAATGCTTAATTACCATATTACCGACAAATGGTTTGTGTATGCGGGGGTTCAGCCTTCTTTACATTTATATTTTAAAGAAACGAGTGTTGCGGAAGACTCGCTAAGGTATGGTAAAAGTAATGTAAACCCGATCGACCTTGGCTACCTTGTTGGAGTTGGATACCTGTTTGCCAATAACTTGCTGGTGGGCGCCCGAGTTAACGGAGGTGCCATCTCCCTTTACGATAGTATAAAAGGTCCCTACTACAACATGCAACTCTTTGTTGGCTATATGCTGAGAGCTCCTCACCGAAAATCTCACTTCGACGATAAACCCTGGTATATCGAAGAAAATTAATCGAAGTCAGGTAGCAACAAGTTGACTTTCATTTCGTATATTTCTTATACCGCCCCGCTCGAGTAACTATGTGTGATAACCGGGCTTTGGCATGATGGTGCGGGGCATGCGAGACCGGTTTAATTTTTAGCGCTATGAAAATTCAGATTCAATCGATCCATTTTGATGCAGATCGAAAACTCCTGGCTTTTATCGAAAAAAAACTGGATAAACTGGAGACGTTTTACGACAAAATTCTGGGCGCAGAAGTTTTCCTTAGTCTACAGAACGATGATGAAAAAGGAAATAAAATCGTTAAAGTAAACGTGAAACTTCCTGGCACGGAGGTATTCGTACAGGAACAGTCTAATACCTTTGAACAAGCCATTGACAATGGGTACGAAATTCTAAAACGACAATTGAGTAAACACAAAGAAAAAACTCAGTCCCGTTAAGAGTTCTCTCATTTACTATCTATTCATATATAGCCGCCCTACAGCGGCTATTTTTTTTGACTCTATTGGTTGTCCCTCTTCAAACCTCCAAGGATTCTACATCGCGCTGGCGAATAAAGGTTAATGGTTTGTGAATCGTCCATTGTTTGGTGGTCTCTTCGAAAAAAACAGCAATAACCGTTTGATGCATGGGGCAGTTATCATCCAAACATGGATGTTCGCTGACTAATATGCTTACACTTTCCTCAAGGGCAAATTTCAAGCGCACCCATTTCTTTATAAGCCTGGTGAGTTCTGCGTTTTCAGGGTCTCTGGGATTTTTAAACGACAACATAGGAAACGCTTATCGGGCGGTTAACCACTTTTCGGTAAAATTTTTACGCTCACTTAAATACTGAGCATATTTGTCCATGGATTTTTTTTCTTTTCCACGACTAATGGATTCGAAGTGATGCAATTTTACATGAGGCAGGCACACATTATGATACCCCTTTTCGCCGAGCTTCAGACAAAAATCAATGTCGTTGTAATCTACGGCCAGGTTTTCATCAAAGCCTCCGACTTCCCAATATTTCTGTTTTTCTACCAGCAAACAAGCAGCAGTAACCGCGGGATAATTTCGAATGCATTCTGCCTGTGGAGGCGCGTGCTGATCCTTTTCATAGGCATACACATGCTCTGCGATTCCATTGGAATGAAGCACAATACCGTTGTGTTGTATCGTATTGTTTTTATATAGCAGCCTGGCTCCTACAGCTCCCGTGTGGGGCTGCTGTCCATGAGCCAGCATGCGCTCCAACCAATCCGGACTGATTACTTTTGTATCGTTGTTCAACAGCAATAAATAATCACCCGTAGCGGCTTTGGCGCCAATATTCATTAAAGCTGAAAAGTTAAATGGTATTTCTGCGCGAACTACACGGAAAATACCTGGGTACTTAGCTGCATATTCTTCCAGCAATTGAAAAAAGGCAGGATCATCGCTGTTATTATCAATCAGAATAATTTCATACGAGGTGTATGAGCTTTGCTGAAAAATTGAATCAATGCAAATTTTAACCAGGAATGCGCAATTGCGTGTAGGGATGATGATGGAAATTTTTGACTGCTTGTGCAAGGCATAATGCACCGAATACATACCCAGCATTTCGCCCAGGTGCATTTCCACTTCAGCATTTTTGCCTGCGCGTTTTAATGAATCTTCCAGGGCCTTTTTACCATTAAGGTATGCATACGGCTTGGCATGCGTGTTCATGGCTACCGATTCGGAATGCATTCTCCAATGGTAAACTATTTTGGGAATATGTGCCACCTGATGGGTCTGCTCTGTAAATCGAAGTATCAGTTCATAATCCTGGCTCCCGTTGTAGGCGGCACTAAATCCCCCAATCCGTTTTAAAATGGTAGTCCGGAACATGGCCAAATGGCAAATGTAGTTCCAGCTATAAAAAGTATCCGGACTCCAGTCGGGCTTGCGCACAGGATCAAAATGATTTCCCTGCTCATCGATTTTATCTTCGTCGGTATACAAAAAATCGAGCGTGGGCCGTGTTTGCAAGACCTTTACCAATTCAACTAAGGCTTCCGGAGCCAATTCATCGTCATGATCCAACAGTGCGGTATATTCTCCCCTTGCCATTTCCAAGGCCGTATTGCTGCAAGCTGCAATGTGCCCGTTGTGCGTACGGAATTGAACAGTAATCCGAGGTTCGTTTTTCAGAGTAGTTAAATACTCCTTCAACGCTTCTGAAGTAGAATTATCGTCTGCAATACAAAGTTCCCAGTTTTCATACACTTGGCCACGCACGGAATCGATGCACTTTTCCAACAAAGGCAAAGGGGTATTGTAGGTTGGCACCAAAATGCTAATAAGCGGCCGATAGGAAAAACGCTGCGATTCTATTTGTAAACGTTGTAAAGAAAATCGGGAAAGCGGTGTATATTGATACGCTTCGCTGCCGGAGTTTGGCTTAAACTTCCGGAAAATAAAAGCAACAACTTTGAAGAGCATTTTTCTTCCGGTCTTGCTAAACATGAACGAGAGCAAAGCACCGGGATACTGCCACCAGACCTTATGAGCCAAAATCAATGATAAATTGGCCCGTACTTTTACATATAAAACCTTAATCTTTTTCAGATCTCACAATTTGTGAGTAAATATACAAAAATTAGCGTTTATTCCGTCTTCCCCTCAACACAAGCCTCCATGAACACGCGTGTACTTTTTATCCTCTTCTTTCTGGCCAAACTAACTTCTTCATCTTTGCACGCTTGCTCCATCGTGTATTATATAGATAGCATCAGTGGCAAAGTATACGCACTTACACACGAAGATTTTTACTATTCCGTTCGCCCCTATGTAAAAATAGAATCGAAACAAAAAAACGAGCTGGCTCGAGTTTGGTTTGGATGGAAAAAATTTGCTCAAGGGGGTGTGAATGAAGCTGGACTTTTTTTTGACGTCGCCAGTTTGCAAGGAGACAGCATTTCATCCATGCGCATTCGAAAAAACATTGGAGATAAAATGCTGGCCTCGTGCCGCACTGTGGAAGACGCCATAGCCTGGTTTACCCAAAGTGGTATTGCTTTCGACGGCGCCCAATTTTTAATAGGAGATCGTAGCAAACATGCCGCAGTAATAGAATGGAAAAAAGGAAAGCCAACGATACACTGGCTGGAAAAACTTTACCTACTGGCTACCAACACTAGTCTGCAAAAATGCCCCGGCAGCGCCTGCGGATGTCATCGATATGCAGCCATGGAAAAGGAGATCCTACGCTTACAATCACTTAATCGATCACTCAGCTTTTTAGAAGTAGCCAATATTTTAGGTCATTCTGTGCAACCCCAAAGCCACGATCAGGAAGGGCGAAGCGGCGGCACCCTATACAGTTGCTTTATCTCTCTTTCTGACATGGAATTAATCTGCGTGGGATATTATAATTCTGCAAATAAAATTAAACTGGATTTGAAAGATGAATTTAAAAAGAAACAATCCAGGAAAATAAAGATTACAGGAAAACCCTGATGCAATTGCCAGACTGCTTAAAAGCTAAGATTGTACTGAAGATTGGGAGCCATCAACATCATATATTTATCTACAACTACCGGCGGATTGGTTTGCGGTCGGCGTAGTTGCATAAAGATATTTTTACGGGAATAAATATTGGTAATGGACAAGCCCAAGGATGATTTCCAACGTTTGTTGTCGGCAATGGTAAAAACAGCGGAAAAGTCTAGCTGGTGATTATCGGGAAAGTTGCCGGTATATTCATCCGGAAGAGGCATTGTAGCTCCTGAAAAAGTAGGGCCAGAAGGGTTGGTTTGCGCTCCAACACCAGGAGGTCCCGACACCATGCGGTTTCTAATACCCACAAGCGCTGATAATCCTGAACGATATTTCCATACTACTGAAAATTTCCATCTGCCCAATTCATAGATAGCTGCCAGATCCAGCACATGACGCTGGTGCCACAACCAATCCAGAGAGGGTTCTGCCACAGAATCAATGGTCATTGTATTTTTAGAAATGGAATAACTGGTCCATGCTTCCAGTCGATTAAACTTTTTCTTCACCAATACATCCAGCCCATAGGACTGGGTAGTCATTTGTAAATATTGATAGGCATAGGTAAAGTTTGTAAAATTAATAACCGAAATATCTTCGATTTGTTTGTAGTAAGCTTCCACATCAATGACCAGATCATTTTTAGGATGGTACAATATTCCCGCTGACCATTGAGTACTATGAATCACAGGAATTGTATTCTTATTGGCGATTTGCCAGGTTGAATTTTCTATTCCTCCAATATTTTCAATCCCTAGGCCTACCACCTGAACCAAAAACTGATTGAACATGCCTGCTGCCGCTTTTAAGGTTACGGATCGGGAAGCCACATAGCTTGTGCTTAGTCTTGGCTCCCCATAAAAGCGACCTGTTGCTGAATTATGAGCCAAACGCATACCAAGGGTATGGTACCAACGCTTTTTTATCTTCCACAAAAAATTTCCATAAAGCGCCTGCGCCAGCAAATATTTTGTTTCGTTGCTATCGCGCACCACTGGATTGGAATGAGATGAAAAATTAAGAGCCTGGTGCTGTTTGTACTCATACCCCGCCTGAAAAGAAACTCCAGGTCTTAATGTAATTTCCTGATCCAGGCGCAAGGCATAGTCGGTTAATCGATTCCTGAAGGCTGCTTCAAACAGCAAACTATCAGACCGTAATGGAAATTCATTGCTATAATAGTTTTGGGAAAATACAGATGCTGTAACACTGGCTGTAGTTTTGGAGCGTGTATTCCAGCGGTGGGCAAACGTTGCATTGATGCCGTCATTCGTCAAATCCATGTTATCGTTCGATCTCCTCCCCGTGGTTCTATCTGCAATTCCAATTCGAATGCGGTTGCCAATCATCAGGGAGCTTACATGCCAATGGCTTTTCTTCCCCAAGTCACCACCTATTTTAATATTAAGATCCACAAATCGATAGTCTTGATTTAACAAATCTATTTCCGGATTTTGATTGGCTCTCTGTACTTCAGATTCCTGATAAATAAATTCATTGATGGCTTTCATTTTCCAGAAATTATTCCGGATGGGATATGAAGTTCTGCCGGCAATCATCATTCCTACTTTATTCTTTTTCAAAGGCCTGCGCCAGCAGAGTCCAACATGGGTGGCAGAGGCAGTAAAATCAAACGAAGCAGAATCGCGATAGCTGGTGCGGGAAATAAGTTCGATGGCTCCACCAACCCGACCGCCCTTATCGGCGGTGTAGGAGGAACGACTTACTTGCACCTTGTCGATGGATAAAGGATTGTAGGGCGATAGCGTTCCGAAAAAATGACCTTTATGATAAATGGGTATATTGTCGTACATCACATAAGCATGATCGAAAGTACTCCCACGAATGTTGAGCGATCCAGCCTTACCATCGGCAGAACTGATGCCCGGCAAAGCCTCCAGGGCATTGAGGATATCGGCATCTGTTTGTCCTGGCAGCGCCGGCAATTTGGAAAGATCTACTTCAATCTGCTGCGATTGCTTTTTATAATTAACTCCTTTCGACAAATATCCTTTTATAACCACCTCTTGCATCAAAGTCAAATTTTCTTTGAGGATAAGCTGAGGAGGATGTTGCAAGGCCAATTGCCGAACCGAACATTTAACAGGAGTGTGAAAATCGACCAACACCTCGAGGGTATCGACTTCCGAATACCGCATCCATAGCTGCACCCATCCGTCCCTGGTCTCTACTTTTTTAATTGCCGATTTTCTGCTCTGTAGTTCAATGCCACTGATAGGAACTCCTGTTTCTGAAATCAGTTTCATAGAGAGCTTCAGGTTGGCCCCCTCTACCTGAGGTTCAGCCACGTACAAACCAGTATTGATGCTGCGAAAATAAAAAGCACTTGACCGTTCCAATGCTTGCAAGCAAGCTGGCAAATCCGCGCAAGACGTATCGCCAGTGAAAGGAATCCCAGCCAGCAGTTCGGCATCATACGAAAAAGAAATGGAATAACGATCTGATAAATCTTTCATTCTGCCCGCCAGACTTTGAGCCTCACACGCGCAAGATAAACAGAGCAGCATTACAAATAGCAAACCAATAAAATGTCGTTGCATCAGATGTAGCATGTATACTGAACCTATTGAAGCACCACTGTTTTTTTGCCATCCAGTACTTTCAATTCGGCTTGCATTCCAAAGGGTTTGAATACACTTTCAAGGGCATCTTCCAGATTGTTTAAATAATATTTTCCAGTAAACACTCTGTTCACATCCAGCCCTTCCTTCAATTCAAAAGAAATATTGAAATGAACTTTCAGGTGTTCCATGACGGATATAAGCGATGCTTGTTGAAAAGACTGCGAGCCGGAGAGCCACTCCGGTTTATCTGGCGCCAGACTGTCAATCGCTATGCGTTGCGTATTTTTGTAATAGTAAAAACGTTGTCCAGGAATCAAGATATATGGATTTCCTTTGGAAGGGGTACAGGTAACTTTACCCTCGTAACAACTAACCATCAATGCATTGTCGGTATTCAATACGTCAAACTGTGTCCCTTTTACCTCTACCCTACCCATGGCCGTTTCTACGATAAACGGTCCTTTCTTTTGAATATCGAAATAAATTAAGCCCTTCGAATGTACCGTCTTATCTTTCAGAAAATCTTTACTATACGTCAATTCAGAAAACGCAAAAACCTGCGCTTGATTTCCATCGGGTAATTTAGCGGCTTGTATGCTACCCAACACATCACTTCCTTGAATCAATTCCTCGCGTGAAGATGTCAAATAGTAGGCGAGCGCAATTACCAGGGCCATTGTTGCCGCAGCAGCCCAAGCCAACATCGGCTTCAATGAAATGACTTTTGATTTGCGCCGGATGGTTTTCTCCTTTACTTTCTCGAGCAGCGAAGCATCAAGCTCAGGCAAAGACCAGGAGTCGGCATGCAGCACGATCGATTGCAATAGCGCTTCCTCCCCGGATTCCTCCAAACGCTTTTTTTCTTCCTCTGTTAATTTTCCTTCTAACCAACGACTGTAAAAGGTTTCATCTGATTCGTAAAGTTCTTTGCTCATACTCTATCATGTAAGTCCCCAACATCTATTCTTGCAGCACAACCACCTCTGTTAAAAATCGAAACGTGATGGTGTATGGCCCAAGATAAAACACCTATGGATGCCTTTACCCTACCGGGCTATAGACTCATCGGGAAGAAATTTTTTATCCCTTTATCTCACTGCTTTTAACTACCTGATTCCTGAATAAACACCTTTTTGAAGAATCAGGAATACCTATTCAACCCAGTATCAAAGATTTGCTAACTTTTAGTTATCTCATTAAATCTCCACCGCTTGCTTTTTTATTATTCAAATTCAATTGTGCTTTATGTTGGGCGTGTCCCTTGCGGCGTGGTGGCGCCTTCAGCACCACCGCCACTGCGGGCCGGGCTATCGCTGCAAGCCATAGCGCCTACGGCGCCATGGCTTTACACTCTATCCCTCACGCAAAACCAGCCATGTACTTAAATGGTATTTCTCCATAGAAATTTAATATGCAGGAAAGCAGCTTAAATCTTCCTGGTTTTCAATTCTTCTACCCGTTCTTTCAAAAACAGCAAAGCCAGGTGCATTCGTTTTTCAATGGCTTTCACACTCAAATCGAGCGCTTCTGCAATCTCTGCATAGGACATTTTATCGATGCGGTTCATCAAAAAAACCTCTCGTTGTCCTTCGGGCATATCTGAAATAGCATCCTGCAGGCTTAAGCCAAATTCCTTTTCACGCAGTAAATACGAAGGATCCTGATCATTCACCAAATGTTTCATTTCCTGAGCGAAACGAAGTTTTATCTTTTCGTGCCGTTTGATATTTAGAAACAAGCGCATGGAGATGGTATACAAATAGCTTTTGGCCTTTTCAAAAATAACATCCTTGCAATTTTCCCACATACGAATCATGGCTTCCTGACAAACATCTTCAGAAAGTTTTAAATCACCCGATTTGTAATACAGGAAATTACGAAGGGGTTTAGCATGACTTTTATACAAGGATTGAAATTCTTTTTCTTCGCAAACCGAGGGCATAAGGCTTATAGCTTGTAATCAATCAAAGATAAGGATAGTTGCGTAATATTGGTATGAATTCGCTATTCCGAAAGGAAAGGGCGGCTCAGACTTTCACCATAGAATTCCTTCCAGGTAAGTAAAAACTTGTATTGAATTAGGAAGTGTGCTTGGAATGAAGGCGTGGCTCTTCTAAGTTGGACAATGTTTTGGTAGCCGAGCAGGAACATGCTTCACAGGCCTTTTTAGCCTTAAATGCCAAATACCATCGACGCCCCAAATAAACCAGCGCGCCTATAAAAAGAAGGACTACCAATAGCTCTTGAATCATGCGTTCCAATGCTTTTGAATCATAGACAACAAAGGTTCATGAATAGTTCCGTTGCTGGCTACAATTTGTTTTCCGTCAAGAAAATTTTCGCCCCCATCATAATCACTTAATTTGCCACCAGCCTCTGTTACCAGCAAAATGCCTCCTGCCACATCCCAACGATTAAGGTTATATTCAAAATAGGCTTCAAACCTGCCTGCCGCCACATACGCAAGGTCTACAGCCGCAGAGCCAAGCCTGCGCAAGCCATGGCTATGGTTTACAATCTCTTTTAAAATTTCAAAATATTGATTGGCTTTACCTCTCATGCTGTAAGGAAACCCGGTAACAAACAAAGAATCTTTTAAAGCTGTTGCTCTAGATACCTGCAACCTTTTTCCATTGCAGTAAGCGCCTCCATTTTTCCAGGCATAAAAAAGCTCCGCCCGGTTTATCTCGTACACAATACCGATGAGTACCTGCTCATGTTGCAACAGCGCAACACTAATGGAATAGGTGGGCATTCCATGCATAAAATTGGTAGTGCCATCAAGCGGATCTATCACCCACTGGTAGCCATTCTCTCCGGCGCTGTTCGCTCCTTCCTCACCCATAAATCCTGCTTGAGGAAATAAAGATTCCAAGCCCTTCACGAGGCGCTTTTCCGATTCTTTATCTACAAACGAAACCAAATCATGATCGCTGGATTTGTATTCTATATGATTCCAATCGAAAACTGAGGCTTCCTGTCGAATAAATGCACCCACTTCCTTTACAAGCGCACACGCTTGATTACACAGCACTTCCAAAGACTCCATCCGTTTCAGTTTTTTTAATCAAACGATAATATACATAAATGCTGCGAAGCGCGAGAGCAGCCACCAGCGGCGCCAAATAGCCATTTAATTCCTGATTCCATTGATTCCAGAACAACAGCAACAATGCATTCGAGAAAAAATATGTTAGTAACAAGCCTCTGAAAAATGCCGTATTGGTTTTTTTCAGGATTCCAGCTACAATCACAAATGTCAAAGGATTTGCCCATAGCAGATGTAAATTCCATTTAGTCACCCCATGGTCGGTGAAGAACCACAAAAATATCAGCAATAAAGAGATGAGTCCAGCCAATGAAAACATCAGAACATCGAACCAGTGTCCGGCAGCGGGCCTGCGGTATTGCCACCAGGTTAGTAAGAAGGTGATCAATAAAATTGACCCCATTAACAGACCAGGTTTTTTCCAGAAAGGATCAGAAGGAAAGGGCGCATTGTGCAATACACGTCGCTCCTGACTAACCAGCGGCTGCCATTTTCCATCAGAAAATACCTTTGCTTTCCCTACAAAATCTTTTAGGTAGTCTGGTAAGAACATTAATTGTGCTGGAGTGGCTATTTTATCGGCGGGAGTTCCCATTCCCAAATCCATGCCCATATCCTGGTAGCGTTGGTTGTCAAGATAAGGATCTATCAACGCACGAAAACTTTTGTTGTTTGTTTCAGGCAATACCCACTGAATAGAGTCCCCCAGCGCGGTGTTGAGCACATCGCGCAAGCGACTGCTGCAATTATCATAGAAGAAATCGTATTTATAAAAGCAATTTTCGGGTTTGGCATTGTTCTCCAAAAAATCGAAAAGGCGCTGTGCCTGCTGTGTACTGAGACGAAGCACTTGCTGCACAATGGCTCTGTTTTCCCACTGGGCTATTTGATATAAATACCGTGGATCTTCGACCGCCAGCATATATCGCAATTTACCTCTGGTGAAATTGGTATAAAAATTAGGGTCTTCAAAATCGAAGGTGCCGTAATTATACATACGAGATACCTTGGAAGCCTGATCTTCAATAAGCAGAGCGCTATGGCCAAAAGAATTATATAATTCGTCGCCGGGGCTTACTGTAATAAGACTAACTACTGTGGAGGGTGACAATTGTTGTGCTGACAAAGAAAAACAGAAGCAACACAACCAAAGTAATTTTTTCATGAACTAGGACTGGATATTTCCTTTGTACTTTTTTCAAAAATCTTTGCCACTGAATGTGCTTGCCGACAGCGCAGTCGTGCGAATCAAGCATTCCAAGGGAAAGAGGTATGGAATCAAAAAAGACCTCTGAGAGGTCTTTTTTGATTGAAAAATTATAGTTTACGTTTTACTTCTCGCATTTCGAAGGCTTCCACGATATCGCCAACTTCAATGGCGTTGTAGTTCTGAAGCATCATACCGCACTCAAATCCGGTTTTAACTTCCGACACATCGTCCTTCACGCGCTTAAGCGATTCGATTTTACCGGTATGCATTACAATTCCATCGCGAACCAAGCGCACCTGGTGGTTTCGTTTTACCATACCTTCCAACACGTAACATCCGGCGATAGCGCCAATTTTACTAACGTTGAATACCTGGCGTATTTCGATGGTTGCTGTAATAAACTCTTCCATCTTAGGCTCCAACATACCTTCCATCGCCGCTTTTACATCGTTGATGGCATCGTAAATGATGGAGTACATACGAATTTCGATTTGTTCTTTCTCTGCCAATTTGCGGGAGTTTGGAGTCGGACGAACCTGGAAACCTACAATAACCGCATCGGAAGCTGAAGCCAGAAGCACATCGGATTCGGAGATGGCACCTACGGCTTTGTGAATGATACGAACCTGAATCTCTTCGGTAGAAAGTTTAAGCAAGGAATCGGACAAGGCCTCCACAGAACCGTCCACATCACCTTTCACAATAATGTTAAGTTCTTTAAAGTTACCAATGGCCAAACGGCGGCCAATCTCATCCAGCGTAATATGTTTCTTGGTACGAATGGACTGCTCACGCATCAATTGCTCGCGCTTGGTGGCAATTTCACGTGCTTCGCGTTCTTCGTCCATCACCTGCAATTTATCGCCTGCTTGCGGAGCACCGTTTAATCCGAGAATCTGCACCGGAGTAGAAGGCCCTGCTTTGCTCAGTTTTTTACCCATATGGTCAAGCATGGCACGCACTCTACCAAAATTAGCACCTGCCAACACAATGTCGCCCACATGCAACGTTCCGGTTTGTACCATCACATTGGCCACATAGCCTCTACCTTTATCCAGCGAAGCTTCTATTACTGAACCAGACGCATTACGATTTGGATTAGCCTTTAACTGAAGCAATTCTGCTTCAAGCAATACTTTTTCCAACAATTGAGGAATACCAATTCCCGATTTGGCCGAAACCAATTCGCACTGGTATTTACCACCCCAATCTTCAACCAGGATATTTTCCTTGGCAAGTTCTTCTTTAATTTTATCAGGATTAGCAGCAGGCTTATCCACTTTATTGATGGCAATGATAATCGGCACACCTGCTACCATGGCGTGATTGATGGCTTCCTTGGTTTGAGGCATCACGCTGTCGTCGGCAGCTACCACAATGATAACGATGTCGGTTATTTTGGCACCACGGGCACGCATCGCAGTAAAGGCTTCGTGACCAGGAGTATCGAGGAAAGTAACACGTTTGCCAGAATCCGTTTTCACATCATAGGCTCCAACGTGCTGCGTAATACCCCCTGCTTCGCCGTGTGCAATGCGGGTTTTGCGGATATAGTCAAGCAAGGATGTTTTACCATGGTCTACGTGACCCATGATCGTAACAATAGGCGCACGCTCTTCCAGTGTATCCGGATCGTCTTCTATCTCCTCTACTGTTGTTTCCTCTTCCGCGTTTACGAACTGGGCATCGAAACCAAATTCATCGGCGATTACCGTGATGGCTTCAGCATCCAAACGCTGGTTGATGGAAACGAACATACCAAGTCCAAGACATACCTTAATGACTTCGTTTACACTCACATTCATCATGGATGCAAGGTCGTTGGCAGAAATGAATTCCGAAACTTTAAGGATTTTAGCATCCTCTTGTTCCTGCAATTCACGCTCTTTATCCGCTTCGGCCATGGCATTACGCTTGTCCTTACGATATTTGGCGCGGCTCACAGGCCCTTTGCTTCCACCTCCACTTAGTTTGGCCAGTGTAGACTTAATTTTCTCTTGAATTTCCTTATCAGAAACCTCTTTGGTTTGATTACCCTTCTGGTTGTTATTGGTGTTGGTATTGTTCTGATTAGGACCCTTCTTGTTTTTATTATCGTTTTTGAAGTCGGTAAAATTTTTCACCGGACTTGAGGTAATGCGCTTGCGTTTTTTCTTATCGTTGGCATTAGCATTATTATTCCCTTGCTCAGGCTTCGATTTTTTCTTATCCGGACTAACAGGCAAAACAATTTTACCTAATACAGTGAGTCCTTTGAGGGTTTCAGCTTTTGCTTCGATGAGTTCTGTTGGCTCCACCACCCCTTCTGGTGTTTCTTTGGTTTCTACCACGATGGTTTTTTCTGGAGTAACAAGTTGCTCTACCGGCTCCACTTCCTTTACAGGCTCTTTCACCGATTCCTTCTCAGGCTGTTTTTTAACCTCTTCTACCGTTTCTACGGGAGTTTCTTCTACTTTTTGAATTTCCTTAACTGGCTCTTCTTTCTCGGGTTCTTCCTTTTTAGGCTCTTCCTTTTTAATCTCTGCCTGCGGAACTTCTTTTTCTACTTTCTTTTTGGTTTTGGGCTCCAGATCGATTTTACCCAATACCTTGATGCCTTGAAGCTTGTGACCCGTCTGATGGTCTTCCTCCTCTTCTTTTGGCTCTTCGGTTACCTGTGGAAGCTCTTCGGCCGGAGTTTTTTCGTCCTGCTTTTCGCGTTCCTTTTTATCGGAAATAAGA
Organism: Cytophagaceae bacterium; assembly: GCA_025454925.1. Classification (GTDB taxonomy): domain Bacteria; phylum Bacteroidota; class Bacteroidia; order Cytophagales; family Cytophagaceae; genus JALONM01. Next base: position 22,864 of record JALONM010000008.1, read on the forward strand.
TTTTTAATCAGGATTTCTTCATCCTCTTCATCTTGTTTCTTCTTCACGGTTGTAGCGTTGATAACAATGTTATCAGGCTTGCGACCGATACTCAATTCTCTGGCTTCTTTGGTTTCGTTAGCCGAGCTTTCAAATTCTTTCATGAGCAAGTCAAATTGCTCAGAAGTGATTTTAGAGTTAGGGTTATTTTCAATTACGAAGCCTTTGGCACCCAAATATTCGGCTGCACGGGATACGGATATCCCCGCCTTTTTGGCCGCCTGGCTCAGTCGCATCATTTTTTCTTCCGACATTCGATCTTTTTCTTTGTATACAGGTGATATTCTTTGAACCCTTGGAGGAAACTATCATTCAAATTCCTGACGAAGTACACGTACCACCTCGTCAATGGTTTCCTCTTCCAGGTCTGTTCTACGCAGCAGATCTTCTTTATTCACCGCCAATATCGACTTGGCTGTGTCGAGACCTACCCTCTTAAATTCGTCAATGATCCACTGGTCGATCTCATCGGAGAATTCGCTCAGTGCCACGTCTTCCTCTTCTGCTTCCGCTAATTCACGGAATACTTCGATCTCCATTCCCACCAATTTACTGGCTAAACGGATGTTTTGGCCTCCTTTGCCTATGGCAAGAGAAACCTGGTCTGGCTTGAGGTAAACAGCCACCTTGTTGTTGTCGTGATCTACTTTGATGTTGGAAATTTTAGATGGACTTAATGCACGCGAAATAAACAATTCCAGGTTATCGGTATAGTTTATCACGTCAATATTTTCATTTTCCAACTCGCGTACAATAGAATGGATACGGGATCCTTTCATTCCTACGCAAGCTCCTACCGGGTCAATACGATCGTCGTAAGATTCTACGGCTACTTTGGCGCGCTCTCCTGGTTCACGCACAATTTTTTTGATGGAGATAAGACCGTCGAAAACCTCCGGAACTTCCTGCTCAAACAAACGCTCAAGGAAAGATGGAGAGGTACGGGATAAGATGATTTTAGGATTTCCATTGATCATCTCTACTCGTTGTACCACGGCACGAACAGTAGATCCCTTTTTGAAACGGTCTTTATTAATTTGCTCTCCCTTCGGAAGAATCAACTCGTTATCATCAGCGTCCATCAGCAATACCTCTTTCGGTAAAATCTGATATACTTCGCCTACGATTATTTCTCCTACCAATTCTTTGTATTTCTGGAATAAAATATCCTTTTCCAGGTCTTTTACTTTCTGAATCAGCGTCTGACGGGCAGTTTGAACCACACGACGTCCGAAATCCTCCAGCTTAACTTCTTTCGCTACTTCTTCTCCTTCTTCGAAATCCGGCTCTATTTTCTGAGCTTCGGTTAGGGAAATATGCTTATTCTCGTCGTAATCGAAACTATCTTCTGCAAATTCGTCCGATACAATCTCTCGCATCCACCAGATCTCCAAGTCTCCTTTATCGGCATTGATGATCACATCAAAGTTTTCATCCGCTCCATATTTCTTACGTATCATGGTACGAAATACATCCTCCAGAATACGGATCATCGTTGGGCGGTCGATATTTTTCGACTTGGCAAATTCTGCAAACGATTCAATCAGAGAAGCAACTTCTGTTTTCATCTATGTATCAGTTAAGTTATTTGTGCAGGCCTGCTAAGGACCTGCTTATTATTATAATTACTCTATGTCTTCGTCGGAGGTAGGCAAAGGATCTTTTTCTTCGGCTTCTTTCAACGCCTTGAAATCAATAATTACCTGCGCCTTTTTTATTTCTTCAAAACGGAACTCTACAAGTTCCGGGCTTGCATTTTTCTTCTTTTTAGAAGACTTCTGCAAGGTCAATCCGTTATCTGAAACCGATAGCAACTGAGCTTCCAGCAATACTCCTTCGGTGGTAAGAACCTGAAGCTTGCGCCCTATATTTTTCGTGTATTGACGAGGCAACTCAATGGGCTCGTCGGCACCTGGAGAACCTACTTCCAGGGTATACGCATCGTTAAAGAACGTTTCGGCATCCAACAATTCGCTCATGCGGCTGCTGATTTTTGCGCATGTATCTATGTCAATACCAGCATCGCCGTCTGCGATTACTACTATTTTTTGCGTTCTTCCTTTTCCGGTTACTTTCGCTCCAACTATGAAGTGATGTGGATCCGGAAGACTCTTTTCAGCAATTTCTCGAACTTTTTCGTTCAGGTTCATAACAAAAAGAGGGGATTTTGTCCCCTCCTGGCAATCTAATTTCGCAGTGCAAAGATATTATTATTTTTGACTCAATGCAAAATTCTTTATTGCTTATTCCCTGATTTTGATGGTAAAATGGAATATTGCGTAAATTAGCCCCGTGAAAAGCAAGTTTACTGCCTTCCTGAGTGTTTTCGTAGCAATAGCTTCCCTGGGAGTTTATTTACTACCTGATTTAAAGCCCGTTGAATATCCTTTGGTGAGCCTGGGGGTATTGCTAATACCGGTATTACTGATCATTCAGGTCGTTTTCATCATTATATGGCTGTTTCGCCAACCTCGTTGGATGGCCCTGGTCCCATTTTGCTCTTTGCTGATCGGCATTAAATACATTGACCGCTCTTTCTCTTTCAGTGTTCCTTCCCAAGGGCAAGCCGAATTGAACGTTTTAAGCTGCAACGTCCGCATTTTTAATGTGTACGATCATTTGCGGGATAAAAATTACGAAAGCACCAATGGCATGATCAACTGGGTGCGCAACCACCCCGCCGATGTGGCTTGCTTGCAGGAATACTATAACAGTCCAAACAAAAATTTTCAATCAGAGCGAAGGATTAAAGAAAAGTTTAAGTATTCCTTTGCCACGCCTTTCCTGGAAATAAAAAACCAGCAATTCGGCATGGCCATCTTTAGCAAACATCCCATCGTGAATAAAGGGGAGTTGCAATTCCGTGAAAAATCAAACAATCAGGTAATATTTGCTGACATTCGCCTTTCACCATCTAAAATTATTCGGGTCTATAACATTCATTTGCAATCCATGGCGATCGACGATGCTCAACTGGCCAATACCGCTATGTCATCGAGTTACTTCGACAAAGTTATCAAAAGTTTGGTGCGTTATAAAAATGGTTGCATTCAGCGATCAAGGCAAGTAGATGCCTTAACCCGACATATCGCCAAATGTCCCTATCCGGTAGTAGTATGCGGAGACCTCAATGAGCCTCCGTATGGCTATGTCTACGAGCAATTGAGTGAGGTATTGGATAACACCTTTCAGCAAGCAGGCAATGGGTTTGGCGTAACCTATCACGGAAAAATTCCTTTGCTGAGAATCGACAATATCTTTACTTCCAAAGAAAGTACTGTTCATCAATTCACCATTCATAACGAAAATCTTTATTCGGATCATTATCCGATAAGTGCCCAACTATCCTTTTAACTATGACATTACAGAATGATTTATTGCTGAGGGCAGCTCGCGGAGAAAAAACAGAACGCGTTCCCGTATGGCTAATGCGACAGGCAGGGCGTATACTCCCGGAATACAGAGCTGTGCGAGAGCGCCTGAGTGGCTTCAAAGAATTGGCTACCACACCTACGCTAGCCGCCGAAGTAACGCTTCAACCAGTGGATTTGCTGGGGGTAGACGCAGCCATTATTTTTTCGGACATACTCGTAATTCCCGAAGCCATGGGCTTGCCCTATGACATGATTGAAGCAAAGGGTCCGTCTTTTCCAAAAGTAGTGCGTAGCCAAAATGACATAGACGCTTTGCTTGGAAAAGAAGCTGCCGAACATTTGGAATACGTGTACGAAGCCCTGAAGATCACTAAGAAAGAACTAAATGGAAGAGTGCCACTGATTGGATTCGCTGGCGCCCCCTGGACCATTCTGGCTTATATGGTAGAAGGCAGTGGCTCTAAAACTTTTTCCAAAGCCAAACGAATGCTTTACAGTGAACCAGCCATGGCGCATGCCTTGCTGCGAAAAATAACCGACGCCACCATCGCCTATCTTAAACGGCAGGTGCTGAGCGGCGCAGACATGCTGCAATTGTTTGATTCCTGGGCAGGCATTCTGTCTCCCGCTTTGTTCGAGGAGTTTTCGTTGAATTACATCCGAGAAATTTGTGAAGCCATTCCCGAGGTGCCTGTAACGGTTTTTGCCAAAGGCGCTAATTTTGCGTTGAGCCAGCAAGCGAAACTGCCCTGTGCTACGCTGGGTGTAGATTGGAATATTGAACCGGAAGAGGCTCGCCGTTTGGCAGGAACTAAAACCCTGCAAGGAAACCTGGACCCCTGCGTATTATATGCTTCTTTCAAAGAAATAGAATCGCATACGCATGCCATGATTCGTTCCTTTGGAACCCAGCGATACATCGCCAATTTGGGGCATGGGGTGTATGCCGATACCAATGCAGACCACGTCCGTTGTTTTATTGATGCCGTGAAATCCTATTCCAATAAGGCTTAATAAAGTATCCCGGGGGCAACCACTGTTTGCCCCTTTTTTATAGCGCAATTAGACAGTAAAAATTGTAACGAGAGCCGAAAGCTCACCATCAGAGCGAGTTCCCCCAAAAATTTACGAGGAAGGAATACGAACCCGTATTTAGACGAGGAAATTCGAGGAAACACGCTTTGATAAAGAGATTTCGACTCGTAGTAAATGACTACTGTCTAATGGCGGTTGAACCTCCATACCCAAACTCAATACTGTATTTTGGGCGTGCCCCTGCGCGGCGCTGAAAGCGCCACTACGGGTCGGGCTTTCGCTAGGCGCCTGCGGCGCCATACGCTCTATCCCTCACGCAACAGGCGCTTCCAGACTTCAAGCCCAAACCACACAAGTTGCAAACAACGATAAAAGCCGTTTTCCGAAGTATCAATAGAAATGATTATGCAGTGATCCGCTGGATTAACTGGAAATAAACCGGGATAGAAATTCTTCCTTCTTATTGGGTGAGATATCCACTTCTGCATTATCGGACATGATAACAGTGCCGTATTTTCCCTTGATGTATTTTTTCACATACTGAATATTGATCAGGTGGGATTTGTGTATGCGCATAAATCCACTGTCGCTTAACAGGTCTTCGTAAAATTTTAAGGTACGGCAAATCATCAGCTTTTTATTATTCACAAAGTAAAAATCTGTGAAGTTATCGTTGGCCTGACAGCGTATAATATCTTGAATGCGCACGATTTCAAAGCCTTCCAAAACCGGCAGCACCAATTGGCGCTGTTGCATGCCGTTTTGTTTCAGGTTTTCCATCAGAATTTTGGCATGTGGTAAATCGTGTGAAATGCTTCTGTCTTTTTTTACCTTTTCCACGGCTGCGATCAACTCATCAATATCGATGGGCTTAAGCAGGTAATACGAGGCGCTAAAATTTAAAGCTTTGATTGCGTAATGGTCATAAGCAGTAACGAACACAGTACTAAAAGAAACATCACCCAATTGTTCGAGTAAATCAAATGCATTTCCAAAAGGCATTTCCACATCCAGAAAAACCAAATCAGGCTTACAATTGGAAAGTAATTCTAATGCCGATGGAACCGCATCGGCTTCGCCGATTACTTCAACCTCCGGACAATATTTATGTAAAAAATTGCGCAAGGTCTCCCGGCTTGCACTCTCATCGTCTACTAAAACTGCCTTTAAATTCATCGCTAGGTCGTTATTTGAATTTTCACTCGTGTACCCACCTCTTCGAGGCCAGGAAAGGCATCGCTGATGTGCATTTCTATCTTTTTCCCAAACACATCCCGTATCAGGTTAATTCTTCCTTCTGTATTTCGAATGCCGGTAGAAACTGTAGTTTTCTGATGCATGGTTTTCAACTCGGTAGATTTTTTCCTGCCGATTCCATTGTCTTCAATACAGACTTCGATACCATCTCCTTTCGCTTCGATATTCACTTTCAAATATCCTTTTTGTTCTTTGTATCTCAATCCATGCCAAATGGCATTTTCAATACAGGGTTGTATAAGCATCGGTGGTACCAGGTACTTATCGGTATCAAGCCCTTCGTCTACCCGAAATTCAAAATCAAATTTTTCCTTAAATCGGAAATGTTCTAAACTTAAGTACAACTGCAATAGCTGTATTTCGTTGCTTAGGGTAACAAAATCATGTTGTGAATTTTCCATCACCATGCGCATCAAGCGGGCAAAATCGGCCAGGTATTTATTCGCCGATTTCTCATCGTTGCGCGAAATGAAACTGTTGACGGAATTGAGCGCATTGAAAATAAAATGCGGATTCATTTGACTGCGCAAGGATTTTAAAGCCAACAATTGATTGGCCACACGACGTTTTTGAGCATTTTTGTATACCAGCCATGAGGAGACTCCGATAACAATAAGACCCAACAACAAAGAATAAATTACCACGCGTTGAGTCCGGAGTCTGGCTTCTCGGGCAAGCTGTTCGCTGGTAAGGAGTTCTACATCTTTCTCCAATAAATCAATTCTCTTCTGCTTTTCCGTAAGCGAAAGATTTACTTTCAACTGCTTCGAAATTTGCTTCTCTTTTTTGGCAATCAGAGAGTCGCGGGTAAGTACATATTTCTCAAACGCTTTGATACTTTTTTCAAATGCCTTTTGCTGGCGATAGGCATTGGAAAGAGATTTAAGTGCTTCACTTTTATTTTCAAGTGTATTCGACTGTTCGGCCAGGGTAATCGATTGAATAAAATATGGAATAGCCTCCTGCGGTTGTTCGAGCTCCAGATACACATTTCCAATAGCCAGATTCTCGCGGCTCTGATTTTCAATATCGCCAGATTCTATGCTGGCTTCGAGTTGCTTCTGATGAAGTTCCAACTCTTCCATAATCTTTCCCTCCGAACGCAATACATTGCTGATGTTCGCATTGGATTTAATCAGAATGTCTTTGCTGTTATTTTCAAGTGCAGCTTCGTTGGCATTGTTGTAGTATTCGAGCGCTCGATTTTTTTGTTGGGAATTTTCATACAATTCCCCCAACTGTTGGTTAACTTCAGCAATGTCCTCGCCATCCTTTTCTTTATCCAGGAATTTTAAGGCCTGCTCGTAGCGGTTAATGGCTTCGGTTTTATTCCCTTGGGCCTGACTGATGGAAGCGAGTCCCATAAGGGCTTTGCCGGTCGCACTTCCATTTTTTCTTTTCAGAGCCCATTGGTAATAAGAATTATAAAAATAAGCTGCCTTGCTATAATTACTGAGTGCCTTATAATTGGAAGCCAATCGGATGTGAATCTCCTGCATTTTATCTTCCTTCTTGAGCTCTGTAAAAATGGTGAGTGCTTTGTGCCCGTTTTGTATTGCCGATTCGCGCAGGTCTTGTGCTTCATGAATTGCACTCAACACGCGGTACGATTCCGCTTCAAAATACCGGTCATCGGCTTGTATGCTTTCACTTAAAATTTCTTCGAGCAAATCAACGGCTCCGGCAGGATCCTTTTCCTTCAGCCGTTCTGCTTTCGTAATCCGGTCGGCCAGGCTTTCCTGACTGCGTTGAGAAAAATAATTGGATTTTGAACCTTCGTACTTGGGCGATATTTTTTTCTTCTTCATATCCTGCGAAGGAAGGTAGGCGGAAGAAAGCACAATGAAACATATCGTAAGTATAAACCTCATGTCGATTTTTAATTTTGAAGGAAACAAGGCTGTCAAGGGATAGTTAGAATGGTTCCGGCTTCCGCTATCCTTGCTCCCGACAGGACAAAGAATCTAAATTTTAATGCTCAAATCAAGCATTTCAACATAATAAATTTTAGCCAGCAAGGGCCATCTATTCTTGACTTAGCCATGCCGCCAGTTCACCCAGTCAAACGGATACTTGTCTCACTGGTACTCTGCAGGGATATGCTGGTACCGTATATTTCAGTAAAATTTTAAAGTCTATGAACGTATTCTTTCTAAAACAACTGATGATGCGCGGCACAGCTTACGGAATGGCTTGCCTGATGCTGGTATGTTGTGCACCCCAGCAAACGGAGGCACAGCATCGCACAAGCAACGAAGAACAAGCGTTGAATAACAGCGGCCGTAAAATTAAAATTGCATTGTTATTGGATACGAGCAACAGCATGGATGGACTTATTGACCAAGCCAAGTCTCAATTGTGGAAGATCGTGAACGAGCTGTCGAAAGCACAATCCGACACCAGCAAACCAAGTCTTCAAATTGCCTTGTATGAATATGGTAACGATCGGCTAACGCCTTCTGAAAACTACATCCGGATGGTAACTCCCCTTACCGAAGACCTCGACCAACTTTCCGAAGATTTATTTTCCCTCAGTACGATGGGTGGAAGTGAATTTTGCGGTGCCGCGATCCAATCGAGCTTGCAGCAATTGCAATGGAACGGAGAGGGCCAAGACTTACAATTGATTTTTATTGCCGGCAATGAGCCTTTCAACCAAGGCAATATCGACTATAAAACTTCTTGCGGACGCGCCAAAGAAAAACGCATTTCCATCAATACCATTTACTGTGGCGATTATGAAACGGGCATTCGGGAATTCTGGAAAGATGGCGCCACTCTTACAGGAGGCTATTTCATGAACATCGATCAGAATAAAAAAACCGTGTACATTGAAACGCCTTACGACGACTCCATTGCGGTGCTGAACGAAGAACTCAATAACACGTATGTGTACTACGGGCAGCAAGGTCTGGAGAAAAAAAATAAACAAATCAGTCAGGATGTAAATTCCAATGCCTATGGAAAATCGAACGCCGTAGAACGGACCCTATCCAAAACCAAGCACGTGTACAAGAACGAATCATGGGATTTGGTAGATGCCAGCAAGCAATCCGGATTCAGCTATTCAAGCGTACAACGTGGTTCTTTGCCTGCCGAATTGCAACAGTACTCCGATGCCCAACTCAAGGCGTTTGTTGAAAAGCAAGCGGCTAAACGAAATCAACTCAAAAGTCAATTGGCGCAATTGGGAGCCCTCAGGGAAAAGTATATTGTAGAGAAAAGCAAAAGCATGGCTGGTGCCGACCATTCGCTGGATGCCGCAATGTTAAAAGCCGTGCGCACACAAGCGGAAGCAAAAGGATTTACGTTTCAGTCGACTAAATAAAAAAACTCTGTTCCATGAAAGGGTGTTTCTTCTTCAACGCTCCAAGGATTCGAGGGTGAAAACCTTATCCAATCTTTCGAAATTTTAATCCTGGGAGGTTTAACGTCCAAATTGAGAAATAGAGGCAGAAAATATCAACCCGGTTGGTTGAAACTATGTGTGAATAATAATTCCTATACAAAAAAAATACCTATGAAAAAAAATATGTTATGGTTTAGTGCCCTGGTGGCAGTTGGTCTGTTGGCTTTTAGCTTTGCGGCATCAGGCAATCGAAGTACCTTAAACTCCAAGGAATCCAGTTATATACTGGACTATCGAAAAGGAGGGAAAAATGTAATCGATGAACTGTACGAAAAACTTGTAGAGAAAGATGAAACCTTGCAACAACACGAAAAAGAAATGAAAAACATTCATCAGAAAAAACAGTTATTGGAACAACAGTGGAATTCTTATAACCGGTATTCCTCCGACTATTATGCGTTAGCCACTTCCATGGCAAAAGAAATACAACAGGAAAATCTGAAAAACAAAGTACTGGCCTTGCTGGATCAGCATAAACAGCGCTATTCCCAAACCATAGAAAACCCGCTGAATAAAGAGTTTGGCATTATTCAGCAACAGGCTGTCGCACTCGAAGACTATCAGAACGCATTTCAAATACTCACTACGTTACAACCCTTGGAGGAATATCAGAAAATTCAAAAGCCATCGTTGCAAGAGTGTAATGCCTTACAAGCCTTGCAAGGAGAAAAACTAAAAGCATTTAATTCCAAGCTGGTACCCTAAGTTTGCATGCGGGTGGTCTTCGAAATGTCCGTCAACCCAGGAGCTTGAGGGATGGAGACTTTTTCCATTCAAAAAAAATGGCCCATGCAAATTGCAAGAGCCATTTTTTTAAAGGAGTTAACTACGTTCCAATCAAAATGTTAATCTCTGCTTCGTAGTTTAGCCAGAAGTCTCAATATTTCCAGGTAAAGCCAGATGATGGTGACCATTAATCCGAAGGCTGCATACCATTCCATAAATTTGGGTGCTCCTTGTTTTTCACCTTCTTCTATGAAATCAAAATCCATAACCAGGTTAAAGGCTGCTACGGCTACTACCACCACACTAAAGCCAATTCCAAACAATCCATTGCTACCCAATCCCATGTTAATGTTAAACATACTCAAAACTAAACTAAGCAAATAGGCAAAGCCAATGCCCATAGTGGCCGCACTGATGATTAACTTAAAATTCTCGGTAACTTTTATCATTCTGCTTTTGTACAAAAGCAACAAGGCCGTAAACGTACAGAACGTTAGCAATACTGCTTGTAAAACTATTCCTTCGTACAACTGGTTGTATAAGGAAGAAATTGCGCCGAGAAAAAGACCTTCAAACACGGCGTAAGCGGGAGCCAGATAGGGTGCAGTTGTTTTTTTAAATGTTACAATCAACGCCAGAATCAGTCCCACAATAACGCCCGTCCACATAAAAAAAGCATTGGGGTAATACCAGGAGATGGAAGAAAAAGCTATGGTAATCGCCAATAGTATTGCGGTTTTGTTTGCAGTACCTTGAATCGTCATTCGATCGGAAGCGTTGGAAGAGAATAAGCCCGAAAAAGTATCCTGGCTGAGTACAGGATTTCCAGATTTGTAAAATGCCATATATGTTTTTTTTACTGAATGTATACCATTAAACGATTAGGAGCAAGAAAAGATACGGTGTATATTTTTTGTTTGCCGATAAATCAATAGTTTGAAGGCGAAATTTTTACTATGGCCTATACACTTACCTGCTGGGGAGGCGCTGGAACCGTAACAGGCTCCAAGAGCTTACTGGAACTCGGCGACCGGAAAATACTAGTAGATTGCGGGTTGTTTCAGGGATTGAAAGAACTCCGGATTATGAACTGGGAAAATTTCCCGGTGGATCCACGGTTGATTGATATGGTATTGATCACACATGCCCACCTGGACCATGTAGGAGCCTTGCCCTTATTAGTAAAAAATGGCTTTGATGGTAAAATACTGGCTACCGCCCCTACCATTGAACTGGCACGGATTATTTTATACGACAGTGCTCGCCTGCAGGAAGAAGAAGCGCGCAGCGCCAACGACATGGGCTATTCCAGGCATAGTCCGGCGAAAGCCTTATACGATATGGAGGACGTTACCGCTTGCCTGCGCCTCTTCGAAGCCATAGAATGTCAGGAAGAACAAGAGATTTTTTCCGGCATCCGGGTGCGTTACCTGAACAGCGGCCACATTTTGGGTTCTGCCATGATTGAGGTTTATTACCAAGGGGAAAAAATTTTATTCTCGGGAGATATTGGCCGAAGCAAACCACTGATTCTCCATCCACCGGAACAAGTGTTGGACGCCGATGTACTCATCCTGGAATCCACCTATGGAGACAGGCTGCATCCCGAAAGGCCCGCAGAGCTACAGCTTTCAGAAACCATCAACGACACGCTGCATCGCAATGGCAATATCATCATACCCAGTTTTTCAATTGAACGTGCACAGGAAATTATTTTTTTACTGAACCGTTTGAAGCAAAAAAATATGATTCCGGATGTTCCGGTATTTTTAGACAGTCCGATGGCCATCGACGCTTCAGAAATTATGCTGCGTTATCCGCAATGGCATACCCTGGGTTTTAAACATTGTTTGGATATGTTTGAAAACGTGACCATGATTCGCGACATCCGCAGTACCTTCCAAAACATTCACAGTGGATCTCGAAAAATAATAATTGCCGGCAGCGGCATGATTACCGGTGGGCGTGTACTGGAATACCTCAAAGCCTGTATCGGCCACGCACAGCATACCGTGTTGCTGGTAGGGTACCAGGCAGAAGGAACAAGAGGCAGGGCCCTGGCCAAAGGAGAAAAATCCATCAAAATACATGGCTCGTATTACCCTGTTGCCGCAGAAATAAAAGAGATCAGCGGACTCTCGGGCCATGCCGACCAACAGGAACTAGTGCAGTGGCTGAAGCAGTTTGTTCGTTTGCCCAAACGTATATTTCTCAACCACGGCGAAAGCAAAAGCAGCGAAGCGCTGCAACAATTGATTCAGTCGCAATTCAATACCAATTGCACCGTTGCTTTAATGAACTATCCATACGCTCTACGCTCATGAAAAAATTTGCCCTACTGATTTGTCTTTCTTCCATGACTTGGGCTCAATCCATCGTGCAAGGAAACTGGACAGGTGTATTACACCAAAAAGCATCTTCTGTAACGCCTTTCACCGAATACAAATTCTCCATGAAAATTACGGAAAACAATGGGTTGGTGAGCGGCACTTCCACCATTATGGTAGGCCCCAATTTTGGAGTGCTCGAATTTACCGGGACATTCAAAAACAATAAGTTGAATTTTCAGGAAACTAAAATCGTTCGGGAAGGCAAAGAAACAGGAGGCTTTGACTGGTGCTACAAAGGCGGAGTGGTTAGTTTGAAAAAAATCGGCGACGATCTCATTCTCGAAGGAGCCTGGGAAGGTTATACGCTCTGGGGCGCCACCAAAAATCCGTGTATGCCGGGCACTTTCCGCATTGTTAAAGAAGTAGGCTTCATCTCTCTGAAAGGATTTACAGTAAACGAAGCAAAAAAACCGCTTGGTTCCGAAATTCAGATCAAAGCCATGGCCAGCGGCAAGCAGCACGCCTTTATCCAATGCAAAAGCGGAGAATTTGATGTGAAACTACCTGGTAAAGAAGTATACGAGTTAACCGTTACGGCACCCGGATACATTACGAACTACGAGCGGGTGGAATTATTAGAATCAAAAATCGTAAACATAGTATTGAAGCCGATTGTCATTGGCGAAAAGGTGCCCTTGCAACACATACTATTTAAACGCGCTACCGATACGCTTACCAGCGAATCCATGCCGGAGTTAGAACGCTTGGTAAGATTCCTGAACGATAATCCGACAGTAAAAATTGAACTTCAAGGCCATACCAGCAATGAGGGTAACCCAGCCGACAATCTCAAACTCTCGGAACAGCGAGTGCTACGGATTAAAGAATACTTAATTTCGAAAGGTATAAAAGGCACCCGGCTTAACACCAAGGCGTTTGGAGGCAGCAGACCCATGGTAAAAAACGACACCGAAGAACACCGCATGCAAAACCGGAGAGTGGAATACCTGATTTTGGAAAAATAATTTTACCCCAAAATCCAGGTTATTGATGACCGCTGGTGATGCAGCTAAATTTCCTAGCACTTGGTAGCCTTCATTGAGTATTCAATCGTAAGACTTTATTTTGGGCGTGTCCCTTCGTGGTGGCGCCTTAGGCGCCACGCTACTCGGGCCGGGCTATCGCTGCACCCCCTTGGCGGTGGTGGCGCTTGTAGCGCCACCACCGCCAGGCTTTACGCTCTATCCCTCACGCAAAACCAGCCATGCTATGCCGTTAAATGGAATTTCTTCTTTCAACCGGCGTTTCTCCATAGAAGCGAAGCGCATTATGGAGAAAGCTCATGAATCGAAGATCCATGGCCGGTAATCCCGACTTAGAAAATCAGGGGCTTAGAAAATCATTTCTATTATTCGATTCCTTCTGAAGCCCTTGATTTTAGTAGTCGTTTTTCAATAGAAGAATTTCTATTGAAAAAGTAGGGTTTAAGCATAACCAAAGCTTTCCCCAAGCTACTTGCCTGGAAGTAGGCCATTTTCAAACGCATGCTGACCCGATAGAAATCGTTCTATCGTGACCTTACCATAGGCATGGCCCTCATACCTCCGGATTTGTGCCGACTCACAAGCATGAATTTAGCTAGACTGACATGCTAATTTTTTCATTTCCTTTGTTTTCAAGGATTTGTAAAAATCGCTTTTGAAAAGAGCCTCTTGCCGGGCGGCGCACAAACAAAGGATATTGTTCCGTAACAATACTAAAAATACCCATCCAGAATCGATTTTTTGAGCCTTTTACAGGTTTGGTATTCCGTAATTTTTAATTCCGAAAAACTTTCATCCAAAGTACTTAAATCCATAAAAAACTTAACATTTTTATAAAATGAAGGTCAAAGGCATTACCATTATTTCATAACCTAATAAAAACACCATGACCACCATTTTACTATCAATGTATCGAAGTTGGCGACTGGCACTGTTGTATACGTGCTTGATAGCAACCGGACAAGCACTGGACGTAAGTGTATTGTCGTTTAACGTACGGGTTCCGGTAGATCCGGCTCCTAATGATTGGAATTCCCGCAGACCTCGTGTGCTGGGGATTATTAACGCTCAACAACCGGATTTTTTCGGTGTGCAGGAAGCGGTGCCCTATGTGGTAAGTGAAATCGATGGAGCGCTTACGGCTTATAACAGCATTGGCCGCGGACGCGATGCTAATGGCGGGGGCGAAGGATCACAGATATTTTATCGCAACGACCGCTGGAATGTGGACTGGAATAATCAAGGCACATTTCAGCTTTCTCCCACGCCGGAAGTACCTGGCTCCAACGGATGGGGCTTTCAATGGGTGCGCATTTGTACCTGGGCCCGCATGATCAATAAAACTACGGGGCAGGCGGTATATGTATACAATACCCACTTCCCGCTGGCACCCAACGAACGCAATTTATGTGCTACCCTGGTAGCCAGCCGCATTGCCTCAAGAGCTTTCAAAAATGAACCTGTGATTTTAACAGGAGATTTTAATGCCTGCGAAGGGGAAGCCTCGATGAACTATTTCCTCGGACAGGGTGGATCACCCATCACCATGAAAGATTCTTACCGCGTATTGTTTCCTTCGGCCCTGGCCGGAACTTTCCATGGCTTTGGCGGAAATGCCGGTGCTTGCAAAATCGATTACGTCTATACCATGGGCGAAAGCAGTGTGTTGGAAGCATCCATCATTCGCGACCAATTATTGGGTGGTTATCCTTCCGACCACTTCGTAGTGCGTGGGAAAATGCGCTTTTATGCCGGCAACTCAATAGACTGCACACAGCGCAGCCCCTACAGCGGCACAGGCACCAGCTTACCAGGATTACTGGAAGCAGAAAATTATGACAAGGGGTGCAACAACGTAACGTATTTCGATAAAAGTGCTGGCAACAATGGCACTGCTTTCCGAAGCGACGATGTAGACCTGGAAACATGTGCAGAAGGCGGATTTAATGTTGGCTGGACGGAAGACGGGGAATGGCTGGAGTATACCGTGAACATTCCTACCGGAACATTTAAGGTTGACTTCCGCGTAGCCAGTGCCAATACTGGCGGTGGAGCTTTGCACTTAGAAATGAACGGAGCTGCTCTGGGGAATCCGGTAACGTTTGCGGGTACTACCGGATGGCAGACCTGGCAAACCGTTAGCACAGGCAATATCCAAATCAGTGGTGGCACCAAACGCCTGAGACTTGTAATTGACAAAGGCGGTTTCAACTTAAACTCCATAACCTTCCGCCAAATCGTTGTGCGTGAACCCTTCAGCGGAACTCCGGTAGCGCTTCCTGGAAAAATCGAAGCGGAGCACTACGACAAAGGTGCACAAGGCAATGGCTTTTTTGATTTGACTGCCAGCAACCAAGGTGGCGCATTCCGCAACGACGCTGTCGATGTGGAGGCATGCCTGGAAGGTGGCTTCAACGTAGGCTGGACTGAAAACACCGAGT
Organism: Cytophagaceae bacterium; assembly: GCA_025454925.1. Classification (GTDB taxonomy): domain Bacteria; phylum Bacteroidota; class Bacteroidia; order Cytophagales; family Cytophagaceae; genus JALONM01. The sequence continues at coordinate 38,518 of JALONM010000008.1, forward strand.
GGATGGAATACGCGGTAAGCCTGGCCCCAGGAAAATACAAAGCGGTGTTGCGCACGGCTTCGGCAAATACCGGCAGTGGCAAAGCACACATCAAACTCAACGGTGTAAACGCAACGGGTAGCATTACCCTCGCTCCCACCGGTGGCTGGCAAACCTGGAATTCTACGACCAGTGCAGAATTCACGCTGAGCAGTGCCGCCAACATGCTTCAACTGTATGTAGAAACCGGAGGCTTTAACCTCAACTTTATCGAAATCGTAAAAATTCCAGACGTGGTGCGCACCCCTTACAACAACGAACGCATCGCATTGCCCGGAACCTTGGAGGTTGAACATTTTGATGTTGGCGAAGCCGGAGTTGTCTATCAGGATGGAAGCGCCGGAAACACCGGAAGTGTTTTCCGCAGTACGGATGTAGACCTGGAAAATTGTTCCGAAGGTGGTTACAACCTGGGCTGGACCAGCAATGGGGAGTGGCTCGAATACAGTGTGCAGGTAGCGCGCACAGGCACCTATGGCGCAGCGTTCCGTGTGGCAGGTCAAAACCCTGGCGCTCTCCACCTCGAACTCGATGGAGCTCCACTCGGCAACAGCCTTAGTATTCCGGCCTCCGGTGGCTGGCAACAGTGGATTACCGTAGCCCTCAACAATCTGCCACTGAGCGCCGGTAACCACATACTGCGCATCAGCATTGATCAAGGTGGATTTAATGTAAATAATGTGCGATTCGAAGAAGGAAACATTTTCTCCTTCCTTCGTCGCTCGGGCAAAAATATTGTAAACGACCAAGGGAATTACTTACTCAAATCCATGAACCTTGGAAATTGGATGGTACAGGAAGGTTACATGTTCAACATGACTGGAGAAAATAATGTTTCCTATCAGTATCAATTCAAGAAAAATATCGAAGACCTTGTTGGGGTAGCCAGAAGAGAACAATTCTATCAGGAATATTTAGATCGCTATTACACCAAACAAGACATTGATAGCCTGGCACGCTGGGGTTTCAACTCGGTGCGTATTCCTATGCACTACAACCAATTGGTTTCGCTCAGCGATCCGGATGTGTTTTATGAAGAAGGATTTGCCCGTGTCGATCAGGTGATTGCCTGGTGCAAAGCCAACAACATGTACGCCATCCTCGATCTGCATGCAGCACCTGGTGGGCAGAACAGAGGCGATATCAGCGATTACATTGAAACGCAGCCTTCTTTATGGGAAAGCGAAGCCAATCGCAACAAAACCATCCGACTTTGGAGAAAACTTGCGGAGCGCTATTCTTCCGAGCCTGCCGTAGGAGGTTACGATCTCATCAACGAAACGATGTGGCCCATCGAAGGCAATCAATTGCTAGTGCAATTAATGAAAGATTTAACTACTACCATTCGCCAGGTCGACAAGCAACATTTGTTGTTCATTGAGGGCAATGGGTATGCCAACGACTTTACCAACCTTACTCCACCCTGGGATGCCAACATGGCGTATAGCTTCCATAAATACTGGAGCAACAACGATCTGTCGAGTCTGAATTTTGTTTTCGCTATTCGCGATGCCCATCAGGTTCCGATATGGCTGGGTGAATTCGGAGAAAATTCCAACCAATGGATTTACGATGCCACCCGCCTGATGGAGCAGAACAACATCGGTTGGGCCATTTGGCCGATGAAAAAAATGCAGAGTGTTTCAGGAGCTACTTCTTTCCGCGAACCTACACATTGGAGCAAACTCGTAGAATACTGGAAAGGAAAAGGCCCCAAGCCAAGTGCCCTGGAAGCAGAAACCGCGCTGAGCGAACTCACCGAAAACATTCGAATGAATAATTGTACCATCAATTACGGTTACCTGAAAGCCCTGTTCGATGCGAGCGGCAGCACCAAACCGTACGCCATACAAGCAGTACCGGGTACTATTGTGGCCGCACATTACGACGAAGGGCTGCTGGGTCAGGCGTACAAAGATGCTACCTACCAAACCCTTCACGTTTCTTCAGGTTCGTATACATCCTGGAACAATGGCTGGGCGCTGCGCAACGATGGTGTAGACTTGCAATACAACACCAACGAAGCTGCGCCGGTAATGGCCTGGCTGGAAACTGGAGATTTTACTAATTACACTGTACAGGTAGCGAGTGCTGGTACCTATCAGGTGCGTGCCCGCGTATCTGGCTTTGGTGGCGGTAAAATGTCACTGCAACTAGGAAGCACCCTATTGTTAAATGCCAACATTCCATCCAGCGGATCCTGGGATGTTTTCGAAACATTTTCGATCGGCACCGTTCAGCTTCCCGCCGGACAGCAACGCATTACCTTATCGGTAGTGGCCGCCGGCTTCAACCTGAATTACCTGGAGTTGGTGCCTCTTACCAACACTGCCTCTGCCGACCGTTTGCCTGTGGCTACACAAACAGAAATGTATCCCAATCCTGTTATGGAAAACACGGCAGCCATAGCGCTCCATACCAAAGCGCTTGGCGGAGAGGAAATGGTACAAGTAGAAGTGGTCAATTCCATGGGACTGGTTGTGCTCAAGAAAACGATGAGCTTGGAGAATGGTAATTTTAATACCCTTCTCAACCTCGAATCGCAAGCCTCTGGTCGCTATTTGGTGCATCTCAAATCCGATCAACGTTCCGAGTCTGTAGTGTTGATCAAACCATAAACCCAAACACAACGTTTATCTGTTTTCTAAAAAGTCCTGCTCCGGCAGGACTTTTTAGTTTACACCGATCTTGGTTTGGTGTTGCAATCCTTATTCAAAAAAGAATTTCTATTGTGCAATTAGTATTTATACTCTAAGGTGGAGGATTTTTCTGAAACCGGATACCCTGCATAAGTTTCCCATTGGGGCGCGCAGTCACAATCGGCTCGGTCGAAGGCCTGGCAACATAGACCCCATCACGTTATCCTCTGGTCTGATTATTACAAACATGGAAGTTGTTCTTCTTCATCCTGCCAGGTGAAGAACAAAAAACGCTGAAGTCGTTGGCGGGTAAATTATTGGCAAGCCTGCATGGTAAGTGAATGGACGGAGTTTCTTCAGCAACTTCTTTTCTGTGAAATCTGACACAACAGAAAACAGCCATGTGAACGATCGCTTAAAAGTAAACCCAAGGTTCGGGCGCAGTCAGCTACACGGCGTTGCCTTGTGATCAACCGGCGCGGTGCCAGCGGCATCAGCAAGCTACCGCCGAGGCCCTTGGATTCTTCAATAAAGTGCGCTTATTACTTTTTCGTTTTTAATTTATCAGCAAAGATTTTGTGAAGTTTATCCATTTTAGGTTTGATCACCATTTTGCAATAAGGTTCCTGTTTATTCAGTTCGTAGTATTCCTGGTGATAGTTTTCAGCCTTATAGAAATTTTTAATCGGACTTACTTCTGTTACAATAGGATTGTCAAATGCTTTGTTCTTGTTTAAGGTGGCTATTACTTTTTCTACTACCCTTCGTTGTGCTTCGTTTTTATAAAATATACCTGAACGGTATTGTGTTCCTACGTCGGCCCCTTGCCGGTTTAAAGTAGTTGGGTCATGAACGGCAAAAAAAACTTCCAGCAATTCCTCTAAAGAAATCAAGGAAGTATCGTAGGTGATTTGCACCGCTTCCGCATAGCCGGTATTTCCGGTACATACTTGTTTGTACGTTGGCTTTTCTGTATTTCCATTGGCGTAACCCGATTCTACACCTGATACACCACTAAGTTCTTCGAAAACAGCTTCTATACACCAGAAGCAACCACCCGCGAGCACGATGGTCTGCAGAAGGGGTGTGCTTGTGTTTGATTTCTCAGGTTCAAAAGCCAGAGAGCCTGAATTGACGCAATAACGTTTGCCTGTTTCCGTAGGACCATCGTCAAAGATGTGTCCCAGGTGTCCTCCGCATTTGGCACAGGTAATTTCCGTTCTTCTCATTCCATAGGAATTATCTTCGGTTTGAATGATCTTCCCTCCTGCAATTTCCCTATCAAAACTTGGCCAGCCACAATGAGAATCAAACTTCATGTCGTCGGTAAACAAAGGTTCCCCGCAACCTCCGCATGTATACGTTCCCTTATCCTTGGTGAACACAAATTTTCCGCTAAATGGCTTTTCTGTTCCCTTTTCCCGCAGTATATAATATTGCTCCGGCGTGAGCTTCTCCTTCCATTGTTCTTCAGTAAGCTTCATACTATCGGATATCTGTAACGATGGTAGTTTTGGTTGACCATTTTGAGCGCAACTGTGAAGACAACTCATGAAAACCAATGAAATTAAAAGGATACCTATTCTCATGAAATTATTTTTTTTACAAGCGATAGAACATCTTTTTTATGCATCCACAAGAAAATACTGGATGCGAGAAAAACAGCCAGCGCCAGCGTAAAGAGTCCGCCCCCATCGCTGGCAACTTGGATGCCTAATACCAATAGATGAGAAAGTATTGCTCCCACCATGATACTCAAACAACTTATCATTCCTATTAGTTGTGTCTTTGGAATTAAAATAGCTACTGCCACTATCAGTTCAATGATACCGAGTCCAACTCTTCCCCATGGCTCCACGCCCAAAGCAGAAAAAATAAGCACTGAATCGGGATGGGCTGTAAATTTGAAATAAAGTGTTTGCAGCAGAATAACCGCTGCGCATAGTTTTAACACCCAGGAGAACGTATTTTTTACATTCATGTTCGTATGTTTTATATGGAATAAATCGGATGTGGAAGTTCGTAGTGTCAATCAAAAATTAAGCAGTAGAATATCTGTTCCTGCGGTGGTTACTTGCTGATAAGAAGCCAATTTTTGTCGGCTTTCGCTTTTAGATTTTTCTCGTCCTTGTTCCAGCTCTTTAGTGTATTATTAAAATAGGCGTTATAGAATACATATAATTTTCCATTAATGATTTTAAATGTTTCAGGATCTATTTCCACCTTTTCGGCATTCTCTCCCATGGCGTAGGCGCACCATCCACCATATTGAGGTTCATAATTGGCTGGATTCGTTATGAACGTTTTTTTATTTGTTTCTGAAGAAAAATAATAAGTAACTCCCTTATACACGTACCTAATGCCGGAGGATCCTTTGATGGCTTTGTTTGAACTAAAATAGGCAACCGGATCATAGCCCTGCAATGCCAGGCCTTGTTCCAGGTTATAGTGCTTAAGCCGCTCGGCTTCTGTATGTTGGGCAAGAAGGTTGGCAGCCGTAACGATCAGTAGTGTGATAATTAAATACCTCATCCTTTCAATTTATTTTTTGTTTAAGACAAAGGTATGTATAAACTCAAATGTAAAATGTCAGCTACCTTACACTTTAGCATAAATACTTCCTGCTAATGTTTTCGACAGCGTGTACTCTATTAAAAATCGATTATTAATCTTGAGGATTTCAGAAATTATAATCTTAACAGAAATTCTTTGTGGAGCCTATGAGTTTCTATGAAGGTATTCCTTGTTGCGTGAGGGATAGAGTGGAAAGGCCCGTATGTCGCTGGTGGCGCTATGAGCGCTACCAGCAACATACGGACTTGGAGCGATAGCCCGGCCCAAAGTGGCGCTGAAGGCGCCACGGAGGGACACGCCCACTGCTGTCCGCCAACTATAATAGTGCGAGCAGAACTTGCGCTTTTATTACCGCTTTATAAATAGATACAAGCCCATGCAGCTTACCGTAAAAACACCCAGCACAGAAATCAGCATGGCTATGTCGCGTACATTTTTCCCGGCCCATTCGAGGAATAAAAATTTATGGAAGATGGCAAAGGAATATCCTTCAGCGCGGTCTCCATCCACAATAGAAGCTGCCAGGCGTGAGGTGGATGTCTCGATATATACATTTTGGTGCTCGGCATTGTCGAGTGCGATGCGAACTACAGGCAGTCGTTTAAACACGAAACCGTATTCGCGCTTTTCAAAGGCGGTGAGTACTTCTTGCTTTATCACCGGACTGGCATTCATTTGTTCTTCGTCCAGGCTGGGATCGCAGCAATCGGTAGCTTCAGGATTTTCAAGTTGCAAACGTTTTTCAAACTTAGCCGCCAGATACGTGGCATACTCCAGATTGCCTTTGGATAGTGCGATTCCATCTTGTGTAGTATAATATTCGATGCTCGCGGGTAATTCTTCCGTCTTCTTTAAAAAACATTGGTAATACGATTTCTTTTTTAGCTGAACTACCGAAACATTTGTGAGCCTTTCGAGAGGCACATCCAGCCGAAACGGATCTACCTGCAAGGCATCTGCATTCAAGATGGGTTCGTAGACCATGTGGGGCAATAGATTGGGCGACCATTTTTTGGTAGCATGAAATGCTCCGCTGAAGGCAAAGGTGAGCGTTACCAGAGAAACCGATAAACCTATTTTCCGGTGGTAGCGCCTCCACTTGCCAACAGCAGAACTTGCTTTGTTGGAAAATTTACTCCAGAAAAATCCATATATGACCAAGCCACTCAAGGCTGAAATCATAATTATACCCAGCAATACAAACATGATCACAAGGCGTACATACCGATTGGAAATGGATTCGAGAAATGACCAATTATGAAACTGATCGAATATCCAGATGAAATATTTTCTGGAATCGGGATTAAAGGTTGCGAGCCGGGAGTATGGGGTTTCTACATAAACGTCCATGTGATCGGGCCTGTCGAAGCTCACTTTCCAAACGGGAAGCAGGCGGTTAATAAATTTATACGAGCCTGAAAAATCGGTTTGCTCGGTTATACTTGCCACTTTGCTCAGGCTGTCTTGCAAAAAATACCGGGCCAGATATTCAGCATACCGTTTATCGCCCTCCGGCAAGATCGCTCCATCTTTCGCATCGATATACAACCAATCACCTTCCATGTTTTTTAGTTGGTAATAGGTGCTGCCATTCCAGGTAAGCATACGCACATTTTTGAATTGTGCTATGCTGTTTTTTTCAAGCGCTTGCTTCAGCGAAAGCTTTACGAAAGTGGTATCGAGGGCCGTTGCAGGTTTAAACTCTTTGGCAATTTGCGGCTTAAACCAATGCGCCATGAATGGGTGCATCATTCCGGATATGCACCAGAATAAAACGGGCACGATGCTGATGATGCCGATCCAACGATGCCAGGTATAAATTTTTTTCTTGATGATCTCTTTCATCCTAATTCGCTTCTTTCTTATTTCTTTTCTTTACCCTTGAAATTGTATTGAAGGCCTACCACAACATTTCTTGGCGCTCCCGGGTTGTAGGTACTTCTGTCGGTAGCGTTGTTTCCGCGCGAGGCCGAATATGCAATGAGCGCATTAGTTACATTCAATACATTGGAATAAAATTCTACTCCTTTCCATTTGTAGCCAACCCGATAATTTATCAGATGAAATCCTTCGTACCGCACAGTATTAATTTGGTTTTGATACCAGCCTGATACATATTGCCATTCCAGGGATGTTCTGAAATTTTTAAACCAAGCGGGATAGTACGACAATTCGGTATTCCAGGACCAGCGGGGAGCGCTCGGCATTTCAAATCCGTCCAAATTTTTTACTTCGTCGGAAGCGCGGTTGCTTACCTGGAAATCTTCGAAGCGGTGCAGGGCATTGGTACCTCCGAAACGAAAGGCCCATTGTTTGGAAGGTTTAGCCGTTAGTGCAAATTCAATTCCTTTGTGCAAGGTTTTTCCTGCCGACTGATAGTCGAAGGAATTGTCGGGTTGGCGGATGTTCAACAACTCATTGGTGCCATCCATTTGATACAAAGTAATTTCGGCAAACACTCTGTTTTTCCAATACGAAGTCCAGAAACCAAGTTCATAATTTTGAAATACGGCAGGTTCCAGGTTGGTATAAAATTCCACCGGATTGGTATTGGGTTTAGGTCTGAAGATGGCAGTAAGCGATGGAGGCGAGAAGCCTTGTGAATAGTTTACATAGAAGCCATTGTTTTTGCCCAGGTCATACGTGGCGCCAATCTTGGGAGTAAATCGATTGTATACGATGGTGCCTCGTGTGCTGTTGATGTTGTTTTTATAAAACAGATCCATGTAATCATACCGGCCGCCCAAAGAAATTTTTAATTTTTTAATGGGAGAAACGGCGAGTTGCAAATAGCCTGCATAGTTTTTAATTACCCCATCGTAATTGGCAATTCTCACATCGGGGCGCTCTTCGGCTATGGTGTATTGTTTTACAGTTTTTCCGTCGGCATTCAATTCCGCATTCAAATTAATCAGATGCGACCAATAGTCGTTGGTAGAATAATCGAATACAGCGCCCGCAATTAAAGAAGATGAAAGGAACTTAAATTGTTGGCTGTGCTGAAGGATTACACCGTAGCTTTCAAAATTATTGGAATTTATTTCTCCGCGGGCTTTGGTGGGATCGTTGGTAGCGCTAGGTGTAGGATTCCAGCGGATGGCGTAGCTGGGATTTTGTCCGTGTTTGTTATTGCGCTGAAACAGAGTAACGAAAGTTCTGGAATTGGTGGACCAATCTTTTTCCAAAGTAAGTCTTGAGCGATAAGCATCCGATTTTCGGTACGTAAACTCAGAAGTGCTGATGTATTCACGTTTGTAGAAGGCAGCACTATCAACACTGCCGGACATTTGCGAATAATATTTTCCGTAAACTAAATTTCCTACGAGGCGCAAGGAAGGTTTGAAAGCGTATTCGAGTCGCACGTTTACTATATTTTTATCGTAATCGGAATTGGTCATCCAGGAATTGGTTTGTACGCTGCTTAATCCTCCTACATAAAAACCAAACTTTTTAATACGTGCACCGCCGCCAAACTGCACACGCCTGTGTCCCCAGGAATCAAGCTGAAAGCCCAATCTGGCTGTTGGCACGGCAGTGGGACGTTGTAAAATAAAGTTTACGGCTCCACCCACCGCTTCGGGACCGTATACCGAAGAAACGGGACCCTTTACTACCTCTACAGAACTAATGGCAAATTGATTTACTTCCAGCAAGGCATTATGATTGAAAATTCCTAAGGGCCGGATGGGAACTCCATCTTCCATATACAAGTAATACGCACTGGTTCCCATAGGCTGCCGGATGGCCATGGCATGCTGCTCTGTATTATAGCTTGGCATTATTACACCTGGCGTTTTATTAATAAGCTCATACAGTTGAGTCGCTTTGGTTTCATCGAGTTGCTTCGCTGTGAGGGTAGAAATAGCAATCGGACTTTCTGAGCGCAGACTGGCCTCCCGATTGGCGGTTACTATCACTGGCTGCAACAATATGCCGTCGGGCCGTAATGAAATTTTCATCTCCGGCAACAATACTAACTTCTGAGACTCATAGCCCATCATGCTAACGACCAACGAATCTTCTCCAGAGATGGAGTCAAGCTGAAACATTCCATCATTGTTTGACCTAAGAATGACCTGGGAATTCTTGACCAACCGGATTTGCGCACCGGGCACAGGTTCTTGGGTTTCAGCATCTAGCACTACCCCTTGGTAGGATTGGCCAAGTGAGGAAAAAGTAATATATAGTAAAAGGGATATGATGATCTTTTTCATACAATTCTGATTTAACAAACTAACAAGGAAATCGAGCAAGCCTGGAACAACAGGCTCCTACATCCTGCCCATTAGCAAGATTGCTCACGATGTTTTAGTAAATCAGAAAATGGAGGGTGGCTGAAATACTCCCGATAGTTCCTGCGAGGATAAGGGAGATGAAAGCGAAGGGAAGTACAAATCCGTCACCAGGCCTGCGTATGCACGAACTTGAAAAACGGAAAAGGGATTGAAAAAAAACAAGGACTCAAAGAAATCTTTTAATGAAAGCGGAATGTGTTTCTTTTCCTGTTTGTCCGCTTCGTTTAATTGATTTTTCAAATAACATTTACCCTGGCAGTCATTGTTTGATTGGCTTTTTTTCAAGCACAGGGTTGCTGCGATGGTTGGTTGGTTGAGGGCATACGAAAAATACAGGAGCGATTTGTGCAAGGACAAACTCAGTACGATCAAAGCGATTATGACTACCAGTATTTTTTTCACCTGAATACAAAGTTAATTTTTTTTTTTAATGTGAATGATTCCTCTATTGAATTCCTAAAAAAAAATCTAGCACTTCTTCTTTTTATGCAAGCTTTGTTGCTGATTATTACTGAATAATGAAATCCTAATGAATTACTTTTACCTATACCATGTATTTAAATCTATGTTGAATTGGGAGTCCGGACTTATAAAATCATAGGCTTAGGAAAGAATTTCTTGTGTTGGATTCCTTCTCAAGCCTTTGATTTTAGTAGTCATTTCTCAGTAGAAGAATTTCAGTGGGAAATGGGAATTCAAACTCCATACTACAGTAAGGCAGGTGACATGAAAAAAGCCGGAAGAGTTCCGGCTTTTTTATCACTGTATTTGGGGAAAGAATTTCGTTCTATTGCTTAATAATACGCACGTGTTCTACACGGGAATCTAAACTTATTTGCACAACATAAACTCCGGAAGGAAGCGAATCACCAAGGTAGAATAATTCATTGGCTTGTGCCGGTTCGCTTGACATCAGGTTGCCTGCCACGTCGAATACCTGCACTTGTAATGCAGCGGACTCTCGATCGGTGCGCACCATGATGCCTATGTTCTTTTCAAACGGATTCGGAGCAGCCTGTACGGCTAAATTTTCATCTCGCACTACGCTTATCATTTCGCTGGTATGGCGGGTGTTATCTACATCCACTTGCACCAATCGATAGTACACCAATCCAAAAGGAGCTTCATAATCGCGAAAATCGTATTGTTTCAGGCTAGTGGAATTCCCATAACCCTCTACGCGTGCCAGATCTCTGAAGTCGTATCCGTTGAGGGAACGTTGCAAAATAAAATAGTCGTTATCTGATTCTGAAGCTGTAGACCAATGCAGGTACACATGGTTTTGATTGGATACTGCATGGAAGCCGCTCAGCTCCACCGGAGCAGGTGCACAGCCTCCGCCCACAGTGGCAATTACCGGAAGTCGTGCGCAGGTATTTCCGGTAGAAATTTCCCAATCGTAGAAGTAAGCATATTTGTTCGTTTCTACAGGATCATTGTTCAGTTGAAATCCGGTGATGCTTACAATATTTCCCGGAGAATTGAAGGGATACCCGGATACGGATACATCATTCCAATGAGGATTTCCATTGATGGTGCACGTGTTTTGTTTAATTCTCATTTTTAGTGGAGAACCCCAGGTAGTACGATCGATCAATACACCAGCGCCACCGTTAAAAGTAAAGCGGAAAAGTGAGGCTGTTCCTCCACTGGCTCCAGGAGCATTCATGTTGTCGGAGGTAAACTCTGCCACTACCGTGTTGGAGCTGTTTAAAATTTCAATGGTTACACCACCCAAACCGGTTCCATAAAACTGAAATGGAATTTTCAATGCCTTTAGGGTAAAGTTAGAAGTTGCCGTAAATACTGTTCCGCGTTCATTCGAACATCCATACTGTAAGCCTTGCCCGAACAAGGTAGATGGCCCTACATTCCCATTTACACTCGAGGCATCCTGTACATAGTAGGTAGTTGTAGATGAAATGGATGGCGTATTAAACGAAGTTGTTCCGGAACCTCCCGACAAAGGCGATCCTCCAGTAGCATTGGCATACCAATCGTAATTGGTTCCGTTCAAACCGGGGTTGGTAATTCCGAGCGCCACGGAGGCAGGCCCCGAAGCTACGCAACCATCAAGTGGTGTAGGCAAGTTGGAGGTTATAACCACATCGTCGAGGCTGGTACAGCTGCCCGCATCGGCACGCAGCCGGTACCTTCCGGCCCGGCGCACGTTGGGATAAGAGGAACTGGTTGCGCCGGCAATATTGGAATATGAAGTTCCTCCGGTAAAATCCACCGACCATTGCCAGGTAGTACCAACTGGGAAAGAAGCGAGATTAGAAGGAGCGATGTTTACCATGGCCGGATTACACAACGTAATATCACTGCCTAAAGCCGGCGTTGGCAAAGTAGAAGCAATGATTATGGTGTCACGCTTGCTACATCCTCCCGAGGAATCTCTTACTACAACGTATGTTCCAACTACATCGGCACAGCTTGGACACGTCTGGTTTGTTTGTCCGGAAATAACGGTACCGTTTTTATACCAGGTAAACGTTACATTGGTAGGCTTGGTGGTATTCGAGTTTAATGTAACGGGTAAAGTAGTTCCGCTGCAAGTAGACAGGTCATTGCCGAGGCTTGGTGTTACACATGATCCATTGAAAGGATTCCAGAAGTTTCCGGAGGCAATAAAAATTTGAATGGTGGCCAACGTATTTTGAAAATACGGATCGTCGTCGAGGCGGTCAGATCCGCCGTAACCAGATTTAGAAGATTTTGTTACCCAACCGTTGTACCAGCTATCGGTAAGGGATTGAGAATTGGCTGCCATACCCACGGCAAAAGAGCCTGTAAAGGCAGAGTTCCGGAAAGAACCATACAGTGTTCCATTGTTGCGGTATCCATCGCGTATGTTGGCAATGCCTTGTGTTTGCGCCCAGTTGGTGATGCGAGTCAGCCAGGCATCGGCACCTGCGGAACCCCACCATAAATAATCCATGACAATGCGCATGGGCGTACGGCAGGCATCGTACTGATAATCGGAAGGAAGACCTCCACCCGATACAGCATAGTTACAATAATCCGGATTTCCACCTGCATTGCTCGGGATAGATCCATCGGCACGTGTCCAGGCAGACACCAGTCCGGTAGTGTTATTATCATTCATATCAATGATTTTATAACAATCATCCGCAAGCTGGTTCCAGAAAGCAGCGTGTGTAGGCTCATGCACCGCAAATGCGCGGTAATAAGCAGGCGAAAAGTAAGAGATGTTAATGCAGTTGCAGGATCCTAGTGTGTTAAATGCATCCCCCGGACGCGTAACGTATACATTGCCTTGAGGAGTAGAGCATGTAGAAAGTCCTGAACCTGGACCATTCGTTTCGAATCGGCGTATATTAGCAATCAGGGTGGAGGCCGCTGCTCCATAACCAGCAGAAGGCCATTGCTTGTGAGCAATCAAGAGGGCCATGGCAGCATCAAGATCTCCATCGGTAGCGCCATTACTGCCGCTTACACCACCGCAGGTAACGTCCCAATGCATTAAACCATTCGCATTCATTTTATTTTGATAGAAAGACCACAAAGCTGCAAATCGGGTTTGGTCACCCGCGTATGCGGTCAATAACATGCCGTAGCCTTGTCCTTCCGAATACGTATTGGAACTACCCGAGCCATTTCTGATTCTTGCCCGTCCACCACCACAATCAGTGGTATAAAAATTAGCTATCCAGTTATCATACCAGCTATCGGCACGGGTGTCTGCAGATGCATTGGGTTCAAAATTCTGCATGAATCCATACGAATAGGAATTATTGGTACCGAAAGGAATGGTTTGACTAAAAACTTGAACCATTCCTAACAACAACATCAGTTTTAAAACTACTTTCATCTCGCCCAAAAGTTATTTAGTACTAAAATTTCTATTTTTAGTAACATAAAGTTAACGATTAATGGTGAGATTAGTTCAAAAAGTAATCGATTTTTTTTATATAAATCGTTGATTAATAATTAGTTATTAGCTTTTGTTAACGCTTGGCTACCATCTACACTTATTTCAAAGTATTGATGTACAACCATGTAGTGAATCCGTTTGGCAACTTCGTTCCCAATAACACCAAATAAAATCTTGATAATGTTATACCAAAAAACAGATACGTGTGTGCTATTCTGGGCGCCTCTTGTTTTCTAAACGAGCTATGGGAAAATTAAACGACAATGTTATCAATCAAGCGGACACCTTCCAGGTAAACAGCGGTGCAAATAAGCACAGGGTTACCCTTTTCAAAGGAATCCAAGGGCATCAAGGTTTTATAATCACATATTTCAATATATTCTACTTGTATCCCATGATTTGTGAGAGCTTCTGTGTATTGATCCTTCAGCTTACCAATTGGAATCTTTCCAAGCGCATTTTGGGTGCGAAGCAATTGCTGGTAGATCTGGGAAGCTATTTCTTTTCCTGCTTCGCTTAATCGCCTGTTCCGCGAACTCATGGCCAGTCCATTGGCTTCGCGAAGCGTTTCGCATCGAATTAATTGTATTGGGAAACTTAAATCTTCGATTAAGGTTTCGATTATTCTTACCTGCTGAATGTCCTTTTGTCCGAAATAAGCCCTGCTTGGGTTGGCCCAATGGAACAATTTTGCCACCACCGTGGCCACCCCATTAAAATGCCCGGGACGAAAGGTTCCCTCCATTACGCGCTCCAGCGTTCCAAAATCAAAAGCCAAACGGGTCGCTTGCTGGTAAACCAAAGAAGCCTCCGGGATAAATACAGCAGCAACGGATAAGGTCTCCAGCAAAGCGAGGTCTTCGGCTTCCGTTCTGGGGTATTTTACCAAATCATCAGGGTTATTAAATTGAAGTGGATTAACAAAAATACTCACCGTGACAAAATCGTTCTCTTCGGCTGCCTTCCTTACCAGGGATGCATGACCTTGATGCAAGGCGCCCATGGTCGGCACGAATCCAATGCTTCCTTGCGACTTCAACGCGCAGGATAAAGTATAAAACTCAAACGGGTCACGAATTATTTTCATATAAATTTCTACTAATCAGAGGCCTAGTGTAAAGAATAGTCCACTACGGTAACTTCGGATCACGAAAGTACACATCCCCGTTTAAAAACAAACATCCCTGTTAAGATTTAATACTATCCACCTATCTTTCAATAAGTTAATAGGGCACTCCAAAATAAAAGTTTGAAAAGTGCATTTTTTTTGTTTAATTTTGTGATCCCGTTAAACAGGCGGGTGTATAAATTGCCGAATTTTATGAGGAAATTAAGGATTTTGTATGTTGCTTCCGAAATGAATCCTTTCCTCCAGCAAACACAAGTTGCCGATTTCGTTAGAAAACTCCCACAAGCTATGCAAGAACGCGGTATGGAAATCCGTATCCTTGTTCCACGCTTTGGTATTATCAACGAACGTCGCAATCGCTTGCATGAGGTAGTACGTCTTTCGGGTATTAATATCTCGGTTGGAGATGAAGAAAAACCACTGATTATTAAAGTGGCTTCTGTACCCAATGCCAAACTTCAGGTCTACTTTATCGATAACGAAGACTATTTTCAACGTAAATCTGTTTTCACCGACAAAGACAATACCTTTTATTCTGACAATGACGAGCGGGCTATATTCTTCTGCAAAGGAGTAATGGAAACCGTAAGGAAACTGGGATGGGCTCCCGATATTGTACATTGTAATGATTGGATGACCAGTCTTATACCATTGTACATGAAAACGCGTTATAAGAAAGATCCGATTTTTAAGGGTGCGCGTTCTGTATTGTCTATTTACAATAATCCTTTCTCCCACAAGTTTGGCAAAGACTTGCTCTCGAAAGTGAAAATGTTGGACATCGACGACGCCATGCTTTCTCCTTTAAAGTCGGCTGATTTTGAAGGCTTCGTAAAGATTGGCATCGAATACGCGGATGCCGTGATCAAGGCAGAGGAAGATTACTGCAATGCCTTGGCAAAGCTCTTCGAATCCATGAAGAAAAATAAAAAGTTAAATACATTTGATGGTGAAGATATTGAAGAGCATTACTTCAATTTTTATAATGAACTCGCTCCCTAATTGGTTGATAAAAGGCCTGCTCGTGTGTAGCGCAGGCCTCATTTTTTTCTCCTGTAAAAAAGACAACAGCACCCTTAAGCTACCCGGTGAATCTGAAATTCCAGCGAACACGCTAGTGTCCGACACTTTTTCTGTTCAGATTTCCTCGGCCCTGGTGTATAGTGATTTTTTCACTGAAAACCTGGTACGTCAAAACAACGCCTACCTGATGGTGGGAGGCATGCAAAACGCTACTTTTGGTAATTGCAAATTACAAGCCTTCGTGCAATTAAAACTCAATACCCCATTTGCAGACCTAAGTGGCGCAGTGCTAGACTCGTCCGTGTTGGAACTGGATTATGATTATGCCTATGGCGACACCTTGCAAAGTCAAAACCTGAGTGTGTATGCCCTTGATCAAGGATTCAACACTGAAACAACGTATCGTATTAATTCTCCTTCCCTGAGTTATTCAACCTTACTGGGAAGTAAATCTTTTAAAGCTACTCCTGCCACCGGAACTAATATCAGGATACCCATTAGTAATTCCACGTATGTAAACGCTATCCTTAACGGACCTAAAAACAACGGTGATTTCGTGCAGCAATTCAAAGGTATTGCCTTAGTAGCTCCCAAAGACAGCGGCGCAGTTATACGACTCAACCTTTCAAGCTCACTTTCCCGCTTGTTCATCTATTATAAGCAAAACGGTGTGTCTAAAACCTACTCCCTTACTCTATCCAACGAGCGCTATTACAACCTTTCTGTTGATCGTAGCCTAAGCCCACTATCGGGCCTGGCTGGTGAGTATTCGAGCGTACCTAGTTCCAGTGCCTCCAATAAAACCTATTACCAGGGCATCACAGGATTAAGAACCAAAATCAGCTTTCCAGAAATAGAAAAGCTTACCAGCAAGCTTGGCAATATCTTTATTCACAAAGCGGAGTTAGTAATTCCTGCCAGCGGCAGCAACAAAGCAGATTCTTTGTTTTTAGTGAAATCCAATGCCAATGGTGAAATTATTGTAACAAACGGTTTAGTGGCCACGATTCAACAATCCGAGAGGAGTGTAGATGATTTTATATACACACAATTCTCTCCTTATTATAGCAATGAAGGTGTCTATAAATTTCAATTAGGTAAATACCTGCAAAGTATTATCTACAACGAACTGGATAATCATGCCTTGTACCTGACTCCTACTAAAAACAGTCTGGAAATTGATGGAGGATTCCTGGTGGATCAATCCATTCCATCTTCGGGAATCAAACTTAAAATTTACTATACCAAAACTAATTAAACTATTTTTTAATTATGTGCGGAATCGTTGCCTACATCGGAAATCGGGATGCCTGTCCGATCATTCTCAAAGGGTTGAAGCGACTCGAATACCGTGGTTACGACAGTGCCGGTATTGCCTTGATGAATAAAGGCCTACAAGTGTATAAGAAGAAAGGTAAAGTAAAAGACCTCGAGGATTTTCTAGTTTCCAAAGACATCTCCGGATCGGTGGGCATGGGACATACACGCTGGGCCACCCATGGAGAGCCGAGTGACCGCAATGCGCACCCACACTATTCCAATAGTCAGGGTATTGCTATCATCCACAATGGGATCATAGAGAATTACGATTCCCTGAAAAAGGACATGATCCAGCGAGGTCATACTTTTCTCAGCGATACCGATTCAGAGGTATTTATCCATTTGATCGAAGACGTTTACGAAAATAATAAATGTTCATTGGAAGAAGCTGTGCGCATAGCCCTTACCATGGTGGTAGGCGCCTATGCGGTAGTCATTATGTCCAAGGATCATCCCGAACAACTTATTGCAGCGCGCAAAGGAAGCCCCTTGGTAATTGGTATCGGGAAAGATGAATATTTCTTTGCCTCCGATGCAACCCCCATTATTGAATATACCAATGAGGTAGTATACCTCAATGATTTTGAGATAGCGGTGGTTCGCAACAATCAGCTGAGCATTAAAAACATCGAAGACGTAAGTACTACCCCTTACGTTCAAAAGCTTGATCTGGAGCTTAGTTCCATCGAAAAAGGGGGCTATGAGCATTTCATGTTAAAAGAAATATTCGAGCAACCAAAATCCATCACCGATTGTCTTCGTGGGCGCATCATCTCCAGTCAGGGACACCTGGCATTGGGTGGGATACGCCAATACCTGAACAAGTTGGTACATGCCGACCGCATCATTATTGTGGCTTGCGGGACCTCCTGGCATGCAGGTTTGGTGGCTGAATATATTTTTGAAGAATATACACGCATTCCGGTAGAGGTAGAATATGCGTCTGAGTTCCGCTATCGAAACCCTATCGTGCGCGAAGGAGACGTGGTAATCGCCATTTCGCAGTCCGGCGAAACCGCCGATACCCTTGCGGCTATTGAACTGGCGAAATCGAAAGGAGCCGTTATTTTTGGCGTGTGCAACGTGGTAGGCAGCTCCATTGCCCGGGCTTCTCATGAAGGGGCTTATTTGCATGCAGGACCTGAAATAGGCGTGGCCAGTACCAAAGCTTTTACCGCTCAGGTAACCGTGCTTGCCATGATGGCCATCATGGTAGCCAATAAAAAAGGAATTATACCAGAAAATAAATTCCAGGAACTATTGATTGATATTGAGAACGTTCCACGCAAAGTGGAGGCCGTTCTTCAGCAAAACCAAAAAATTAAAGAGCTATCCGAATACTTCAAAGACGCACGTAATTTCTTGTACCTGGGGCGTGGATTCAATTTCCCCGTTGCTCTGGAAGGTGCCTTGAAATTAAAAGAAATCAGCTATATTCATGCAGAGGGGTATCCGGCCGCAGAAATGAAACATGGACCTATCGCATTGATTGATGATGAAATGCCCGTGGTAGTAATTGCTCCGCAAGATAGTTCTTACGAAAAAATCGTTTCCAATATTCAGGAAGTGAAGGCCAGAAAAGGCAAAGTGATCGCAGTGGTTACCGAAGGAGATACACAGATCACTGAAATGGCCAATTACGTAATTGAAATTCCTCGAATTTCAGAAGCCCTCAGTCCTTTGTTAACGGTTATTCCCCTCCAGTTAATGGCCTATCACATTGCCGTACTGAGAGGATGCAATGTAGATCAACCAAGAAACCTGGCCAAGTCCGTTACGGTGGAATAGTCGTTGAAAAAATCTGAGGTGGCATTTGCCCAATTCAAAGAAAAATAACAAATTGGGTGTATAAACTTAAACACATTGTATGAAAACATTTATTGTATTTTTTGCGACGATCGTGCTTGCGGTAAGTACTGCTTTTGCTAAAGGAAGCAACGCAGAGGTAGCAGTTACTCCAGCCATTACTCCTGTTGCTGAAAACCATGTTGTAACTAAAAAAGCGGTTGTAACTGAGAAAAAAGCGAATAAGCTTACTTTCGCTCAAAAAACCGCACTTAAGTTGATGGCTAAACCAATGAAGAAAGCCATTGAAAAAGGTGGTTTGGATCCTCAGCTTAAAACACCCATCATTTTAATTGGTATTGGTCTGATTTTAATGATCATCGGAGCTCTTCTGCCCCTTATAGGCTTACTGTTCTGGGTAATCGGAGCAATCTTGTTAGTCATTGGTCTTATCCTGTTGCTTTTAGCTTTAGTTGGATAATCGATATTGATTTTTTAAAAACCTGTCCCATCCGGACAGGTTTTTTTATGACCAAAGGCGCACCGGTTTAACCGGCTTTTATCAATAGAAGCGAAGCGCACGATGGAGAAAGTTCATGGATCGTAGATCCATGGCCTGTAATCCCAACATAGAAAATCATTGGCTTTGAAAAGAATTTCTTCTGTTCGATTCCTTTTGAGGCCTTGATTTTATGAGTCGTTTCTCAATAGGAGAAATTGTATGGAGAAATCCGGACATATCATGACTTTGCATGATGACCATCGACACGAACGCTTATTTTACGTACAACTTTCTTTAAAATAGAACGTTGATCGAAAAGCAAAGACAAGTAATTACAAAAATCTCTTCATATCTGCTCCCTTATGGGTTGCTTGGTATGAGGTTTGAAATACCAACGGCATATATACTGGGATACCACACTTTATATATCCAATCGTTCTCATTTGAAAAATTAATTTGGCATCGACCGTATGAAAAAGGCATTGAAAATTGCAGGAATCTCGATAGGAGTTCTATTCCTGCTTCTATTGCTCATCCCCATTCTTTTTAAAGACAAGATTAGGGCGAAAGTAGACGAAGAAATTTCTAAAAATATTAACGCCAAAGTATTCTACGATCCCGATCAGTTCGGACTTTCTCTTATTCGCAATTTCCCTAACTTCACACTCAGCATCGGTGATTTTGGAATGGTAGGAAAAGCAGAAGGATTTGCCGGTGACACGCTAATGTCTGTTGATCAGTTCCGGCTGGTATTGGATATTATGAGTGTTATTAGTGGAGATAAAATTAAAATCAATAAAGTATACCTCAAAGATCCTTACATCCTTACCCGATATAAAAAAGACGGGAAATTCAGCTGGGACATTACTTTCCCCGATACCAGCGCACAAACCAGTGCTCCCGAAGATACCAGCAGTGCCGCTTTTGCACTGAATGTAGAAAAATGGGAAATCGAAAATGGCACCATCATTTACGACGATGCCACCATGCCGGTATTTGCCCGTTTTGAAAATTTAAACCATACCGGAAGCGGAGACATTACGGCGGATATATACGACATCAAAACCAACACCAACATTAAAAAAGCATTCGTAAACTTCGACGGAATTACTTACCTCAATAATTTCATGATCGATGCCAAAGCCGACATGAACATCAACATGCTTACTTCCGAATACAAATTCCTGGAAAATGAATTTACTCTGAATAATTTCAAATTCGGTTTCGATGGATTGATCGCAATGCCCGATACCAATATCACTATGAACATTACGTTCAAAGCCAAAGAAAATACTTTCAAAAACCTGATCTCTATCGTGCCGGGTGTATTCTTGCAAGGGTATGAAGATTTAAAAGCCGAAGGAAATGTTGCTTTCGACGGGTATGCCAAAGGCACCTACAACGCGGTGTCCATGCCTGGCTTTGGCTTGAATCTGCAAGTCAACAATGCCATGATGCAATACCCTCAGCTTCCAACAGCCATCACCGATATTATCGTTGATCTCGGTGTGGATTGCAAAGATGGTGTGATTGACCATACCAACATCGACCTGAAAAAATTTGGCATGAAGCTAGGAAACAACCCCGTTTCTGCAGAAGCCATTATTCATGGATTAGAACCAATGGACATACAGAAATGTAAAGCCAACGCTTCGGTGAAACTGGAAGAAATCACACAGTTGTTCCCTATTGACAGCATGCAATTAAAAGGCTTGTTTACCCTCGCCCTCGACGCCAAAGGCGTATACAGCGACGCGCAGAAGAGCATGCCAACCGTAACCGCCAACATGGGGCTTAGCAACGGGTATGTTAAATACGAAGGGTTTGCAGAAGCATTGGATAAGGTATTTATGGACGCCGCCGTAACAAGCAACGGAGACATGAAAACTTCCACGGCTGAACTCAAAAAATTCAGCATGTTGTTAGGACAGGATGCCTTTGCCGCTACGGCCAAAGTCATCAACTTCGACGATCCGAATTACGATGCCACTTTGAAAGGAAACATCAACCTGGAAAAAATAAACAAGCTATTCCCCATCGAAGGAACTACCATGGCTGGTATCATTGCCGCCGATCTTCAAACCAAAGGCGTTTTGTCTGATGTTACAGCCGGAAATTATGGAAAAACATCTACCTCCGGCAGCATGAATATCTCCAAGCTGAATTATATCAGTACCATAGATTTCCCTCAAGGAATGACCATCAGCGAAGGAGCCATGAATTTTTCTCCTGAAAAAATTACGATCTCCAAACTCCTCGGCACGGTAGGTAAAAGCGACATGGATATTACCGGTGCTTTCTCTAACTATATGGGATATATGTTTGGAAAAGGCGGCGATACTACGCTTCATGGTACCATGAATTTTAATTCCAAAAAATTCGATGTAAACGAATGGATGACGGAGGACAGCACCGCCACCGCCGAAACCACCGCTCCTGCTGAAGAAGAAGGTGCCGTGCCAGTGCCTAAGAATATTGATTTCCTCATGAAGTCAAGCATTGCGGAAGTGCTTTACGATAACATGACCTTGAAAAACCTGAAAGGCGATATCCTGGTTAAAAATGGAATTGCCCGCATGAGTAACCTTAATTTTCAATCCTTGGGTGGTAATTTCCTGATGAACGGAAGCTATAATACCGAAGATCCTGCCAAACCTTCTTTTGATTTTGACATGGACATACAAAACATGGTCATCAAAGAAGCATTCAAAACCTTTAATACCGTACAGAAGTTAGCGCCGGTAGCTGAAAATATGGATGGAAACATTTCCATGAAACTGGATCACTTAAGTGCCGCGCTTGGCCCCGACATGATGCCTCTGTATGCCACCATGAACGGAGCAGGAAACGCCAACATTGCTTCCGCCGCCATCAAAGACAACAAATTACTGGCAGGCCTGGCTACCTATACCAAGGCCAATACCAATCCTCTAAACATCAAAGACACCAAAATCAAATTCAAAATTGAAGATGGAAACATTGTGGTGGAGCCTTTTGATTTGAATGCTGGCAGCACTAAAATGAACATCGGTGGTAAAAATAAACTGGACGGCACAATTGATTACATCGTGAAACTGGATGTGCCAGCAGGCTCCATAGGATCTGCGGCCAACAGCGCTATTTCAAGCCTTACCGGCAGCGCACCAAGCGGCGACCAGAATATTAAAATAAACCTGGGAGTTACCGGAACCAATGCCGATCCTAAATTTAAAGTATTGGGTGGTGGCAGTGGTACCTCTATAAAAGATGCCGCGAAAGACAAGGCGAAAGAAGAAGCCGACCGCCTGAAAGCCGAAGCAGAAGCCAAAGCCAAGGCAGAAGCCGATCGACTGAAAGCGGAAGCCGAGGCTAAAGCCAGGGCCGAGGCCGATCGACTGAAAAAAGAGGCGGAAGCCAAAGCCAAAGCAGAAGCAGATGCCGCGAAGAAAAAAGCGCTGGATGAGGCAAAGAAAAAACTGAAGTTCTAACAAAACGAACCCATAGTAGAGGACTCCTCTGGAAAGAATTCATGCCAAAAGGCCGGTGCTTAAAGTACCGGCCTTTTTGTATATTCGCAATATGGAATTAAGCATTTTCTTCGATCCGGTTTCTACGCGACTTCCCAATACGGAAGACTTCTCTTTATTTGGCAATAACATCCGAAGTTTTTATGAAGAATTTCCCGCACTCGATCAACTGCATATAGCGATCATAGGCATTGCAGAAGACCGCGGAAGCATGCTCAACGAAGGCTGCGCCAAAGGTCCGGAAGAAGTGCGGAAAAAACTGTACAGCCTGAAAAAAAATCACGGCAACCTCAAAATTGCCGACCTGGGAAACCTGCGTCCAGGGGAAAGTGTGGAAGATACCTACCTGCGCATCAAAGAAGTATGTGCCACACTCATGCAACTCCAAATCATTCCCGTGTTGATAGGCGGCAGCCACGATCTGGATTACGGCCAGTTTATGGCTTACGAAGGCAATGGCAATTTCATTAATGTGCTTTGCGTTGATGCGGCCATTGACATGTCGGGAGTGCGCGAGGACCAAAGCAAACACCACACGCACCGCATGCTGTTGCACCAGCCCAATTACCTCTTCAACTATAGCCATTTGGCGTATCAATCCTTTCTCACCGATCAGGAAGTGGTAGCCGTGTTAGAAAAATTGCATTTTGAAAGTTATCGCATCGGATGGCTGCGCGATCATATGAACGAAGCAGAACCCGTAATCCGCGATGCCGACATGATGAGTTTTGACATTTCTTCCATTCGTCAAACGGATGCCCCAGGCAATAAATGCGGAAATGCTTTCGGATTAAGCGGAGAAGAAGCCTGCCAGTTAGCCTGGTATGCAGGGCTTAGCAACAAACTTAGCTCTTTGGGTATCTATGAATTTAACCCGGAAGAAGACTGGAAAGATCAGACCGCTTCAGTAGTGGCAGCCATGATCTGGTATTTTGTAGAAGGCTTTTATGCACGCAAAGAAGAACGGAATTTTGATTCGCCCAATTACACACATTACCTGGTTTCCTTTGAGCACGACCCGGAAAAAATGACGTTTTATAAACACGAACTCACCGAAAAATGGTGGATGGAAGTTCCCATTCCTGAAAATAAAGAACGATACCTTCGCAACTCCATTATCCCATGCAGCTACGAAGATTTCCTGACGGCCAACAATGGAGAAATCCCAGACCGGTGGATTCGCACCAGAGCTAAACTTTCTTGACCATGAAATGGATATTACTTTGCTTAGGGATACTAGGGAGTTTTAACGCTTGTCAGTCGCGGTTCCCTAGCAATCCCATTTCGGAAGCCAAAGACAGTTTGCCTCCTACCAGCGCAGAGCTGCCTCCTGCTGAGCCAAGCTTGGATGTAAAAATCGGGCAGATGATCATGATCGGCATTCTGAAAAGAACCTATCTGCTTCCGTCCGATACCTTGGCTGAAGACCTCCGCGCGCAACGCATCGGCGGAATTATTCTGTTTGAGAAAAACATTGCCAAAACTGCTTCCTTCGATTCTCTGCAACTTCTGATACAAGCATTGCAGGCGCAAAGTACCATCCCCTTGCTCATCAGTATTGACGAAGAAGGAGGTAAAGTGCATCGACTCAAAGAAAAATATGGCTTTGTACCCATGCCCTCCGCTGCCTGGCTAGGGAAAAAAAACAACCTGGATACCACCTATCACTACAACCTTCACCTGGCCAAAGAACTGGCCAAACTTGGCATCAACACCAACTATGCACCGGCCATTGATGTGGCCGTCAATCCCAACAATCCGATTATTGCGAAAGTAGAACGAAGTTATTCCTCCGATCCGCAGCTCGTCAGCCAGCACGCCAAAGCCGCCATTAAAGCACACCACTATGCCGGAGTAAAAACCATCGTAAAACATTTCCCTGGGCATGGCAGTTCCGCCAACGATACACATTTGGGCATAGCCGATGTAAGCAAAACCTGGAAGGAGGAGGAATTGGTGCCATTCAAAAGCATCATAGAGGCCGGACTTTGCGATGCCGTCATGACAGCCCATATTGTGCATTGCGGATTGGATAGCAATTGCTTGCCCGCCACACTTTCAGAACCCATCATTCAAGGCATTCTGAGAAAACGTCTTGGATTTAATGGACCCGTTTTTTCCGACGACATGCAAATGAATGCCATCAGCAAACAATTCGGACTCGAAGAAGCCGTGCGCAGAGCCATACTCGCCGGTGTAGATGTGCTGGTGTTTGGAAACAACGTGCACGCACAAGATCGCATTCCGCCGCAGCAACTGCACGCACTCATCAAAAATCTGGTGATCAGCGGTAAAATTCCAGAATCCAGGATCAACGAATCCTATCACCGAATTATGAGATTCAAAAGTTATATTCCCCATTAACCATTCACTTTACAATAAGGCACAAAAGTGAATGGTTACCATTCCAATACCTTCATTTTTCACGTGCCGATTTAATCCGGCTTTTCCCCCTGGAAGAGAAACACACCTTAAAGAAAATGGATGGTTTTTAATTCGTGGCAGGTAATCCAGACGTAGAATCTGAGGCTTCTTCCAAAACCTTCTTCCTGTTCCTTTTCTCCTCAAACCCTGCATGCTATTTTTCGTACTCCATAGAAAAATTTCTTTGGAGCATTAATTTCCAAACTCCAACCCTCAATTCAAGACTTTATTAGAGGGCGTGTCCCTTCGTGGCGCCTTCAGCACCACTGCGGGCCGGGCCATCGCTTCAAGTCCTCGTGGCGCCTTCAGCGCCACTCCGGGCTTTCCACTCTGTCCCTCACGCAAAGGAACCTTTTCCATAATGAACCCCTTCGGCAAGAAAAGGTTTACCAGGTTTTCTTAATAAATCCAGAATAAACTATTACGAATTTTATGCATACGATCCATGGTGCAAGCATTGCTATGATTAAAAAAATGGCTCTGTTCCCCGATAGGGTTGTTGAAATGAAAACCTCCAAGGATTCATAGTACATATACTAGGAGTCGAAATCTCTTTATCAGAGCATGTTTCCTCGAATTTCCCCGTCGAAATACGGGTTAGTATTCCTTCCTCGTAAATATTTGCGGGAACTCACCCTGATGGTGAGCTTTCAGCTCTCGTTACAATCTCTATTGTCTATTTACGGTTTAACAACCCAATGCGGGATTAAAGCCCCACCCACAAATGTTATGCATGCATAAAATAAATGCTATGCACGCATAACATTTGTGATTGGGCATCGTACATAGTATAGAAGAAGAAACAACCGGGGAATAGCCGGTATTTGTGCCGCATGAAACATACACCCACCATATGCTCTCATATTAAATTCGCCTGGCTGGCCATAGCCAGGATGTACAACGAAGAGGCAAGCAAGCATGGCATGAGTATTTCGGTTGGCTATGTATTATTAAACATAGATAAACAGTATGGTACTCCGGCCACCAAAATAGCACCTGCCCTGGGCATGGAAGCCACCAGCCTGAGCAGAATTTTAAAAAACCTGGAAGAAGATGGTCTCATCTACAGGAAACAAGATGGCAACGACCGCCGATTGGTGAAAGTGTTTCTTACCGATAAAGGAAAAGAAGCAAAAGAGGTAGCCAAGAAAGTCGTAAAAAAATTTAATGAAGTAATACGACAGGAAATTCCAGAAACAAAATTGCAGATTTTCACGGAAGTGATAGAAAAAATCAGTAGCATAGTCGTTGAAAAAAATATTTATTAGTCCGCCGGAACCTCAGTGACAAACACTTTACGTCCAAGGAAACAATATATAGAAGCAGATAACATTTTAGAGATACTATGAAAAGGTTAATTAGAAAAGTGGCTGTACTAGGATCGGGGGTTATGGGTTCCCGCATCGCCTGCCATTTCGCCAACATTGGTCTGGAAGTTTTACTTCTGGACATTGTGCCTAAAGAGCCCAACGATGCTGAAAAAGCAAAAGGCTTAAGCCTGGAACATCCTTCGGTACGCAACCGGATTGTTAACGAGGCCTTGCAAACGGCCATTAAAACCAATCCGGCGCCTTTGTACGACAAATCTTTTGAATCGCGCATCACCACCGGGAATTTCGATGATCACATGAAAGAAATTGCCCACTGCGATTGGATCCTGGAAGCAGTAGTAGAAAACCTGGACATCAAAAAAATTGTTTTTACCCAGGTTGAAAAACATAGAAAGCCAGGCACACTCATCACATCCAACACCTCTGGCATTCCCATTGGTCTGATGACAGAAGGCAGAAGCGAAGACTTCAGCAAACATTTTTGCGGAACGCACTTTTTCAATCCACCCAGGTATTTGAAATTATTTGAAGTGATTCCCGGACCACAAACCGATCCCGAAGTAATCTCCTTCTTAATGCACTATGCCGATCTCTATCTCGGTAAAACTCCCGTACTGTGCAAAGACACGCCTGCGTTTATTGCGAATCGCATTGGAATTTACGGATTGATGGAAACCTTGAAAGTAAGTTTGGAACTTGGACTCAGTGTGGAAGAAGTAGACAAACTTACCGGAAGCCTCATCGGAAGGCCAAAGTCAGCCACCTTCCGAACCATTGATGTAGTAGGACTCGATACACTTACCAAAGTAGCCAACAACCTCTACGCTGGTTTACCTCAAGACGAATCACGGGACTTGTTCAAGCTGCCAGAATTGCTGAGCTCGATGGAAGCGAAGCGCTGGTTGGGAGAAAAAACAAAACAAGGTTTTTATAAAAAAGTAACGAATGCGGAAGGAAAGTCTGAAATACTTTCCTTGAACATGAAAACCCTGGAATACGGACCCCAGGGAAAAACAAAATTTGCGACCCTCGAACAAACCAAAACCGTCGATGGCCTGAAGGAGCGCCTTCGTATCTTGTTTGCCGGAAGCGACAAAGCCGGTGAGTTTTTCAGGAAAACGTTCCTGGGGCTTTTCCAATATGTTTCGCACCGCATTCCGGAAATATCCGATGAGCTCTACCGCATTGATGCCGCCATGTGCGCAGGATTCGGCTGGGAAAAAGGTCCGTTTGAAACCTGGGATATTCTGGGTATTGAAACCTGTGTAAAAAAGATAGAAGAGTCGGGCGGAAAAGTGGCGGCCTGGGTGCACGACATGCTGGCTGCCGGACATAAAAAATTCTACCTGGTTGAAAACGGCAATCGCCATTATTACGACATTCCTTCCAAAAGCTATAAAGTAATTCCAGGCACCGAGTCGTTCATTATTCTCGATAATCTGCGAGGCAATAAAAAAGTATGGGGCAATGCAGGAGCCACGCTGCACGACATCGGCGATGGCATTGTAAACCTGGAGTTCCATACCAAAATGAATACCCTCGGAAGTGAGGTAGTAGAGGGCATCAACAAATCCATTGCCCTGGCAGAAAAAGATTTCAGAGGCCTGGTCATCGGTAACGACGGCGAAAATTTTTCTGCCGGAGCCAACCTGGCGCTGCTTCTGATGTATGCCATCGAGCAAGAATACGATGAAATTGATTTCATGATCCGTGCCTTTCAGAATACCATGATGCGCGCCCGTTACTCTGCCGTACCGGTGGTGGTGGCTCCTCATACGCTTGCCTTGGGTGGAGGCTGTGAGCTTACCTTGCATGCCGACAAAGTAGTGGCCTCGGCTGAATTGTATATGGGGCTGGTGGAATTTGGCGTCGGCTTGATACCTGCGGGTGGTGGCACCAAAGAAATGACGTTGCGCGTTTCCGAATCACTGGAAGAAGGAGATATCATTCTTAACAACCTTCGAAACGCTTATATGAATATTGCCATGGCAAAAGTTTCTACTTCGGCCATGGAAGCCAAAGGCATGAATTACCTGCGACGCGGCGACGAAATCGTACTCAGCAGAAGTCGACTCCTAGCAGATGCTAAGCGCGCAGCCATTGAAATGGCAGAAGCTGGCTATACGCAGAAAAAACAACGCAAAGACATCCGTGTCCTTGGTCGCTCCGCCCTTGGAATGTTTTTGGCCGGCGCCAATACCATGGTTTCTGGAAAATACATCTCCGAGCACGATCGTAAAATTTCCGAGAAGCTCGCATGGATTATGTGCGGCGGTGATTTATCAGCGCCCACCTTAGTGTCGGAGCAATATCTGCTCGACCTGGAGCGAGAGGCATTCCTTTCACTCACCGGTGAAAAGAAAACACTGGAAAGAATACAAAGCATTCTGACCAGTGGAAAACCCTTGCGAAACTAATGGCTGGTAGCAGCCTGTGATAGAGAAAAAAGTAGTGGCGGGTATGCATAACCGCTCGCTGAATATGTAAAATGTATACTGAACGATTTTTATGAAAGAAGTGTATATCGTTGCCGCTTATAGAACTGCTGTTGGCAAAGCCCCACGTGGACTATTCCGTTTCACTCGTCCGGATGATTTGGGTATCGAAGTGCTCCGATACATTATGTCCAAATTACCTCAGATCGACAAACATCTGATCGACGATGTAATTGCCGGCAATGCCACACCAGAGGCAGAGCAAGGCCTCAACATAGGCCGTATGATTGCCCTCATGGGACTGGATACTTACAAAGTGCCGGGAATGACCGTAAACCGCTATTGTTCTTCCGGTCTGGAAACCATCGCCATCGCCGATGCTAAAATCAAAGCGGGCTACGGCAATATCATTCTCGCGGGAGGCGTGGAATCTATGAGTCCGATTCCTTTTGGGGGTTGGAAAATTGTTCCCAATTATGAAATCGCCAAATCCAATGCCGACTATTATTGGGGCATGGGACTTACGGCCGAAGCGGTGGCTGAACAGTTCAAGATTTCGAGAGAAGACCAGGACCAGTTCGCTTTTCTTTCTCATAAAAAAGCCGTTGAAGCAATCAAAAATAATTTGTTTGCCGACGACATTGTACCGGTCACCGTGAAAGAAGTATACCTGGATGAAAAAGAAAAAAGAAAAACACGTGAGTATACCGTTACCCAGGACGAAGGACCAAGAGCCGATACAAGCCTCGAAGCCCTCGCAAAATTAAAACCTGTTTTTGCCAACGGTGGTTCGGTGACTGCCGGCAATTCCTCCCAGACTTCCGATGGAGCTGCTTTTCTGATGCTTGTTTCCGGCGACATGGTAAAACAACTCAACCTTACTCCTATTGCCCGCCTTATGAGCTACGCCGTGGCTGGGGTAGAACCACGCATTATGGGTATAGGTCCGGTAGAGGCCATTCCCAAAGCAGTAAAACAAGCCGGCATAAAACTGGAAGATATTGACCTGATTGAATTGAACGAAGCTTTTGCCTCACAATCCTTGGCAGTAATTCGCGAAACTGGATTAAATCCGGAAAAAGTGAACGTAAATGGCGGCGCTATTTCGCTGGGACATCCATTGGGTTGCACCGGAGCAAAACTCTCGGTTCAGTTGTTCAACGAAATGAGACGCCGCAAAAACAAATACGGCATGGTTACCATGTGCGTAGGTACCGGACAAGGTGCCGCCGGAATATTTGAACTATTGAATTAAGGACACCTAAAATGGCCCGAAGAAAATGCTATGCACGCATAACAATTTTCTTTCCGGATCGTAAAATAATAATGAAACGAAGCAACAATATAGTATGAGCACTTCTGTCGTATCTAAACTTAAAGGAGGCGAGTTCCTTCTTAAGTTCACCAACTTCACCGATGTATTTATTCCGGAGGAATGGAATGAAGAACAAAAAATGATGTCCGACATGACCCGCGATTTTTTGGCGCACGAAGTGCTTCCGCACCTGGATGCCATTGATCGCCAGGATGAAGGGCTCATGCAGAAATTACTCGATAAAGCAGGTGAACTGGGCTTACTGGGCACTTCCATTCCGGAAAAATACAACGGCTTTGGAAAAGACTTTAATACCTCCCTGCTGATTACAGAAGTAGTAGGCGGCGGACACTCGTTTGCTGTGGCTCTGGCAGCCCATACCGGCATCGGAATGTTGCCTATCTTATATTTCGGTAACGAAGCCCAAAAAGCTATATATTTGCCGAAACTTTCTACCGGTGAACTGAAAGCCAGTTATTGCCTTACCGAACCCGGTTCTGGTTCGGATGCACTGGCGGCCAAAACCAAGGCGGTGTTATCGGCAGACGGTAAGCACTACATCCTGAATGGACAGAAGATGTGGATCACCAACGCCGGTTTTGCGGATGTATTCATCGTCTTCGCTCAGATTGACGGCGATAAATTCACAGGCTTCATCGTTGAAAAAGGTCCAGGCGTGAGTCTTGGAAACGAAGAGCACAAAATGGGTATCAAAGGCTCTTCTACCCGCCAGGTATTCTTCAACGATTGTCATGTGCCCGTAGAAAATGTGCTGGGCCAGATTGGCAAAGGACACCTCATCGCGTTCAACATCCTGAACATTGGCCGTATTAAACTGGCGGCGGCGGCTTTGGGTGCTTCCAAACGCACTTGCACGCTGGCCATCCAATACGCCAAAGAACGTCAGCAATTCAAACAAGCCATTGCAAACTTTGGTGCCATTCAACATAAATTGGCCGAAATGGCGATTCAGATGTATGCCTGCGAATCGGCACTCTATAGAGCCGGTGCCCATATTCACGAAGCAGAAGAACGCTATCAGTCAGAAGGAAAATCGTATGAAGAAGCATTATTACAAGCCGCTTCAGACTTTGCCATCGAATGTGCTATTCTAAAAGTAGCAGGCTCTGAGGTATTGGATTTTGTAGTAGACGAAGGGGTACAAGTATTTGGTGGTTACGGCTTCTCCGCCGACTACCCCATGGATCGTGCGTACCGCGACTCAAGAATCAACCGGATTTTCGAAGGCACCAACGAAATCAACCGCATGCTTACCATGGACATGCTTTTCAAACGTGCCATGAAAGGTGAGTTGGATGTGATGAGCGCTGTGATGGCCGTGCAGAAAGAACTTACCTCCATACCCGATTTTGGTGCGGAAGAAGAAGGGCTGTTTGTAGCCGAGAAAAAAGTCATTCAGAATATGAAAAAAGTTGTGCTGATGGCTGCCGGTGCTGCTGCACAGAAATACATGGAAAAACTTTCCGGCGAACAGGAAATTCTGATGAACCTTGCCGATATCTGCATCTGGACTTATATGGCGGAATCGGCGCTGTTACGCACCGAAAAACTCGTATCCATGCGTGGTGAATCCCATTGCAGTCACGAAATTGACATGACTCGCGTATACCTGAACGATGCGGTAGACAAAGTAGCCAAAGCAGGCCGTGAAGCTGTAAATTCAATGATGGATGGCGATATGCAGCGCATGATGCTGATGGGTGTAAAGAGATTTACGAAAACATCACCGCTCAATACCAAGGACGCACGCAGAAGAATTGCCGCCAAACTAATTGCCGACGGCAAATGCTAAAGACGATTCAACCGGCTCTTCTCTATAGAAGCCAAGCGCACCCTGGAGAACGTGCATGGATGGTGGCCGGTAACACCGATATAGAAACTCAGGAACTTAGAAAATAATTTCTTCTGAAGCCCCTGAGTTCAGTTGACGTTTTTCCATAGAAGAACTTGTATGGAAAATTTAGGATTCTAATATTAGAAAAGGCTACGGATCGCTCGCGTAGCCTTTTTCATTTTTTTCTAAAACTTCTACACTAAAATTCGATTTCTAGATCTTAGCAAGTCAAGAACCCATTTGTAATGTACATTCTCTAAAGGTACGTCTTGCATCCTTCATTCCATGTATTTCGTTATTGCTGTTTGGATTATATTTTTTGCTTACCCAAAAAGTATATCAAAAACTTAAGATCAGCGCCAGTGAGAACCATTGGTCTTTATTTATTGACCGTTTAGTAATTGAAAAACACCCGAACCTCATTTATATCAGGAAGATTCCTATCTTGCCTTTTTCCCCTCCCATGCAAGGAAGGCAAACAACATAATTTTTAAAATTAATCCACTCAACGATGACTACTATTGAAAACAATGCTTCCGGCGCCCACCCTGAAATCGATACTCGCGTGTTACTTTCTACTCTATGGTTGTTTGCTACCCTCAATTATGCCTATTGCGATATCTTTACGCTTTTCCATTCCGAAGATTTAAAAAATTTCATTGCCGGAAAAGTAGGAGACATGATCATCAACCAGGATTTTTTGCTTACGTTCGCTATCGTTCTGGAAGTGCCTATTCTTCTTATTCTCCTTTCCAGGGTTTTGCCATTTACATTCAATCGCATCGCAAACATGGGTGCAGGTATTTTAATGACCATTGTACAAACCGGATCTCTATTCTCTTCGGGGATACCCACCAAACACTATATCTTTTTTAGTGTTATCGAGATTTCGGTTACTGTTTTTATAACCATCCTGGCCATCCGCTGGAAACAAGAATCCACGAAGCTTGCGGCCTAATCCCTGCACTTTTTTGAATCGGAGAATAGCATCTCCCGATGACAGAATCGGTTGATTGCTTCGTGTAGGATCAAAAAATTTAAATTTAAACCGGCTTTTCTCCATAGTGCGCTTCGCTTCTATGGAGAAAGCTCATGGATCGTAGATCCAGGACCGGCAATCCCGACTTAGAAAATAATTTCCTTTATTCGATTCCTTCTGAAGCCCTTGATTTTAGTAGTCGTTTTTCAATAGGAGAATTTCTACTGAAAAAGTAGGGTTAAAACCAGTATTTCAATTTTGCCGTTTATAGGATAATACCGGAATAGTGAAGTCATTTCCACGAAAGTATTTTCCATACGGAATTATGTCTGCTAACTTCGTTTACCAAAGCAGAACTTTGTGGTTCCATGGCTGGTATCGAGGTGTAGAACATTCATGGGCTTTGAATAGAATTTCGCATCGGTCAAATGCTTCTATTGCCCCCAATTAGTTTGATTAAAGATTTTTGGTAAATTCACCGCATGCCAGCGGCATAAAGGCAGGCAAAACAAAAACGTGTAACTAGGTAATCATGCAAAACTTACTTTTTGATTTTATCTCTAAATACATCACTCTTACTGAAGAGGAAAAAGAGGTGTTACTTTCCTTAGACTTGTTTCGCTCTGTAAAAAAGGGTACTATATTACTCAAAGAAGGACAAAAATCGAAAGAAAGCTATTTTGTATTGAAAGGATGTATTCGTGTATATTATATTTTAGATAGCGAAGAAAAGACAACTGCCTTTTACACCGAAATGGAAGCCTTGAGCCCTCCATGCGTTGTCAATAAAACCCCCTCCGATTACTACGTGAGTTGCATGGAAGATGGTATTCTTCTCGTTTCCAATTCCGACATGGAAATGGAAGTGAACAGCAAATTTCCAAAGTTTGAACTGATGTGCAGGAGAATGTCAGAAGAATTATTAGCCAAAGAGCGAATTGATTTTGACGAATTCAAGACTTCTTCTCCCGAACAACGATACCTCAACTTACTGCAAAAAAGACCAGACCTCGTTCAACGAGTACCTCAACACCAATTAGCAAGCTTTTTAGGCATTCAACCACAATCGTTGAGCAGACTAAGGGCTAGAATTCATGAAAAGAAAAGCTAATACTCTTTTCTTAACGTAAGTGAACGTTTTGTAGACCCCTTACGATCTACTTTTGCCATATCGTTTTACAACAAATAAAAAAGGATATGCAAAAGAAATCGGTATGGCTTGGTATTACCATGGTGTTGACCCTTAGCTTGCTTGCCAATGCGCAATCAGCCAAACAAGACAATACGTTTAAAAGATGGTACGTGGGTAGTTCATTATTCTTGTTTGGAAACTTGGACAAGGTGAATAACCCTGAATATGTACAATTGAATCTCGGATATAGGATTAACCCCAAAAATGTTATTTCCGTTGAATTTAAAAGGTCCATTTATTCCTGGCCCATAGGAATTCCTTTCGGACCTTCTTTTGATGCCCCTGGACTGAATTACCCGGGACATGCCCGCATACTGGCTCCTACTCTTGCGTACCAGCGCTTCTGGTGGAAAGGCGTGTATACTTCTGTATTTGCCTTGAATGCTTTTGAAAAGTATTTCGATGAAAACAAAAAGAAGATTGGAAATGGCTTTACCCTATATATGAATTTTCATTTGGGTTATCAATTTAAATTTTTTAAAAATCGATTCTTCTTTGAACCTGCCATCGGCTGCAGCTATTGGCCCATACGCACCAATCTTCCGGATTCCTTTAAAGAAGCAGAAAAAAAGTGGCCCAATTATTTTATTCAACCAGGCCTTCATTTCGGATATAATTTCAATGTTAAAAAGAAGCGATAATACACTTCACGGGTACCTGGCCTAAGGTCTTTATTAACTTAAGTGAATGTATTCTTGCCTATGCCCCAATATCTTTACACCATGGTTTCACCACAATAAGAAAAGATATGCAAAAGAAAATTGTATGGTTGGCACTAGCCTTCATCCTGACAAATGCACTGCACCTAAAAGCACAGTATGCGGCCTCAGACAGCACACACAAACGTTGGTTTGTAGGTAGTTCACTCTTTGTTTTATTAGGAAATACGGACACCAAAAATCCACCCCATTTCGTACAGTTGAATATCGGTTATCGCATCACTGGAAAAGATGTGTTTACCATTGAACCTAAAACCTGGAAATATGCCTGGCCCAATGGTATTCACCCGTTTTTAAACGACGCCTACAAAAAGCCTGAGGAGAAATTTCCTGGCTATGTGCGTGAGTTCGGCATCTCTTTATCCTACCAGCGGTTTTTTCACAAGGGCTTGTACGCAGAATTAAATGTAATGCCTACGCTGCAAAATTTTTATAATGAGCAAAACAAAAAAATCGATAATGGCTTTCAGATTTTCAATACCTATCGGGTAGGCTATCACATCAAGCTGTTCAAAGACAGAGTTTTCATTCAGCCTTCGTTGGCCATTACACACCGCGCGTATCACACAAGGCTTCCGGATGGATTTAAACAGTTGGATGATAAATGGTCTAAATTTATTTTCGGAGAACCTGGTTTTCATTTTGGAATTAATCTGTAACACATAACGCTTGTATTATGAATACTCAAACGAGTTCCAAACCATCGCTGCACGACGCTCCA
Source organism: Cytophagaceae bacterium (assembly GCA_025454925.1). Lineage (GTDB taxonomy): Bacteria > Bacteroidota > Bacteroidia > Cytophagales > Cytophagaceae > JALONM01. The sequence goes on from JALONM010000008.1 coordinate 74,199, forward strand.
ATAGCAGTGCAAATAAAACTGGCTGCCCTCTGGGCGAGTTTTATGTTTCTTTATATCTACGTGGATTATTTTGCCTTGTACATGCCGCATAAGATAGAAGGTATTCTCCAAGGAAAAGTGTTTGTATTTGAGATATCACAGGGCTTTCTGGTGGCAGCACTTATTTCGGTCTCGATTCCGGCGCTGATGATTTTTCTATCCATACTGTTGCCAGCGAAAATAAATCGCTGGACCAACATCGTATTGGCCGCGCTCTACATTCCCTATTCATTATTTAACCTGGCAGGGGAAACCTGGGTACACATGATATACGGAGCAGTGGTAGAAGTAATCCTTCTGTGTTTAATTCTTCGCTATGCCTGGACGTGGCCCCGCACCAATCAATGAAACGCTATGCGTAATGGAAAATCGTTGACGATGGTTTTGACGAATCGTTATAGCTTGGATCTCCGGAATTCATACTTGAAATACGTATTTAGTTGCCTTGATACAGAAATAGTCTTCTTTACCAAGGTAATGTAAATACAGGAATACAAAGACTGTGGAAACAAAGGTTCTCTAGAGAACGGCAAGCATTAGTGTTTTTCTTTGTCCTGAGTCAAAATTAATGGTACAGATATAGATTCCTCGTGGAAGGTTTTTGAGATCAAAAATATAATCATGGCCAATAAATGATTCCTTTAATATTGTGTTTCCGTTTAAATGGATAAGCGAAACTTGAACAGGAGTATTGGGTTGCGGTGGATTGAATGAAAGCAGGCATCGTTCACCGGAGGAGGAAGGATTAGGAGAAATGGTTGCGTTCAGAAGTTGGTCATCGTTTTCATTTGAGAGGATGCCATCTACGAGGGAACTTTTTAACCGGAAGAAATTAGTAACGGAATAATCATCACAAATACCTCGGAACGCTGACACAAGCATGCTATTATTCCCATCCATACTAAAATTGGCAATAGCTCCGGAAATGTTGGCATTGAAAGTAAGATCCACAGTACCGTCGTTGTTTAGTAATACAAGATTTTTTCTAGCTTCTCCATGAAATGTAGTAAAGTTGCCTGCGGCAAAAATTTTCCCATCAGACCTTACATGGGTCATTGCTATGTGCCCATCTTCCGTATAATTTCCTGTAATGGGTCCAGAGCCTGTATGAAAGGTTGGATCTAAAGAGCCGTCGGAATGGAGTCGTACGGGTGAGCGCATCGCTTGTCCGTTAAAACTAGAAAAACTTCCGGATATCAGCATCTGACCATTAGGCAGAAGGTTTATATGCTGTATGGGTCCATCAAAACCACTACCAATGTTAAATCCATTATCCAGACTTCCGTCGGAATGAAGTCTTGCCAGATAGTTTGCCGATACATTATTGTACGTAGTAAATTGTCCTCCAATTATAATTTTATTATCAGATTGGATGGCTATATGATAAATGAAATGATTGGCCCCTGTTCCTGGATCAAAGGATGCATCTAAGGTTCCATTGGAATTTAGTCGGGCAATCCTATTTCTGGAAATTCCGGAAGGGAAATTTAACTGATCGTAATATGCTGTAAAACGGCCTCCAACTACAATCTTTCCATCACTTTGCAAACATGCGTCAAAGACAGTGTTGTTTAAAAAGTTGTTTTCGGAATCAAAGGAGGCATCTAGATTCCCATCCTCATGCAATCGTGCTATTCGATAGGCCGTTGTTGATCCATATCCTGTAAACTTTCCTGCCACTATTATTTTGTTATTACTTTGTAGTTCTATATCGTATACTTCATCGTTAAGGCTATTCGATCCCACAAACGTATTATCAAGCGAAGCGTCTTGATTGATTCGAACAATACCAATCGTTTTTGTATTGTTGTAGGATACAAAACTTCCACCCAGTAGATATTTTCCATTCGGCAATTTTCTAATGACCCTGGGATATGCATCCGTACCTTTGCTTTGTTGGAAACCTTCATCCACACTTCCGTCTGCATTGATGCGAGTAAAAAAATTAACGGTTTGATACCGGTAGCTTGTTTCTTCATTGGCAAATAAAATTTTCCCATCTGGTTGTATAGCTAAATCATATTGAAAGCTAAAGCCTACGAAATTTGGCTTTGAAGTAGTTACAAAACTTGGATCTATTGATCCGTTGGGGTTTAGCCTGGCAAATTTATTTGCATATGTGCTATTGATATAATCAAATTTTCCGAATACTATAATTTTACCATCCATCTGACAGACCATTTTGAAAACGGCATTATCAATATGGCTCGAAAAGGAATTGGAAAGAGTTCCATCCTGAGCATCAATCTTCATCAGATATTTCACGTTGGTGTTATTATAGGAGGTAAAATATCCTGCAACCAGCAATGAGTCTGCTTCCACGACTTCTATATCCAACACATAATTATTGGGATAAACAGGATTGAAACCATTATCAAGACTTCCATCCGCATTAAGTTTGATCAAATTACTTTTATTGAAGCCATTAAATTGAGTGAAATAGCCACCAATCATCAGTTGTCCATTCGATAAGGATTTGATGACACAAATTTTCCCATTGTCGTGATTAACCCCATTGCCTACTTGGAAAGTGGCATCAAAAGTACCGTTGGAATTTAAACGTATAATGTTTCGTAAATATCCGGGATTGGGATTTATGGGAGACGCCGGCGTCAATGTGTATTTAAAGGTGCCACCTACCACAATTTTATCATCCGCTTGCACAAACATAGTATGTAGCTGGGCTCCTGTTGAACCTATGGTAATGGAGGTAAACGAATTGTCAAGTGACCCATTACTATTCAACCGGACTACTTTGCTTCCTGCTACCAGTATTTTCCCGGACGATTGCAAGGTGATGCAATAGGTATCTCTGTAATCTGCATTTCCAATGCTGAAGGTGGGATCGACAGTTCCATCCGCATTCAAACGTATCAACCCATTAGAAGGAGTGCGGTAGTAGTGAGTAAAAATCCCTCCCAATAGTATCTTCCCATCCGGTTGTAGGCAAACAGCAGAAACTCTTTCATTAAGTGTTCCAAAGGTGTTGAATTGAGTATCAAGATTCCATGTTTGGGCCACTGAGGAAAGTTGATTTAAAACAAAAATGCTTATCAATAAAATGTTGAAGGTAAATCGCATAGCAAAAGTGTTTACGTATATAGACAAATCGTAACCTATAAGTTACTAAATTATTTGCGTATTGATAGAAGTTCTTTGTTTCGGAGCAGCCACAAGTTGGATCGTGAAGGACTTGTTGATTTTAAACCTTATTGAAATAAAGGAGAAGTTGACATTATTGTAACAGGGTTTTACTTGGAATAATGCAGTACCTGAGCGTAGTGGTTGCGGCAATAGTAGCCTACATAAGAAGTGGTCAACGCTTATCTTGAGCAGAGTATAATGTTATTTTGCTATTGTAAACTACTAACCAAATATTCAATGGGTTCACGTTCACCAGTAGGAAGACCTGTTCCAGTTTCGTCGCTTGGTGGACAGGCTCATGGATCGTAGATCCAGGACCGGTAATCCCGACTTAGAAAATCATGGGCTTAGAAAAGAATTTCTTTTATTCGATTCCTTCTCAAGCCCTTGATTTTTGTACACGAATCCACCGCCACGGCATGTGCAGCGCCAGTATAATTGGCGATTTCCTCTTCGAATAGAGCTACCATCTTGTAGGGGTTGTGCTTTAGTTTATAATACATTGTGTTGTGAATAAATGATGTTGGGGATAGCAGGCAATTTTTGAAAATGGCAGCCTGTTGAGTATGATATACTCTCTTTAAAACTGAACAAGAACCACAGCCATTCGACAGAACTTGTCCGCCAAGCATTTGATTTTAGTAACTGATAAAAAGCATAAAGACAGCCTCAGGGACTGTCTTTATGTTGTAGTAAAAGGAGCTATATTCGGCTATAAATCTCCAGGGAGAATGCAGTGCGAAACGGTAAAAGAAAGAGTACGCCTTTTTGTTTAAGCTCTAAACAACCCACTCATCCTTTGTTCCAAACGATAGCGCACCATGAGTATCGATGCTCATAGGGATAAAAATGCATTTCCATTGAAATGCCATACTTATTCTTTTATTAGTTTTTTCACTGACTTATTACCATTCTGTATTATTTCCACAAGGTAGGTGCCAGCCTTTAAACCATTCACGGAGAAACTCTGGTCTTGTAAACTGGTTTCCATAATTACTTTACCCATTAGGTCAACAATTTTAATGGTGGCCTCACCTTCCAGGTTTAAGTGGACTATGGCATTGGCGGGATTAGGACTCATGATTAGGGCCGATGATCCGATTCCCTTGAGCACAGCGTTCGTTTCGTTTACATCTGTTATATTGACCGTGATGGTAGCGTTAGCACTTTGAGAAGGAGTGCCATCGTCGGTTACCTGCACAGTAATGGTATATGTGTTCATATCTTCATAATCCAAGGTACCAATTACGGTAATCTCACCAGTACTGCTGTTGATGGCAAAATCGGTCCCGATATTACCTGCGGTGAAGCTGTAGCTCAGCGTTTGACCCAAATCCGCATCGCTGGCTAAAACTGTACCTACAGAAGTCCCATTACTGCTGTTTTCGGCAACTGTAAAGGATTGGTCACTGATGGAAGGTGCTGCTTCATTGCTTACGTCTGTAATATTGACGGTAATGGTGGCACTGGAATTTCTGCTGGGTATACCGTTATCGGTTACCTGCACAGTAAGAGTATAAGCGTTGGTAGATTCATAATCCAAAAGATTAGCCACGGTGATTTCGCCCGTACTGCTATTGATGTCAAATACAGACCCTGTATTGCCTGCCGTGATGGCATAACTTAGTGTTTGAGCCAGATCTGCATCGCTGGCCACCACCGTGCCTACGGAAGTACCATTGCTGCTGTTTTCGGCCACTGAAAAGGATTGGTCACTGATAGAAGGATTTGCCTCATTAACGTCCGATACATTGACGGTAATGGTAGCGCTGGCATTTCTATTGGGTGCACCGTTGTCGGTGACTTGCACCGTGAGGGTGTAGGAATTAGTGACTTCAAAATTCAAGGCGCCGGCCACGGTAATCTGACCTGTGCTGCCGTTGATGGCAAATAACGATCCGGTATTGCCTGCCGTGATGGCATAACTTAGTGTTTGTCCCAAATTCGCATCGCTGGCCACCACCGTGCCTACGGTAGCACCATTGCTGCTGTTTTCGGCCACAGAGAAAGTCTGGTTGGAAATAGTGGGACTAAGATTTTGAATATATCGTTGTGCATGAATCGAACCATGCGGGGTAGGTGATGCCTGGCCAAAACTTTGCCAAATCACGGCATGGTCGCCATACTCATTCATGGCTACAGAGGGTAAATCTTGCGCCCCTAAGGTGTATGTGCTCACTTGAAATTCTGGTATTACCACAGTACCACCTGCGTTGAAACGCGTCCCATAAATGCCGTCAAGATTTCCATCCTGATCCAGGCTTTGCCAAGTAATCACAAAATCGCCATCGCCATCCATGGCTACAGAAGGATTTTTTTGATCGCTGGTCGTGTATGTATTTACTAGAAATGATGAGCCCTGAGCTGTACCATTGGCATCGTAACGCTGCGCATAAACGCCCATTCCGCTCCCATCCTGAGCATCCATTTGCCATGCCACTACAAAATCTCCATCGCTATCCATGGCTACATCGGGCTGAGAGGCACTTGCAATGGTACTGACCGCGAATTCAGAGCCTTGAGCCATACCATTGGCATTGTAACGCTGACCATAAACGCCTGTTTCACTTTGCCATACCACTACAAAATCTCCATTGCTATCCATGGCTATGTCGGAGTTGATCTGGGAGCCGGTGGTGGTGGTATTTACCCTGAATTCAGGGCCTTGAGGTGCAAAATTGATATCAAAGCGCTGTGCATAAATACCATCGCCGCTACCATCCTGAAAACCGCTTTGCCAGGTTACCACAAAATCGCCTTCGTTGTCCATGGCAATAGATGGTTCCGTCTGATCATTGAAGTTGTATGAGTGTATTTTAATTTCAGAAGTACCCACTCCTGCACTCGTATAGCGCCTGCCATAAATACCGTAGTCACCTTGTGAATTATCCCTCAGGCTCTGCCATACAATCACATAATTCCCATCTCTGTCCATAGCTGCGGCAGGGCGTGTCTGATTACCCATCGTAAAGGTATTCACCCGGTCCTCCGTCATTTGAGCAAAACCATTCGCATTAAACCTGGTAACTCGTATCCCGTATCCACTTCCATCTTGCGACCAGCTTTGCCACGTGGCAACAAAGTCGCCGTCAGCATCCATGGCAACAGACGGTCTCTCATGATCTATATTTACACTGGAACTTACTCTAAACTCCACACCGGTTTGGGCTATTGCTGGAGTTGCATATAACGCGCTTGCTAACACCAGGGCGGAACCTGCCAGCTTATAGCCAGCCCTTAGGCGCTCCAGCTGTTGTTTGAGTTTTGTTACTCTGTTCAATAATTGCGCTTGTTTGGCTTTTGTAAAGGTGGTAAAACTTCCTTTGACGAAATGCTTATTCAAGCGGGTCATTAACTTGTGGTACAATGACTGTAAGCGGTCAAGCTGAAACTGTGGTATTGATTTTTTCATGAAAATTCTGTTTGTATAAATATGTTGAACCTGGCTATAAATGAAGTTTGTTACAATTTTCAGACTTTCCTAGTTAAATTTTCTATCCAACCCTCATTTTTCATTATAAATTCTATTGTGAGTCAGGATTACCGGCCATAGATCTGGGATTCATGAGCTTTCTACATCGTGCGATTCGCTTTTATGGAAAAAGCGGATTTGGTTGCAGTGCAACTCACTAGGAGTTCCTGCGTCAACAGTATATCGGAACTCGAACCTGCATCAGCCAGAGGGCGGAACTTGTCCGACTACTGGCGGAACTTGTCCGCCCACTGGCGGAACTGATTTTAACGAGCAATTTATGAATTGGTTATAAAAGCAAAAAGCCAGCTTTACAGAACACCGGAGGAACCTGTCTGCGAGCTAGCCGCCGATCCGGTGAAGAAAAACATTACGTGGAGTGTCCGGGCGGGAGCGAAAATCAGCTGAGCTCATACAAAAACATGAGCTGTGATTTTTTATTCTTTCTAATCCAACACTCACCCTCAATGCTGAATTTGTAGCGGGTGCAGAGCTAGTCTGCCTGCAGCGCCAAAGCGAATGGGCCTCGCCTCCGTGTTAGAGACTAGAATTTGGGTAATTGAGTTTTAGAAAAACCAAGGGCTAAACGATGTTGTTGGCTTAGCTTTTTGTTTCCTCTTCGCCGTTGGCATGCCGGGCAAAGCGGCCGCGCTCCCTTGGATGCACCTGGTCGTAGCGTGGCCAGGGCCAGCCTCCAAACTGAGTGGCGTGATAATCTTCGAAGGCCTGGTTAATTTCTTCTTTGGTGTTCATGACAAAAGGTCCGTACTGCATTACGGGCTCGCCTATGGGCTTGCCTTGCAATACCAATATGCTGGCGGCTTGCAAGCCTGCGGTAATGGATAACGCAAGGTGACTATGGACCTGCACAGCGGAATATTTACCTACTGGTTTTCCGGTGACGGTAAGCGAATCGCCTTCATAAAAATACAGTGTGCGGTTGACGCCTGCGGAAGCGGCGGGTAGGGTAAACTGGGATCCTGCTTCCATTTTGATGTTCCAGATGCCTACTTCGTTGCTGGCCTCGGCAGCCCAGGAATCGGGAGGAGGCGCCGGTGCTTTTACTCCGTAGAGGCTGCCGGTTATAATTTCTACTTGGGTGGTTTTACCCGAAGCATCGAGGTGCTTGTACACAGGTATGGACTCTTTCCAAAGCATTTTAAAATGCGGCTCTACCATTTTATTTTTCTTGGGAAGATTCAACCAGATCTGAAACAGTTCCATAGGATTGGGTTTCTCGGCATGGATCAGCGGAAACATTTCAGAATGCTGCACGCCTTTACCTGCGGTCATCCATTGCACATCGCCATTGCCATAGCGCCCTGCGGCACCCATGGAATCGGCATGATCGACGATGCCTTCGCGCACCACCGTTACGGTTTCGAATCCGCGGTGAGGATGTCCGGGAAAGCCAGGAACGGTTTTGCCATGGTACATGCGGAAGCCATCTTTAATGATGAAATCGTCGCCCATGTGCCGGCCTTGAAAATGCTGAGCGGAGGGGCCCATTTTTTCATTTCCTTCCGGAAATTTATCTTCATGGTGCACACAAAATAAAAAGGGGTCTTGCGTATCCCATTGAAATCCTAAGGGTTTAATTTTAATGATGGCATCCATAGTATTGGAACTTGTGCGTATTGAATTGGAAATGGCGTGCAAGGGCAGGGCCATGGCAGAGCTCAGGGCCAGCGATAAGCGCGAAATAAAACTCCGGCGGGGTATGTTATCTTTCATGGCAAGAACTTTTTTTCTAAGGTAAACAAATTACCAGGCATTTGGTTCCTGCCATGCCCGGGGCTTGGCGATACTAAAAGTTTTACATGGATAAATCCTTGGGATCTTGTAATTTAGCAAAGGTTTCAGCCTATAAAAAGTAGATAGGAAAAACCATTGGAAGGAATTGATGGCTTTGTTGTACCGAAGCGCACCATGGCTTTCCAGCGCTGTTGCAGAGACCTTGGAAGGTACATCCGTTCCTGTTTCGATGGCGTTGTATAGTAGTGAACATACCAGTGAAGCGTTGATCATTAGAATAGATGGCATATTCAGCAAGAGAAGTTTTTGAAGCATTTACCACCAAGCGGGTATTGATAATTGGCGATGTGATGATCGACTCGTACCTGTGGGGCAAGGTGGATCGTATATCGCCGGAGGCTCCGGTGCCCATTGTACAGGTGCAAAAAAGGGAAATACGCCTGGGAGGCGCTGCCAACGTGGCCTTGAACGTGCAATCGCTGGGCGCCACGCCGGTGTTGTGCACGGTGATTGGTAACGACGTGGATGCAAAAAACTTCCATCATCTGCTGGCGGAGGCTAAGCTGCAAACCAGCGGCATTATCAATAGCGCTGATCGCATCACCACGATTAAGCACCGGGTGATGTCGGGGGCGCACCACATGCTGCGCGTTGACCAGGAAATTGACAAAGAGCTTAATGCCACGGAGAAGGCATCGCTGAAGAAAAAAATCGCGGAGCTCATTCTCTCGTGCGACGTTATTATTTTTGAAGATTACGATAAGGGTGTTATCAGCGCCGACATTATTGCCTATACGGTGGAACTGGCAAACAAGCTGGGCAAGCCCACGGTGGTTGATCCCAAAAAACGTAATTTTTTGCATTACCATGGCGTTACTTTGTTTAAGCCCAACAGGAAAGAAATGCTGGAGGGGCTTAAGCTGGATTTTGACTTGCGCAGTGAGGCGGACCTGGAAGAGGCCTGCAAGGTGCTGCAGGAGCGCATGCAGGTAAGCGGTGTATTGCTGACGCTTTCGGAAAAAGGGGTATTTATAAATTTACAAGGCGAGCAGCATTATTTGCCGGCGCATGTGAGGGAAATTTCAGATGTGTCGGGGGCCGGTGATACGGTGGTGAGCACTGCAGCATTGGCGCTCTGCACGGGCCTTTCGGCCAAACCGCTGGCCGCCTTGTCGAATCTGGCAGGAGGCTTGGTATGTGAACAGGTAGGGGTAGTGCCGATAGACCGAAACCGTTTGTGGCAAGAAGCCGTTGCAGAAAATATTCTTGAGTGAGGATTCTAAATTTCGAGTGGCTATGAGATATGTATTGGGCTTGGCGTTTATTGTTTTGCTGGCAGCGTGTCATAGGCGCTCGTCTACCAGTACGAAATCTCCGGAAAAAAATACCAGCACCAAGTCTTCGACTAAAACAGAAAAAAAATCTTCCGAAAGCACACAGGCCCGCACGGTGATTAAAGAGGCCCGGACGTTTATGGGGACGCCCTACAAGTACGGAGGAAACACTCGCGCCGGCATCGATTGCAGCGGACTGATGTGCCAGTCGTTTAAATCGGCGGGCATTACTTTGCCACGCACCGCACAAGACCAGGCCGCCTTTGGCAAGAGTGTGCCGGTGAAAGATATTCGTGTAGGGGATCTGGTTTTTTTTACAGATAAAAAGGGCAATTCTAAAATTACACACGTAGGCCTTGTAACCGAAGTGCGGGGCGAAGGCCAGGTAAAATTTATTCATGCCAGCACCAAAGCCGGTGTTATAGAAGCGGACCTTTTTTCGGATTATTACAAAGGGATTTTCTTAAAAGCGGTGCGCGTTCTTTAGTTCAGATTTTCCATAGAAGTTTTTTTGTCTGAAGCCAGATGCCTCAGATGCATGGAGGATTCCGATTATATTAAAACGATCATTTAACCGGCTTTTCTCCATAGAAGCGAAGCAAACGATGGAGAAAGCTCATGGATCGTAGATCCAGGACCGGTAATCCCGACTTAGAAAATCACGGGCTTAGAAAAGAATTTCTTCTATTCAATTCCTTCTGAAGCCCTTGATTTTATTAGTCGTTTTTCAATAGAAAGAAATTAAGGTTTAATCTTGCGAAAAAGAAATCCGGTTTCTCTCTTTATTTGACGAATTCCCATTTAGATAATGCGTGCAGATGAAAAATTTACCGCTTCTGCTTTCCGAATTTTTATCCGTAGCTTGCGGTTCGTATTACTGAAATTCTATGTCCTTTTCTACCCTTGGTCTGACAGCTGCCTTGCAGAAAGCGGTTTCCGATGCCGGATTCACGGAACCGTATCCCATTCAACAAATGGCCATTCCTCCCATACTTGCAGGAAAAGATGTGTTGGGGGTAGCGCAGACGGGTTCTGGGAAAACGGCAAGTTATGCCTTGCCGGTTATTCAGTTGGTGCAGCGTATGCCCGAAACGCGCAACCGGCACATTAAAGCGCTGGTGTTGGTGCCCACTCGCGAACTGGCGGTGCAGGTGGAAGAGGTATTTTTTCAGTTTTCCAAAAGCTTGCCACAAAAGGTAAAATCCATGCCTGTATTTGGCGGGGTTTCCATCAACCCTCAGATGATGAAGTTAAATGGCGTGGAAATTCTGGTTGCTACGCCCGGTCGCTTGCTGGACCTCCTAGATCATAAGGCCTTGCATCTTTCCGATGTAAAACTGCTCGTGTTAGACGAAGCCGATAAAATGCTGAACTTGGGCTTTAAGGAAGAAATGACGCGCATTTTTGGAATGCTGCCGTACATACGACAAAATTTACTTTTTTCGGCTACACTTGGCAAAGAGGTAAACACCATTACCGAAATGTTGCTGCGGGATCCGGTAAAGGTGGAGGTGCAAGAAGCAGTGCAAAACCTGGACATCATTCAACAGATCGCCTACTCGGTGGAAGACAGCAGAAAAGGTCCGTTGCTGCGCTACCTTATAAAAGAACAAAACATGCAACAGGTGTTGGTGTTTACTTCTTCCATTCATAGAGCCGAAGCGGTGGTGCAGAAGTTGGTAGCCAATAAAATCGATGCGGAGTCGATACACAGCAAACGCAGTCAGGGAGCTAGAACCGATGCCTTGCAGGATTTCAAATCAGGTCGCTTGCGTGTATTGGTAGCCACCGACATTATGTCGCGGGGCATTGATATTCCGTTTTTGCCATTTGTGATTAATTACGAATTACCACGATCTCCCAAGGACTATATTCACCGCATTGGCCGAACCGGCCGGGCCGAAAATCCGGGGGAGGCCATAGCCCTGGTAAGCAAAGAGGAAGAACACCACTTTGGGGTTATTCAGAAAAAAATGAAACGCAAGGTGGTGTTGAAGCCTACGACGGAGATTGATTTGAAGGGTTACTAGGGGCCTTGTTGTTGAAGCGTACAAAATGGCTGAATGTGGATTTGTTGGATGGATTTTTCAGATTGTTTTTACGGGAATAAGCTAATCGTAACAACCGAAAGAAATCCGGTTCATTGTATGATCGGATGAATTTAAAATGTCGTCAATGTCAAATGGTCCCGCTTGTTGAGAACCGTTGTGTAAAAAATATTTCTTCATAAATGTATCACTTATTTAGGGTTTTAGCTAACGTTTTGCATATATATTGTGGCACTTTAGAAACTTAGAACCATAATATAAATTGCTGTTTTTAATATTTACAAAATTTTCCTTTACAACAATGAGAGCCATAAGATATATGCAACGTTAGCAGTAAGGCAGTCATGTTTTATAGTCTATTGAAAATTTGTTTTACGGTCTCAGCAGTTGTCTGATTATTGAAAGTCGCAATTACAGTCCCATTTTGAGTTCTTTCACGGATTTCAATATTTTCTGTCTGATGATTATATGCAATTGCATAGCGATTTACATTAACTGTCAGCCAAAGTATATTTGCTGTCTGTTCATTGTAAGTTCTAACTTCAACATCTTGTGTTGCTCTCCAAATTACAGCACCAACAAGTGTCAAAACAATTTCATTTACATTTTGTCCGTGATGATCTGCGCGGTTCATCACCCCATTTATATACTCATTAAGAAGATTTAGTGTTGTAATAGTTAGTGCCATTTTTTAAGAGGTTAGTATTTCATGTATTTTTAAATAAATGTTTCCAGTTTGTGAAGCATGTCGCCGTTTACGAAGTAAAAGTTGTATCAGGTCAATTCGTCCTTCTAAAACAGCCATCAAATCTGAACCGTCCATTAAAATAATAAGTCTCCGTCCAGTTGAATGTGCTTTTACGGCGTCTTCTGAAAAACCATTGATAGAACAAAAAAGCCCCAATGTATTTTCAAGCCGTCTTCCCAGTTTTCCACTAAATGCATCTAGATCTTGTATGTTGCAAAGTTCTTGTTGCCATTTACCTTCAAATAAATAGTCGTTGCTTTCAAATGTAAATGCTCCATCTATTTGTTCTCCAAGAATTCTGAAAGACGCTTTGGGATCAAGGTCAAAAAGTGAAAACAAATTCTTAATAACCTTTTCCAATTTAAATCCTCTTGTGTGTGGGTCTGTGGAACTCACAAGTTGATAGAACTCATTTTTTATTTCATCAAGATGTGTCTGAACACCTTTAATTTTTAAAGTTTTTTCGTAAGCTGTTTGTCGCCTTTCTTCTTGTTTCTTTTGTTCTTCAATGATGTCTTTATGTCCGGCAAGTTGTTTACGGAGTGCTTCAACAGTCTGCTTCGCTTTTTTCGATTTTTCCTTTCCGTCCTCCAATTGTTCGAGATGAGAGAAGTCGTTCATTTTGCAAACTTCAGTCATTAAACGCAGTAAATCATTTTTGTATGTTTCTTGATTCAGGGCAAGAAAATTTACAAGCATAGAAATGATGTTTCGTTTATAATCACTCCAATTAAGTTTTGTAAGAATTGCCGTGTCGGATATTGTATGTGTCAAAAAGCTGCGTAGCTCTGATTTATACCAATAAATATTTGTTAATGCCTCAGAAAGAGCATTAATGGCTACTGGTGAAATAACTTTCTTTGTCGATTCCATTGTTGTTTTGTTGCCTTACTGCTAACGGTTCTCGGCTTGGCGATGTGGCGGATTTTTAGTACAAAAGTTCAATTGAATTGTAAGCTCCCCGTAAAATCGGGCCGTTCAAAAGTAGAGATTTTCAACTGACTTTCTGCATTGGAGTTTGATAATTTAGTGCCGAATGAGGTCGGTTG
>JALONM010000043.1 GCA_025454925.1 Cytophagaceae bacterium
TGATTTAGCACGGCGAAAATTTCATAGGTAACAAGAAATAATGAAACAGAGAAATAATCATAAAAATCAATCAATCATAAAAATCAGTGGTTCAGACAAAATGGGATTCGTATGGAAGTAAGAAAGGGATATAAGCGAACGGAATTAGGAGAATTGCCCAAAGAATGGGATATAAAAACATATGGAGAAGTTTTTGACTTTTTACCTACGGCTTCTTATTCACGAGCAGAAACAATAGAATTCGGAACTATTAATTATGTTCATTATGGTGATATTCATACAAAATGGCATTCATTCCTAGATCTTAAAAAACATGAACTTCCCAAAATAATAAATGAAAAAGTTAAAGATTATCCGCTATTAAAAGACGGTGATTTAATTGTGGCTGATGCGTCCGAAGACTATGAAGGAATAGGAAAAAGTATTGAGGTATTAAATATTGAGAATAAAAAAGCGATATCGGGATTACATACTTATTTATTGCGTGATAAAGGTTTTTTGAAAGATGGCTATAGAGGCTATTTGCATTCTAATAAACTAATAAAAAAACAGTTTGATAAACTAGCAACAGGATTAAAGGTTTTTGGAATTTCAAAAAATAATATAAAGGTCGTTAAAATCCCCCTTCCTCCCCTCGCCGAGCAAACCGCCATTGCCAATGCCCTTTCCGATGCCGATGCGCTGATCAGCAGCCTGGAAAAGCTCATCGCCAAAAAGCAACTCATCAAACAAGGTGCCATGCAGGAATTGCTGAAACCTAAGAAGGGATGGGAAGTGAAGAAGTTGGGGGAAATTGCAGAAGTTAGAGATGGTACCCATCAAACCCCAAAATATGTTGAGCATGGGGTTCCATTTTATAGTGTTGAAAGTGTAACAAAAAATGATTTTACGAATACCAAATACATTTCACTTGAGGAACATCAGTTTTTGACTAAATCATTTAAAATGGAAAAGGGAGATATCCTAATGACCAGAATTGGCTCAATAGGTGACTGCAAATTAATCGACTGGGATGTTGATGCGAGCTTTTACGTCAGTCTTGCCCTTTTAAAAATTAAAATTGGGTATTCCGCAGAATTTATTTATCATTATTCAAAATCATCTTCTTTTAAAAAGGAAACAGAGTTGAATTCTCTTCAAACTGCTATTCCCAAAAAAATTAATCTTGGTCCAATTTCAAATATTAAACTAGAAATACCTGATTTTGCTGAACAAAATAGAATTGCCACTATCCTCTCTGACATGGATTCCGAAATTTCCGCCCTGGAATCCAAACTCGAAAAATTCCGACAGATTAAACAGGGCATGATGCAAAATCTTCTCACCGGAAAAATACGATTGGTATGAACAGCGAACGTATCACCCAAAACCGTGTAGTACAACTCTTCCAGCAGCAACTGGGCTACCTGCCTTTGTTCGGCGGCAACCTGCAAGACCGCTACGGAAACAGCAACATCGAAGAAGAACCGCTCCGGGCTTTCCTCAAAAACAAACAGGGCTATTCCGATGCCCTCATCAGCAAAGCCCTCGATAAACTCAAAAGCGAAGCCAACAACCACCAGCGGGGTTTGTACCTCAACAACCTGGAGGTATACAAGCTCCTGCACTACGGCATTGATGTAAAAGAAAGTTTGGGCAAACACACCGATACGGTACAGCTCATCGACTGGCGCCATCCGCTCCGCAACGATTTTTACATCGCCGAAGAAGTGACCATCGAAGGCAATCGGGAAAAGCGCCCGGACATTGTGCTGTATGTAAACGGCATTGCCCTGGCCGTCATCGAACTCAAAAAAAGCAGCAAAGGCATAGGCGAAGGCATACGCCAGAACCTCACCAACCAGCAGAAAGAATTTATCGAAGATTTTTTCAGTACCATACAAATCTGCTTCGCAGGCAACGACAGCGAAGGCCTGCGCTACGGCACCATTGGCACCACTTCCAAATACTACCTGAGCTGGAAAGAAGACGAACAGAACTACGAACCCGAACTGCTGGACAAGTACTTGAAAAAAATGTGCAGCAAGGAGCGCTTCCTCGAAATCATCCACGACTTTGTGTTGTTCGATGGAGGGGTGAAAAAACTTCCACGCTACCACCAGTACTTTGGCATCAAGGAAGCGCAAAAGCGCATTGCCAAAAAAGAAGGCGGCATCATCTGGCACACGCAAGGTTCAGGGAAGAGTATCACCATGGTGCTACTCACCAAGTGGATACTGGCCAACAATCCCAATGCCCGCATCGCCATCATCACCGACCGCACCGAACTGGATAAACAAATCAAACGAGTATTTTCAGATGCAGGTGAGAAAACCCTGGAACGCGCCAAAAGCGGCGCAGACCTGATGGAGAAACTCACCAAACCCGAACCACGCCTGCTATGCAGCCTCGTGCATAAATTCGGCAAAAGCAGCGACAAACAATTTGACGAATACATCAAAGAAATCGAAAACAATCCTCCTTCAGTAAAAGGCGAGTTGTTCGTATTTGTCGACGAGTGTCACCGCACCCAAAGCGGTCGCCTGCACAAAGTAATGAAAGCCATACTGCCCAAGAATACGGTCTTCATTGGTTTCACGGGTACTCCTTTGTTGAAAGAAGACAAAGAAACCAGTCTGGAAGTATTCGGTAGCTATATTCACACCTACAAGTTTAACGAAGCCGTAGAAGACGGCGTAGTACTGGACCTGGTCTACGAAGCCCGCGACATCGATCAGCGCATCAGTTCTCAAGACCACATCGATCTGTGGTTTGAAGCGAAAACCAAAGGACTCAACGACTTCCAGAAAGCCGAACTCAAAAAGAAATGGGGCACCATGCAAAAGGTACTCAGCTCCAAAGACCGCATGGGCAAAATCGTGAGCGACATCGTCTTGGATTTTGGCGTTCGCCCCCGCCTCAACGAAGATAAAGGAACGGCCATATTAGTGGCAGGTAGTATTTATGAAGCCTGTCAGTACTATGAACTTTTTCAGCAAACTACCCTTAAGGGGAAAACCGGAATCATTACCAGTTACAATCCCAGTCACCGTGATACCGTGAACGAGGAAACAGGTGAGAATTCTGAAACCGAAAAACAAAGCATTTACAACATTTATGTAAAACTCCTGGGCGATAAAACTACCGAGCAATACGAAGAAGAAACGAAGGATCTTTTTATCAAACATCCTTCGCAAATGAAATTGCTGGTGGTGGTTTCCAAGCTGCTTACCGGATTTGATGCCCCGAGTTGCACCGTGTTGTACATCGATAAATCCATGCAGGATCATGGCTTGTTTCAGGCCATCTGCCGCGTAAACCGCCTGGATAGCGAAGATAAAGAATTGGGCTACATTGTGGATTACAAGGATCTATTCCGGAATTTAGTAAACGACAAGGGAACGGGTGCGATCCAGGTGTATACCTCCGAACTTTCCTACGATCAATTCAAAAAAGAAGATTGCGATGTACTCATGCAGTCGCGCCTGGAAAAAGGGCGCGAACGATTGGATACTGCCCTGGAACAACTGGAGTTGATTTGCGAACCTGTTCCCAATCCTAAAAAGGACGCTGACTACCGCTATTTCTTCTGCGGCAATAGCGAAATTCCGGAAGATCTAAAGCAACGCGAACAATTGCGGGATCAGCTGTATAAATGCACGGTAGCCTTTATCCGGGCCTATGCTAATCTTGCCAACGAACTGGATGCAGCAGGATACAACGCCTCCGAAATGAAACACATCGAAGCTCGCTTGCTGTTTTACAAAGACCTGCGCGAAGCCATCAAAAACGCCAGTGGAGAAAAGCTTGATGTAAAAGACTACGAAGCCGACATGCGCCACCTGATCGACCACTACGTGCAAGCAGAAGTACCCCGCAAAATATCGGATTTTGAGAGCTTACCACTGTTGGAGATCATCGCCAAGGCAGGTTTTGATGTGGCCAAGGAAACACTTCCTGAATCTATCAAGAACAACAAAGAAGCCATGGCCGAAACCATTGAGAACAGCGTGCGCAGTAAAATCGTGAAGGAGCATCTCAACGACCCAACCTTCTTTGAGAAAATGAGTCACCTCTTGGGTGAAATCATTAAGCTCCGCAAGAACAAAGCCATCGAATACGAAGAGTACCTCAAAGAAATTGCCGAAATCGCCAAACAAGTGCAGGAAGGGAAAACTTCGAATACCCCGAAAGAGCTTGATAGTCCGGCTAAAGTAGTGCTGTACCACCATTTCGAAAACGATGTAGAGAAGGCCTTGCAAGTGCATGAAGCCGTAATAATGTATGCCCCGAGTGGTTGGAAAGGCGATAGTGCCAAAGAAAACCTGATCAAAAAAGAAATATTGAAATGCCTGAATGATTTTGATGCCACCATCAAAGTATTCGACGTAATCAAAGAACAAGACGAATTCGAAAAGTAAATCATGCAGTTAGGAGATATAGAAATAGAACTGGTTCAGAAAGACATCAAGAATGTACACCTGAGTGTAATGCCTCCTGCAGGTCGCGTTCGCATAGCCGCGCCTTTGCACCTGAGCGAAGATACCATACGCTTGTACGCCATTTCCAAACTGGGCTGGATACGCACCCAACAACGAAAAATACGTGGACAGGCGCGCGAAAGCAAACGTCTATTTCTAAACAAGGAAACGCACTACTTTCAAGGTCGTAAGTATTTGCTTCGGATACATTTCAACGAAACACCTTCCCGGATCATTCTGAAGAAAAAATACATCGACCTGCATGTGCGTCCGGGCACTAGCCAGGAGCAGTGTCAGGTGATTATGGATGCCTGGTACCGGAATGAGTTGAAGAAAATAGTTCCACAAATCATTGCCTATTGGCAGCCCAAAATCGGCGTACAGGTAAAAGACTGGGGCATCAAGAAAATGCGCACCAAATGGGGCACCTGCAACATCGAAGAACGCCGCCTCTGGCTCAACCTCGAACTCGCCAAGAAGCCCTTGGAATGTCTGGAATATATTGTGGTGCACGAAATGATTCACATACTGGAACGCAGGCACAACGACAAATTTTTGTATTACATGAATAAATATAGCCCACAGTGGAAAGCGATTAAAGAGAAGTTGAATAGCTTGCCTGTGGGGGGCTGACGGACGACTTTACGATTTTATTTTACAGCTATGAAGATAAAGGTTAATAGACAACGAAAATCAATTTACCCATTCCAATGTGAGTTCCCTGATTTTTCAATTAGTACCGGAAAGAATGGAAGTGGTAAATCGCAGTTTATCTAAAACTTTGGTTGAAATTCTACATCAAAATGCATGGGAGTTTAAAACAATTTTGGGTGGAATTTTTATGATTATTTAGCTCAATCCTGAGCATCCTGATATTGTAAAGTGAATTTCCTGTAGCGTTCTTATTTATTCAGAGGCCCCGAGCTTGCGTGAGGGATAGAGCGGAAAGACCCACGCCAAGGCGTGGGCTTGCAGCGATAGCCCGACCCAATGTGGTGTGGCGCCTTAGGCGACGCGCCACGCAGGGGCACGCCCAACCAATTACCGTTTAAAACATCGGAGGTCTTGATGCAATGAACTTTTATTCTTCCTGAGATTTTCTGAATTTTAATTGCAGGCCTAATAAAAAATTCCGCAGCACCTGGTCTTTGCAGTCGCGGTATTGGCTTTGATTGGGGTTGCGGAATAATGCGCTCAATTCATGCTTGCCAAAACGAAACCCAGTTAAACTTAGGATGCTTAGTATGTCCTCGTCTTGCAATTGAAGTGCGATTTTTAATTTGCGAAGTATCTGATTGTTGTTGAGACTTTTTTCATTGATGATTTCTACGCCTTCTTTTTTTCCTCGGCGGTCTACGATGAGTCCGTTTAAGAAAGGAGAAAGTTCTTTGTCGTAGAGTTGTTTAAAATCCGGATCTTCTTCTTTTTTGAGCCAGGAGCTGATTTGTGCACGCGTAACTTCCACCTGGGCCAAGGCATACAGACGCATCATGTGGTCGTCGTTCAGTTCGAAGGTGTAGCGCAAGCGTCGTAAAATGTCGTTGTTGTTCATGTTGTGTTAGGCAATGAAGGGCATGGCTAAGCCGGTGGTAATAGCAGGAAGATGGTTTGGGTTGGCATTGCCGCCGAGGTACTTACCGCCGGCATCAGGAGCAGGCGTTTTCGGCATGGCAGAAGGGATGAGTGCTGTAGCTGGAACTTTGTAGCAACCAGTATAGTTGAGTAAAGAGTGTTGTTCACTCTCTACTCAAACACTGCTGGTAAGCAGTGGAGGTGGAGGGATTCGAACCCTCGTCCAGTCATGATAGCAAATGTATTTTCTACAAGCTTAGACTTTATTAATTTTAGTGCCTACACAGGATAAAGTCGCCCGATGTAAGCCTTAGATGCTGAGTTTCTCGTAGCCGGACAACATCATACCGACTACCAGTTTTCCTTTACGATGCCCCGGAATCCAGCCCCGGAAAACGTGGGTCCGGCGGGACACTTGCGTATGCTAAATACCTAGATTAAGCAGCAAGGGCAAAAGAGTTCTCTTCGCCAATTATTAGTTCGAGAGTTTTGTCACGGGTAATACTCACAACACCCGGCCTGCTTACACACCCCTACACACGCTGTCAAATCCAGTCACCCCCAAAGACAAATAAACCGATCCGAAGAAAGGTTTTGGAATGCCTGGGTTTTTAAATCCCCAAAACAAAGAACTTTTAGTATTTTTGATTCTACTAGGAACCTACTACTCATGCAAAAGTACATCTTTTTTTATTTATTATGGATGCTGTGTCCACTATTTATAAATGCCCAGATTTTAAATATTGAACGTTTCCGGCTGGATAAAGACACCTTTAATGTTTGGATGGGGAATGTGGGTTTCGGTTTCTCTACGAAAAAGCAGAAGGTGTCGGTGTTTGAGTATCATGCCAATGCCAACGTGGCCTACCTGAGCCGCAAACACAGCTATATGAGCATTAATTACATAAAATTTATAAAGGTGGAAAAAACGGACGTGGTAAGCGAAGGGTATACGCATGCGCGCTTGAATTTTTTCAGACGTAAAATTTTGTCGTATGAACCCTTTGTGCAGTTTCAATACGACTTGGGTAGGGGATTGGAATACCGGCAACTGGCAGGATTTTCGTTTCGGATTACGCTGCATTCACACGATAAAATTAACATCGGATTTAATTCGGGAGGCATGTGGGAACTTGAAAACTGGCAAGGAAAAGTAATTCGCTTTGCTACGGAGCAAGACAGTACCAAGGCGCATACTTCGTTTATAAAAAGTACCAGCAATGTAAACCTGCGCATACATCTATCGAAAATGATTACTTTTTTCTCGATCATGTATTACCAAGCCCAATGGGATCGCTTTTTTGAACCGCGTTTTATCAACGACACGCAATTGCAACTGGCTTTAGGGAAACATTTTGCATTTACCACTCAATTCACCTCCACGCTGGACGCCTTGCCGGTATTGGAGAACAACACGTTTATTTATTCGTTGAACTCGTCTCTTACGTATAAATTTTAATCGTATGATTTTTGGTTGGGTGGTTGGTATTCCATCGGCGGGCATGAACTCAAGATGTATCAGGTTGGGCGTGTCCCTTGCGGCGGCGCCTATGGCGCCATGCCACTGCGGGCCGGGCTATCCGTTCCGGCGCCTTTGGCGCCCCACTTCTATCCCTCACGCGGATCACAACGATTTTTTACCGGCGCTTCTCCAAAGAAGCCCAGCGAACCATGTAGGGAACTCACGGAACGCAGATCCATGGCCGGTAATCCCGATACAGAAAATTATGGATTCGAAAAGAATTTCTTGGTGTTCGACTCCTTCTGAAATTTTAGATGTACTAAGCCGTTTTTCTACTAAAAAAAAATCTATAGAAAACTCAGCTTCGATACTGGGATAAAAAAAGCAAAACCGTTTTAGGTTTTGCTTTTTCATGGAGCGCTGTATGTGAAAAAAAAACTATTCGGTTTTAATGATGCGTTTGGTGTACAACTGTAGTCCTGCAGAGGCTTTGAGTGTATACATACCGGCAGGATAGCCATTCAGGTTGATCGATTTGTCTTGAGGATTTAATGATATTACCTGGCCTTGTGGGCTTATCAATTCCAAGCGATCGCAATCCAGGCCGAGGTTCAGGTGGAAAATATCATTTCCGGGATTGGGCATCACCTGCAATAGATCTTCGTTGATATTGACTTGGTACAGCAGTCCGGTAGTGCCGTTGATGCAAATATTGTCGAGGTAGAAATTGCCGCCCCACATAGGATAATTGGGGTCTGGGTAGCTGGAGAATTCAAACTTCAACAATACCTTCTGACCCTGAAACGCAGCGAGGCTTACCGTGATGGATTTCCAATCGTTGCAACTGGCGGGTGTAAATCCAAAGGTTCCCGTGTTGACGGATAGATCGTTTTCAGTGCCGGAATATACTTGCGTATACGTAGCGCCGCAATCGCTGGAGGCCAGAATGGTCAGGTTATTCGCGGCATTCGAATACACATTTCTCGGATTGGCGATGTCGAAAATCAGACTCACATTACTCGATTGTTGCAAATCCATTTCGCGCAGCAGAAAGGAAATTTTCTTATTAGAAGGATTGAAATAGGTAGTACTGAGGTCGCATTTTAAGGCGCTGGTATGGTTGCTGCATCCGGAAAGGGTAGCGATGTTTAAGGGGATCGAATGATCTTCGGTAACCATGATGTCGTTCGACAAAGGCGCATTTTGTATGGCTTTGCAGAAGGGAGGTGCGCCGTTGCCTGATGCATTCGATAATTCAAAAGAGGTGGTTGCGGTTTGGCAAGTTCCGGAGCTCGCATAAACTTGATAGGCTCCTGTCTGCTGCGCCAGCAGGGGATTGGCGTTGCTGGTAAGCGGCGTATTGTTCAGGATCCAATGGCAGGTACCGCTGGTGGAAACTTGCACGGCGGCAGAACCGCCATCGCAGATAAAGGATGCCGGAGGTGTGGTGAATTGTATGTTTTTACAACAAGCACTGGCATTCAAACTAATGGCCGATTGCCAGGCCCCGCGTCCATAGGTGGCGATGTACACTTTGTTGGTGCAGTAGGAGATGGTAAGGTCTTTTACATCCACTTTCGGTAAACCGGAAGAAACTTCCTGAAGCGAAGCGGAGCCTTCAGATTTTTCAAATACCCCCAGGGTAGTGGCTATCAGCAAGCGATCGGTGGTGCCGTCTACATGTACGATTTTATTTACCGAAAGGGATGGCCAGGTGCTGTATTTCGTCCAGGTTTGTCCGCGGTCAGTAGTTGCATAAACATTCGCATTGTTGGAAGCCCAGAGAATATCGGGATTGTTGGAGTGAATGGCCAGTTGCGTAACATAAATAGGATTAAGCCCTTCCTTGGGCAGGTTTACCGAAGTCCAGCTTGCACCGTTGTCTTCGGAAAGGTAGATGGATGAGGAATTATAGATTGCGAGCACATTCGGATTGTTATGGCACAAGGCCAGATCTCCGTTGGTGAAACTGGAACCGATGCTACTGGTGATGTTTGTCCAGTTCGCTCCATAGTCTTCCGACTTCCATAAGTTGTTACGAATCATGTACAGTCTTCCGTTTACCATATTGTTCGTTTTCATTACCGTATAAAAGTTGGCGCTTTCTCCCAGGCTGCTGCTGTTCAGTAAATCCGTTTCAACATCACCGTTGTAAATGGATAAGTTGCCGTTTTGCCGGGCCAGGTATTTTTGAGTACTTCCTACTGCGTTGTAGCCAGTGGCCATGCCATCGCCGATAGAAAGGAAATCCCAAAAGGAAGTGCCGACCTCGTACACAAAAGCGCCATTATCCTGCTGTCCGGTTATCAATTGAGAACCATCGGCAGAGGTAGAAATGGTGTACATTTGAGTGATGGAAATATTTTCGTTGAGCGATTCCCAAATCATAACACCGTTGGAAGCTCTGTGTTTATAAGCTTTGTACAGACCACCGTCGGAACAAGCGAAAGGTTGATTGGAGACTGGCTGAAAGCGAATGTTCATATAATCAACATGCGGACTTAAAGGGAAACCGTCGTCGGCGCCATACCAATTGGCTCCGCCATTGGGGGTGTAGAAGAGCGAAACACCGCCTACAAACATGCGGGATGCATCCGTGGGAGAAACCGCAAAGGAAGCATGAATAAATCCTTGTCCACCAAAGGTAGCATCGGCAGAGAAGGAGGAGCCGGGCGGATTGGATTCGGAAGCCACGCTGGTAGTGGCATCCAGGATTTTCGTAAAACTCGCGCCGCCGTCCGTAGATTTAAATACTCCTACCAGACGATAATTGTTTACGGACATGATGAATACGGAATTCGGTGCGTTTGCACTTACTGCAATCCGGTTGATGGTGCTACCAAAGGTGATGCCTGTTGGATTGAGTGCCGTAAAGGTTTGTCCACCGTTGGAAGATTTGTAGATGTTGGAGGAGTTGACTCCATATACAATAGCTGAGTTGGCTGCGTCGTGTACAAACGTTCTCAGGAAATTGGTCGTAAACGTTGGGGTTCCGGTTGCCAGGGTCCAGGTAATACCGTCTGAAGAATAGTAGGTGCCATAAAAAGTGTTCAACAGCATCCGGTTTTGAGCAAAGTTCATGTAAAAACTAATGGCATCCGCTTGGTTTCCGCTAAGGGTTAAGGTTGTCCAGGTGGTTCCTCCATTGGTGGTTTTCATCAAGGCATTTTCAATGTATACCCAAATTTCCATGGGGTTGGAAGGATTGAGAAACATGTTTTCTATTAACGTATTGGGCCACTGCTGCGAGAGAAAGGTATAGGTCGTTCCGCAGTCGGTCGTTTTCCAAAGACCACCGGTTTCAGATCCAATATAAAATATATTGGTATCGGTAGGGTGGAAGCAGATATCTTTTACTCTTCCAATACCATTGTTGTTGGTGCCGGTAGTTCCTGGAGAATAATCCGGTCCTACTAAGGTCCACGATAAATTGTTGAGCTTGGCAGTTTTGAGCGGGGCAGTTGTTTTCTTCCAATCCTGATACGATTGCTGGTATTCAGAACGGTTGTAGTTTCCATCCTTGTCCATGTGCCGGAGCATAAAAGCTTCCCAACGCTTAAACGTGGAAACGCCTTGTCCCTTCTGGTATTCCTTGCCTTGCCATTCCCGGTCGAAGGCAGCTTTTACTTCGTAATAATTGGGAATAGGTTTTTGACTTAATTCATACCAACCTTGTGAAAAAACGGAATGAAAGGCAAAAAATAAAAACAGAAAAAGACATTTCAATTTCATACGTAGTGAGGGGTAAAGTTGTATACACCAAATTTAAATAAATAGGAAGTGGTATTCAATCTTGTGTGTAGGGTTGTGACATCTTGAAACAAAAAATCTGCTCCTAATAAGAATGGGAGCGTAGAACAATCGGGTAGAAAAAAAAGCAACGGGAGCATGTTAGATCTCCCGTTGCTAATGAATGTGTGATAAGAAGGATTAACGCACCAATACCACGCGTCCTTCTTTGCGGAACGGACCTTCGTATTCGTCTGCTTTACCTTCGTAAACAATGGTATATGGGTAAACGCCGATTGGCATTGGCTCTCCGCGATACGTTCCATCCCAATGTGAGTAACGGTCTGTAGATTGGAAGATGATTTCACCCCAACGGTTAAAGACGCGCAACTCATATTTACCTACGTATTTGTTATGGATGGTAAAGAAGGCATCCATGCTGTTCGGATCACCCGGATGGAAAGCAGTGGGTGGGAATACACGTGGAGCACACACATCGTGCACAGTAGCAGTATCTACAATCGAACATTCTTTATAATCGAATTGATTGGTAATGGTCACGAAGTACGTGTTGTCTTCAGAGTCTATGCTGGTAAAATCCTCCAGCAAAACAGTGAAGAGTTGGTTGGTATCGTTCTCCGTTGCACCCTGCCCAGACCAAGAATACTTTACTTTAGTAAAGTTAGGTGGATTGCCCACTACGCCAGGACCTGCATCCAGAATGGTACTCAAGGCTCTATCCATACACAAGGTTTTGTCGCTTGGCAATACCTGCAGCGGATACGGTTGGAAAATCAAATCCGTAGAATCAATGCCTACACACTGATCCACGCTAACACGGAAATAATAGCGACCGGTTTCTGTAGTTTGGTATTCTGTATCGTTGTCGATAACCGCGGATGAACCTTGTTTTGTCCATTCAAAGCGAGGATTAAACACCGACAGGCTGTTGATGTTGCTCGGTGCTCTATTGGCGATTAAGTTGATTGGAATGTTTACACATTCCATGCTGTCTTCCGGCATATCAGGAACTGGTCTTGGAATGCTCACCAATAACACACTGTCTAGACTGGAGCATCCGTTTCCATCGGTAAAGCCAACGCGCACATACGATGAATCCACACCAGTGGTGGTGGCTGTTGGTACCGTGATCGCCGGACTGCCGCTGCCCAGTGGAGTTCCCGAAGAAGTAGTCCAGTTGTATTGATTGATGGCCGAATTCGGAGGGCTGTTCACCTGCATTACTTCCAGGTCTGCCGTAGCATTGGCACAAGCTATTACATCCGGGCTCAGTACTCTTGGAATATCATTTATGATGGTGTTTCCATAAGCAATGCGACAAGCATCCAGGTTGTATTCTACGGTATAGGTTCCAGGTGAATTTACCCGCACGGAATCCAAGTTCTCACCTGACAGGATAATGTTGTTAAACTTCCATTGGAAATTACCCAGTGGGTTTAACTGATTGTCGGAATTGAGTCCCACAAACAAGAATGGTTCGTAACAATCAGAAGCAGGTAATGACAAAGGAGGTGGAGTATAATCCTCTACTTTCATGGTGTCTTTATCTTCGCATCCGAAAATATCAGTCATGGTAAGTTCGTAATCTCCCGGATTCGTAACGGTTACGGCTTGCGTGGTAGCGAGTGTGGTAGATGGATTGGTCAACCAAACCCAGGTGTATCGCGATGCATTTGGTGTGGCAATCGCGCTGATGGTTACCGGTGCTGTATTACAAGTATAACGGTCCGGTCCGGCATTGGCGATAGGTGAATTCACCACCAATTGAATGGTATCCCTCACAGGTTCGCAAGATCCAGCATTCTGAGAAGACCAAACTATTTTGATGGTCTTGGGAACACTGGCCAGATCAGCCCCTGAAGGGAAATAGCTTGCGTTATTGCTGAATGGACTCGGTGCAATGGTTCCCGATCCTTCTACAATGGACCACATACCGGTAGAAGCAGGATAATAAACGGGATCCTGACTAACGGTACCTGTAATCTGAATTCCATTGATGGTAGAACAGGTATTGGAAGGCGTGGCGCTTATGGTTGGTCTTGGCATGAAGTTCAATACCAGCTCATCAAATACCGAATTACAAATAGCTCCATTACTAAAGTTTTCTGTACTTGTCAAACGCAAACGAACACTCTTATTGGCCGTATCCAGGGAAGAAGGAATATACACCGCGCTTACTGTAGTGATGCCAGCATTGGTGGTAGTAGATTGGTTTACAAATGAACCAGTTCCATTCGTAGTCCAAACGCCGTTTCCAGCAACCAACACGGTACCAGCCACGGTGGTACCACCGTTGATGACATCGGCACAAACCGTAAAGTCAGGTGCCGCTTCCACACTCGGAGCCGGACTAATGTCTACCAATACCACCACAGAGTCGGGCGCACAGGTAGTACCAGTAGTTTTAAATTGGAAAGAAGCCTTTTGATTAATCAGGTCTTGCGGACCTGGTACATAAGGTATACTCAATCCGTTTGCTGTTGCAGGACTTCCGTCGGTGGCCAGGCGGGTCCAGGTTCCGGAACCTGTGGAACTGTTCGCCAGCAAGGTTATGCCTGGTGCGTTGGCGCAAATGACATTGTTTCCTGTACTGCTAGCCTTATTGAATGGTAAAATAGTAGTAACCGTGTCTTTTTGATATGTACCCGCACAGGTTCCATTCGCAGTGGCTGTAAGGAGGAATCCTACTCGACCTGCTTCAATATCCTTGGCTCCTGGTATATATTGAGCATTTAGCGTAAATGCGTTCGGAACAAATACACCGTCACCGCTGGTAGTCCATTGTCCCTGGTTGATACTCGCCTGGCTGATGGTGTTGCCCAGTTGAATGATCGGATCAATGGCACAAACTTCATCGGAGGCTGTAATGGTTATTTCAGGCGTAGGAGTGAAAAATATTTTTACTGTGTCGATAGTAGGAAGGCACAGTACATCGTGACCCACCGACTCCAAAGTAAGAATAATAGTATCTCTGTTTTTGTCATCGCTGCTGAATCGGTAAACGGCATCCAGGTCAGTATTGGAACTCAAACTTCCACTACCTTTTACGATTTTCCATAATCCTCCATTAGCATTAAGAATAAAGCCATTTAATTGGGCTGTTTCATTGTCGATACACAAATACTGGTCGAAGCCAGCGTTCACTATGGCGACTGGTGCTGGACTCAGGTTAATGGCAACAAAATCCGTATCATCCGGGCAGCTGATGCCACTGCTGGCATTGTCGGTACGCAACCAAATAACGGTTCCGCCGGCTAAGCTATCTGCAGAGGATAAGGTATAAACTGTATTTAATCCATTCGCCGGATTGAATGTTCCGCTGCCTGCTGTTTGCCAAAGCACATTGCCAGCTCTGTTGATACTTCCGGTCACCGGAATATCTTTCACCTGGGCGCAATAGAACTGATCAACACCACCGTTTACTTTGGGTTGAGGTTCCAGGTTAAAGCGTACAGTATCATCGTACAGGTTGGTACAAACTCCAGTATTGGTTGCGGTTAGAACTAACACAACAAATCCTCTGGCGGTATCGGTTGCGGTAGGAATGTATTGTCCGTTGAGGGTTGTATTGTTTGGAATAAAGATACCATTCCCCGTGGCAATAGACCACTCTGTGGTAGTACCGATGGGAGAAATGCTTGGTAAGGCACTGGATAAATTGAACGGTGTTAATTTGGCACAAGTGTCTTTATTGGCCAACGTTGCTACAACTGGAGCCTGAACGGAAGAAATAAGCACATTGCTGGTGACGTTGGCGCAAGGCGCATTTCCTATTCCGGTAAGTGTAATGGTGGCCGTAAATGCAGTAGGAGTAAAGCGAGAAGTTAAAGAAGTTGCATTCGCAAAACTTCCC
Organism: Cytophagaceae bacterium; assembly: GCA_025454925.1. GTDB lineage: Bacteria > Bacteroidota > Bacteroidia > Cytophagales > Cytophagaceae > JALONM01. Next base: position 15,098 of record JALONM010000043.1, read on the forward strand.
TGAGCCGAACTCCAACTTATGCTGCTAACTTGGGAGGCAGAACCATTCAGGGCTACCGCGTTAGCGACATTCAGCAAATCGGAACATACGATTTGGTTTGGACCTGCATTCACGATTGGTGCTGGAATCACGCGGAATGTTATCGTATCTATATCAGGAGCACATATGCCGGTTAGCGTATTCGATGAAACTAAATATGTTACCTGAGTTATGTTTTTATCCAATGGGTTCACCGTATATACTGGATTGGTTCCAGTGCTGGTATTCAACGAACCAAATCCTTGAATACGCGTCCAGATTACACTACCCACATAATTGGTGGTAGTAGAAAGAGCCACCGTTGAACTTGTTTCGCAAATATTGGCTACCGGAGGAGTCGTCAGGATAGGCGTTTGATGCAAGTTAATAAGAACATCATCGGTAGCTCCCAAGTAACACACGTCGCTTGGAGTAAAGCGCAAACGAACAATATTTCCATTGGTAACAGCGCCTGCCGAAGGTGTATAAATTGGATTTGCAATGCTGGCCGAAGGAGAGAAGGAAGTTGGACTCAATCCATCACCTGATACGATATTCCAGGTTCCTGCCACGCCACCGTTTAATTGTATCAATAAAGTTTCTCCAGGTGTTGTGAAACAAATGTTTTGATCAGGGCCTGCCGATAAAACAGGTGCATTGGTATAAGTGATCAGCAAGGTGTCAGCATCCGGAAGACAAGCTCCCACGGCTTCGCTGGTGAAAATTACTTCAACCTGATCTCCATTATCGTCATCGCTGGCATTGGTCACGGTTAAAGTTGGCGACAATGCAATGGGGTTGGAGAATACAGCTGATAATGTGCTCGATGACCAACTGCCTGAAGTTACATGTTGTAGAACAGCATTCAAGCCTAGTGGCACTAAACCGGTATTTTCACAAATCAATACATCCGGTCCGATATTAACCACAGGTGCCTTTTCAATGAAAATGGTCATCTGGTCTGCCACCGGTAAACAGGTTCCAATTCCTGCATTGGTAACGGCAAAAATAGTCACCTGGCCATTGTTGATGTCTTGTGTACTAAACGTATAAACCGGCCTGAGTGGATTGCTCAGATTTAATGGACCTGAACTGGTTGACCAAAGTACGCCAGTAGCATTGGTCATAGACAGGGAAGTAACTTCAAATGTAAGTACACTGTTTTCATCTACCGAGCAAATATTGGCATCCAAGCCCAGGTCAATGGTAGGTCTTGGACGAACCGTAATTACAGCCGTATCCCTTCGTGGGCCGCAAGTTCCCAGACCTGCTGCTGTAGCCACCACCCGGAAGCTTCCAACTGTCGGTGCGGTATAAGCAGGAGTGAGGGTAGACGTATTGGGAGCAAAACTTCCGCCATCCGGACTAGACCATGTTATTGCCGAAGAGCGTGATGTGCTGGCGCTTAAATTCGCTACCGGACTATCGATACAAACAGTTTGGTCAGGACCTGCATTTACAACAGGCAATTTGGTAAGAGTAATTACTTTGGTGTCGGTAGCTGCTGGACACAAACCATTTTCAGTGGATGTAAGTTGCAAGGTAATGGAGGCAAGGGCGGTATCAATAATTCCAGTGCAGCAGTTGGATAAGAAATACGTACCGTTGATGGTGGTATTTAATCCAAAAACGCCGCCACCATTAACAGATTGCCATACACCTCCCGCAGCGTTGGTAACCGAAGCATCCGATAAGCTTACTGATCCGGTTGTTTGACAAATGGTTACATCCGCTCCTGCGTTGACCACCGGTAAGGGTTGTATGTTTACCACAATCTGGTCGGAAGCTGAGAAGCAATTTCTATTGTCTATGGTACGCGCTGTGATAGTCACCGAGCCAGCTAATCGATCCAAGGCAGTAATGGTGTAGGTGGCTGTCGTAGGGCTAGTAATCGTAAAGGCAGAACTATCCGGACTGGTAGGACTAGACCAGGCCACTGTCGTTGCTACTGTTGGAGCGGCGCTCAGGCTGATGGTAGTTTGGTTGGCACAGATCGACATGGTCGCTCCATTGTCGATTTCCACTTCTGGTGCTTTCTCAATGTTAATTAACATGCTATCTGACACAGAGGCGCACAAACCTGGGGCTGTAGTGAATTTAACCTGCACCGTTGTTGGGGCAGCGAGTCTTTCCGCCGCAGAAGGAATGTAAACGGCAGTATCGGAAGAGGCATTGCCATTTAAGAAGGTTCCTGTTCCATTGGTAGTCCAGAGACCAACAGGATTAGGCGTTACATTGCTGTTGGCGTTCAATGAAACAAAGAATGTATCCGAACAAATTGACCGGTCATTTCCAACTGTTAATACAGGACTTGGTGTTACTGTAATCTGCATGGTATCGCGATCCGGTAGACACAAGCCAGCATTGGTAGAAGAGGTTAAAATCAATTGAATGATTCCACTGTTACCATTGGCATCGTAGGTACTTGTCAAGCTATTGATGTCGGAAAATTTATTTCCACCAGACCATTGTGCTGTAAATGGAGTATTTACAGTACCAGCCAACTGCACCAGGCCATTGTTTCCGCAAACAATCCGGTCCGGGCCAGCATTTACTTCCGGAGCCGGGCTGAAGGTAATAATTACTTTATCCGAATCTCCGGGGCAATCCATGTTTCCGACCGATGTAAGGGTTAAGGTAACAAATCCGCGTTGCACATCATTGGTGTCTGCATCGTAGAGGTTTCCTGCCGGGAATGCGGTGCCTGCTGTAAAACAGGTGGTACAATTCGATGAAGATTTCCAGGTGCCTGTGGCGATCGGTGAATTAGTAATAGAGCCGTTAAGTGTTGCTACATTGTTGTTGGCACAAAGCACCACATCATCTCCTGCATTCACAACAGGTTTTCTATTGATCGTTATTGTCGTTGAAACTGGCACCACACCGCAAAGGGAGTTGTCCGATTTTAACGTAAGTACAATCGAGTTGGATGTTCTATCCAAAGCAGAAGGAATGTACGTGACTGTGTTTTGAGTTGCGTTATTGAATACTGCACTTGGTGAAAAAATACCACCGGTGGTAGACTCCCAGATACCTGTTGTTACCACCCCTGTAATGGAACCTTGAATGCTGATACCCGCCGTATTTTCACACGCATTGGCAGGAGGAGAAACAAGACTTACCGAAGGTGCTTGAGTAAAATTGATGGTAACATTATCGTTTAACGAAGGACAAAAGCCTTGAGCTGGCACGGTCATGGTAAAGACAACCGCTCCTGAAACGTTGGTACCACTTACTACAAAAGGAGCGGTAGGAGAAATGCTAACACCGGCATTGTTGGAGGTCCAGGAAACGTTGTTGGAAACATTGGTTTTGTTAAACAGTACCACCGGACTTAATGTGAAATTAGCAGGCGTGCCGCATTGGTTTTGATCCGGACCTGCACTCAAGGATAGATTGCTAATTCCGATGCTTACCGAATCGCGCATGGGGCGACAGAATCCGTTGTTGGAAGTTTCAAAGTACAATTTTACAGCACCGGCATCCACGTCTGTCCCAGAAGGGATATAAGAAGTAGCAGGAGAGGCAGCGTTTACAAAGCTTCCGGTTCCTGCGGTTGTCCAAAATCCAGACCCTGTAGAACTGTTCGCTCCGATGCTTACACGATCCGATTGTGCTGTACATAAGTTGTTGGAACTCATGGAAAGTGTATTTCCAGGAATAATTGTATACACCACCTGGTCGCTAACTCCCGGACAGGCTCCTACGGCACCCGCAGCATACGTGAAGGTAATGCTTCCAGTACTAGGTGCTGATGGGGTAAAGGTAGGATTGAATACTGTAGTGGAACTAAAGGTTCCGGCTACACTGGCTGACCATGTTCCGGAGGCACCCGTAGCCTCTAAGGATATTGGCGGGATATCAGATAAACAAACCGTGCGATCAGGTCCAGCATTGACAACAGGGATTTGGGTAAACGTAAGGTTAACTACATCAGTAATGGATGCACAGCCTGGATTACCGGCAGCAGTAAGTCGTAATTGAACCAAGCCATTGGTTTTATCTGTGGCGCTGATGTTGTAGGAAGTGACCGCACTGTTCACAGACGCAACAGTTCCGGTAGCCGGAGCTAAGACTGTCCAGGTGAATTGGCTTACGTTGGTGCCACTTCCATTTAAGGAAATACTATTTTGATTCGTACAAACCACCAGGTCCGGACCTGCATTTACAGTGGGGGCAGCATTAAAGCTCAAACGCATGGTATCTGATACAGGAAGACAGCCCAGTGGACCACCTGTAGAACTTAAAATAAGAAGCACACTTCCATTGCTTACATCGGCAGCTGATGGGGTATAGGTGGTTGACAAGGCATTGGGATCTCCGAAACAAGCGTTGCAAGCACTTGTACTTGTCCATCGTTGACCATTTACCGCTTGACTAAATAAACCGTTCAAATTGATGGAACCGGTAGAACTTTCACAAAGTTCCTGGTCTGGACCAGCACTGGCCCTGGGTGGATCCTGATAACTAATGGTAATATTGGTTTGGCTATTGACCGCGTTACAGTTTCCATTTCCGGTAGAAACGGCCCTAAGAGTAACAAAACCATTGGATAAATCCGTAATGCTTGGAATATAGGTGGCACTTAAGCTCGTATTGTTTGGTGAAAAAGTTCCAGTCCCAGAAACCGTTTCCCAACGTATACCTGTGGCCGGAGCCTGAGGAGTAGCGCTGATCGCAGTATTTGGATTGGTTTTACAAACCTGTTGGTTATTGGAACTTGTAATGGTAACGACCGGTGATGGCGTATAGGTAATTGTCAACTGATCGGATACAGTATTACAATTGGTTAAGGTAGAAGTTAACCTCAAAACGGTAGTGCTGTTATCTGGAGGTGTTGATGATGGAGTGAAGCTTGCATTCAGACTAGTTGGATTGGTAATGGTTCCTGCTACACCGGATACTACGGTCCATTGTACTGTTCCGGCTGAAGCGAAACCGCTTAAGGAAATATTAGAGGCATTGTTTGCACAAACCGATTGGTCGGGACCTGCATTCACAGTAGGAGAGGGCGTTACACGAATAAACATGGTATCTCTTTCTGCAGCACAGTTGTTGGTAACCATGGTCATTACAAGTCTTGCAAATCCAGCGTTGCCCTCAGCCACTGATAATGTATATTGAGGATTTACCGCACTATTGGGAGGATTAAAATTAAAAACTCCTGTGCCACCCGACCAGGTCACTGTTCCTGGACCACTGGCGCCTGAAATAACCACGGTCTGGTTATTATCACAAACCGTTAAGTCCGGACCTGCATTTGGCTTTGGAGCATCGTCTACTACAATTAGTAAATTGTCGGTGGATGATCCACAATTGCCATCCGAAGGCACGGTATAGGATACACTTGTTGCTGCGGCTGCCAATTCACTGGCAGAAAGACAATAAGTAATGGTGCTGCTGTTGATGCTAGGTGTAAAAGTGCCACCAGCAATGGATGCCCAAGATCCTAGACCGGCTCCGGAGCCTCTTACGGTTAGCGTTACACAAGGATTATTAGCACAAATCAACGTGTCATTGCCAACATTAACCGAAGATGGGTTATTAAGTGTGATCTGCAATGTATCGCGCACAGGTGGACAGGTGCCTGCGGTTGAAGTAAGCACGAATCTTAAAAAGTTTTGACTTAGGTCCGTATTGCCAGGATTGTAGATCGCCTGAGTGGTATTGGTAGCCCCCATAAAACTTCCATCGCTGCAGCCCAGGCATAACCAGGCCAGGGTGCCACCTACGGCACTCCCATTTAATACAATTGAATCGGTTCGGGTTCTGCAATATTCGTCGTCCAACCCTGCACTCACTATCGGAGGATTCACAAATGTAATAAGGGCTGTATCTGTGACAGCACTACAAGCCACCGGCGAAGTTTGCACTACTCGTAATACCACCCTGGCACTGCCTGCCAATTTTTCGGCTGCAGTTGGCGTATAGACTGGTGTTAACATGTTCCCATTGCTGAATGAACCATTGCCGGTCCAGGTAATGGTGTGCGCTGTACCTCCTGTGATGGTTCCTGTAAGCGAGACGGTGGCATCACTGGTACAAATATTCGGACGGTCCGTTGCATTTACGGTTGGATTGCTGTTAAGAACAGCAAAGATGCTATCTATGGCAGCAGGACAAGCTACACTGCCAGTATTCGTGAGAGATCTCAAAATAAATTTAATAGTAGTGGTACCAGGGCTGTTCAAAACACTAGCCGATGGCTGGTACTGCGCATTCATAGTTTGTGCGTTCGGAATAAAGGTACCTCCAGGGGTAGCAGTTTCCCATTGAAAACTACTGGTACTTCCATTCGTAACACCACCAAGTTGAATAACTGTTGTACTGGATTTACATACAGGAGTAGGCGTGGCACCCGTAACGATCGGGCCAGGAATAATTTCAACGTACATCGTGTCGGATGCGTCTGAACATCTTCCTGCTTGTGGCACCGCTCGTATAAAAAGTTTTAAATTGGGATTTGATTTATCCGCTGCGCTCAAGTTGTAGTCAGTATCAAAAGAATTAGGATTTGAGAATGTCCCAGTTCCATTAGTACCCCAGGTGCCATTCGTAATTTCTCCTGAAACCAAACCATTTAATGCTATTACATTTACATTACTACAAACCGTTGTGTCGTTTCTTTCTCCAGGAGGGTTCAAACGATTGGCATCAGCGATGGTTGATTGGACGGTGTAGGAGGTATTTGATTTAATAATATTGGCATACCACCAGGTGTTCATTGTTTCAGGACAGTTCGGAAAGCAACCGTTTTCGCCTCTGTTTCTCCAGCGGTGGCAAGAACTAACGCTGGCATCACAACCTGTTAAATTGACGAGTCCATCAATTGCCGCTGCGGGAGGGTTATCAATGATAGGTCCTCCCGTGTAAGTAGGATCAGAGGTGGTAGTAGGAGCTTCGTCATCCCAATAAACACGGATTGCAGAACTCGCTCCGGTACAAGAAGCAAAAGCAGCCGGACGCACCAAACGAACCGAATATCCATTATCATGATTTTCTGCATCGAACATGGGAACGTGGGTGTTTCCATTAAAGTAGTTCACTTCAATGTTTACCGTAGTTCCAACGGCAATCAGGTTGCCTTGTCCGTCGCGGGTGTCCCAGGGAATGCAATTGTCTCCCGCCTGCACGTCTTGTACAAAAATTCTGTCGCGTGAATTTTGATCGTAACCTACTCCAAACGGAGCCGATTGATCGATATCAAGCAACACTTCTACTTTTCCGGAACGCGTTACATTCATATTAATGCAGCGACGGGCAGGATCACAACCCGTGACAGTGACAGGACCATTTAAACAACCAAATTGTCTTTCAGGAAAACAAGCTGGATCAGGATCGTTTAAGAAGATTCTGTATTCCGGGTAATTGATATTTCCAACCCTGGACTTTCTATCTATTCCTGGGTTTCCTGTATTCGTACATCCGGTGGAATTTGCTGAAATAACGAAGTTAATGGGGCGCATGCCATTAAAATCTACCGCAGTAACCACACTATCTTTGGTGTAAATGAATAATTCAGCTTCAAATTGACGTTGTGCCTGGTCACCCGCCAAGTCCCAGGTATACGACCACAAACGCCCATCAATGACAGTTTGACTCGTATTGTTGTTCCAAACGGTTATATCAAAAAAGTCAAAACGACGTTGTGCCTGTGTAATAACAGTTGGACTAGTAGAATTAAATTCTATGTAGTAATCCCCAACCTGATCGGCAATGTGCTGCAATGGAGCGTATCCACCGGCAGCAGGCAATGGACCTGCCACGCAAGTATTATAATTTGCAATTCTTCCAGCACCAGCATTCGGCAACGCATAACAAAAAAGAGCACCAGGGTCTTGGTCTGTTAATACCGGACTACCAACTCCCACTGCGGGAGTGGCGCTATTAAAATTTACCGTGGTACCATCAGGTTTTCTAAGACGAAAAAACGTTGTATTGGAAGGTTCGTTAAAACCCATGTTGATTACTTCATTAAGATTGCAGATTCGAATGTTTATTCGAAAGTTAGGCTCTGCTGTGCTGAAGAAGGTTCCGGATTTACGGGTAGACTGATTGGTAGAACTCCAAAGTGAAATTTTGAAGTTATTGGCATCGGCAATTGTGGGGCGCAATTGCTTCGTGCCTTCTGCCCCTGCTTTGAAAAATAGAGTGAACAGCAGAACACAGGAATACCTGAAAGATCTCGTTGCAAAGAGTTTCATAGTTATAGCGTATTATGGGTAAGCCAAATATAAAGAATACTTATTGTATTTTTATAAGTTTTTTGATTAATTTATTAACTATATAAAATTAAATAACACCCGTTTTGTGTTTGTTTTTCTCGGAAAATTCAGGGAAATATTAGCTAAGAGTTTGAATTTTAGATAATTGTGAATAAAGTTGAGCAATTTTAATATACCATGGACTATTTAGTCACGTAATATTTATGACAAAGTTAATACACTATTGTATTTTAATCAAATCTAATGTCTGTACTTTATCAAGTATTAATTGTGATTTCAGTTCTTCCAGTCCAGAGAATTTGCGTTGATCCCTGATACGCTGAATAAAATTAATCTGTAATGATTCTCCGTAGATGTCTTTGTCAAAATTCAGCAAGTGTACTTCTATGGTTTTGTTTGTGCCATCCACCGTAGGCCTGTTTCCTATATTCATCATTCCAGCATAGTACCTGTGATCATGATTTACCGTAACCGCGTAAACTCCATCTGCTGGAATTAATTTGTCGGGTGCCTCCGGTTGGATATTAGCGGTTGGGAATCCAAGGGTGCGGCCGATCTGTTTTCCTTTTACAACAAGACCTTTTAATGAATACGGCCTTCCTAACAACAATGAGGCCTGATGAACTTCTCCCGCGTTCAAATAAGTTCGAATTTGTGTAGAACTGATCGCAAATTCATCCAACGATTGTTGCGTGATTTCTTCTACCTCAAATCCCATACGATTACTTTCTTGCTTTAGCAGATCATAATTTCCCTTTCGATCTTTACCAAAACGATGATCGTATCCGATAATGATTTTTTTTGTCTGGAGGGTATTTACCAGTATTTCAGAAATAAATGTGAGCGGATCTAATTCAGAAAATTCACGTGTAAACGGAGTTATTATTATCCTGTCTAGTCCAAGTGCCTCAAGTGATTCGCATTTCTCAGATAAAGAGGTCAACAATGCTGGGACAGGTAGTTCACCAGCTATTACTTTGCGAGGATGCGGCCAGAAGGTGAGAACAGCGGCATGAATGCCTAACCTCTGGGATTCCGCAATTACCCTTCGAATAATTTTCTGATGAGCCAGATGAACTCCATCAAACGTTCCTATTGTTACAACACAAGCCTGTTTGTTCAATTCTTCCAGGCCATGGTAAATTTCCATCCTTCAGGCTCTTAATTCTGAATCAAACAACTTTCGCAATAATACTTTTTAATGCTTTCGTCTTTAAATAACTGAAAGCGAATTTTACCATTTCCATAAAGAGTGCAGAACCTGGCTTTGTTCATCTCTCTGGCTTTTTTCATGTTTTCTACTACATGGTATTTGGAGTAATGATCCGGATCGGCCAAAGTCAAACTTAAAAAATAAAACAACATATCCTCCGTGAAGTCACCACTCTCAATAGAAGGATTCAATACTTCAATGGCGTAGTCCTCTCTTCCGTGGTAAGCAAAATAATTCGAGATGCCTAATACATCGTTTTGTGAAGCATCGATCGTTTTATAGTATTTTTTTACTTGAGCCAACGATTCATCCCGGTATTTATATTTATTATTTTTTCTGTAAAAATCACTTACCAAAATGTAGTAATTCAAATACAACTGATTTACTAATTTCTTATCTACCTTGGTAGAGAACAATGCTTTGATATTTTTAATTATAGGATCAGGATTGCTTACCTTGATGGTGGAATCCGCCCATCCTTTGAGTGTTAAGCTTAGAGCATTGAATTTAATGAAAGCATTGGAAGGGTCTAGCAAGGACGCATCTTCTAAGGCTTTCACATAATCCATATTAAATTTTTGATGATAACGGAATACAATTTCATTGTTGATCATCTGCGCAAATTCTTTAGTTCTGGGAATTGGCGCGGCATCCAATGCGTATATACCTAGTTCTCCTCCGGTAATGGCTTCAAACAAGGCTGTTTGTAAGAGAGGAGCATTGGCATAATCTTTTTTTACAATCGCTGCTTTAAGCAAATTAATAAAATCCTGACGGTTTTGTGTCAGGTCTATTTTCTCTACCACTTTCAGAGTGATTACCGCCTTACGCTCTTTTCTCAGGTAAGGTTCCAACGCTATCAATAAAGAATCACTTTGAAGTTTTTCCTTAACAACATTTTTTTCCAGTGTAGTTAAATAGGCGTATGAAGTATTCTTAATATCTCTGTTAAACTGTGCCCAGTTTTCCATGGTGCGGATATTGGTTTTGATTGAATCAAACTGAAAAGCTTGAATGGCATTGACAATACTTTGGGCTCGAAGCTTCTGAAGTTCCAGGTTTTTTTCAATTGTACCTTCAACGGAAGAATAGGCAACAATATTAAGGTCTTTAATATTAAAGCGATTCAAGTTTAAGGAATCGTAAAATGGTTTGATGTCCTCTTCATTGAACTCTGTTTTTCCTTTTTCAAAAGGAATGATAAACGTCAAACTTTTCTTTTTAAGGATTTCACTTTTAGTAAGGGTATCGGTGAATAAGTCGGTTTCAATAATATTGGGCTTGTGCTCCGCTTTAGGTGTATTGATCAGGTATTTACACAAGGTGTTATCTTTTATCAGCAACAAACTCAATTCATATTCTCCGGGATTGTTGTAAGGATTATCTCCCAGGTAGGTGTAAATTTGGTTTTGATCTTTTCGTTTGTTGTTTTTTAAGATATCCCCTTTCAGGAGAGGCTTAAATAAAATACCATCGTGGACAGGAGAACGGTGCAGCGAGTTCCCACTGGCGCAAGGAAATTGTTCAACATGAACAATGTCTACGGCCAAGGCCTCATCTCCATCAGGAAAGATTTTTTCAAAAAGAGTTAAATCAGAAAACTGAAAGAATATTTTATTGCCTTCTGTTACTATCCCCCAGGTAATATAATCGGGTATGTTCGAAAAGCGTTCATTGCATTTTGTGCATTTTTTTTCGTCGAACGCCGTTAATCCATATGCGTTATCAATGTTTAGTTTTTTAGAAGGATAAAACTGTTTGCGATTATCCTTGTGTTTCACGGAATGATGGAATCGGAATCCCTTAGAACCAAACACCGCAACGGCATAAATATATTTGCGCTCTTCATTGACAGCAAAAGATATTCCCCAGGTGTACCATTCTGGTTTGATAAACAATTCCAGGTGTTCTTTTGAGGCTATATTGTTTTGGAAGAAGAAGTCAGCCGCATCCTGGTAAGTAAGTAGTTTTATGGTTTCTGTTTGTTTGTAGATTCGGGTAGGCTGATCGATATGTATTTTCTCAATAAGTTCATCCAGTTTTTCCTGGGTTCCTTTAAACGTTTCCACGCGTTTTTCTAAAGTAGCGTAGGCAGGCTCAGGTTGCAGATGCGACTCAATGTTATCGGTTTTACGAACGAACAATGCATGGTTCTTGGCAGCCAACGTAAGAATGGAGTCGCGCCGTATGGCATACAAGCCCAGAGAATCGCGCAGCTTTCCTATTTTCTCTTCAATCAATTGTTCGAGTAAAGAAGATTTAAATGATTTTAAATCAATTTTGTCGCTTGCTGATTGAGCACAGAGTTTCGTAGAAATGAAACCAATTAAAAAAATCCACCAAAACTTCGTTTTCATAGTTCCCTTTTTCTCCTTATTTCTTCAGTTGAGCCAATTTAATTTCTGTTAATTTTCGCTTGGTATCAATAGCAAAATCACCATTCATCATCCAATCGTAATAGGCTGGATCTTTCTTAAATACATCTTGCACGGCTTGTCCTTTGTATTTTCCGAAATTAAAAATGATAACACTTTTATCATTTAAAATCATTCTTCCGGCAATATCAACCATGTTTCCTACACACAACTGATGCAAGGCTTGGATATCGTTTTTAACCGGCACGCTTTCTTTGCCTGAATGGTCTTTGATACTTTTCCCATCGTAGCGTTCCAATTGAGCCATCAATACTTCGTAAGTGGCGAATGCATCTGCTTCGGCACGATGGGCATTTTCCATTTCTTTCTGACAATAGAATTTGTATGCGGCTGAAAGGGTGCGCGGTTCCATTAAATGGAATATTTTCTGCGCATCCACAATACGACGGTTGCTGAGGTCAAATTGAATATTCACCCGGTTGAATTCTTCCATTAACAGCGGTATGTCTAGCTTCATGGGATTGTAACCTCCCAAATCGCATCCTTGCAAAAACTGATTGAGGGTATGAGCAATCTTATCAAACGTAGGAGCCTCTGCAACCTGTTCGTTGGTAATTCCGTGTATTTTTACAATTTCCTCCGGAATCGGAATGCCCGGATTTATCAGAAACGATTTTCGAATGACTTCCTGGTTGGGCATTACTTTTACTAAGCCGATCTCCACAATCTTGTCGGAGGAGATGTTCATGCCGGTTGCTTCAATATCAAAAAATACGAGCGGCTTATGTAGCTGCAAGGCCATAGGTGTTTTGTTTGTTGTTTATGTTGCTTGAAGCGAAGGAATTCCCTTCCCTTTCATGGTAGCATTAATCTTCTACTAATTCCTTCGCCAGTGCTTTGAGGTCTATGCCCCCAAAGTTGCCTGAACTCATGAGTAATAAATTTTTGCCATTCCAATCAATGTTTTTCAGGTAGTTTTCTAGATCTGCAGAACTAGTAAACACATGAAGGTTATCACAGGCAAATGCCTCTGTTACATCCTTATTATTAATCTCCTGAAGTTTTTTATGCTTTATGGTTTCCGGATTAAAATACACCACAGGTACATCGGCAGATTTAAAACAATCTTTGTATTGCACCAGGAATTCTTTTGTCAGGCTGCTGAAGGTGTGTAATTCAAGTACCGCTACCAGGTCTTTTCGTTCGTACTGCTTTTTTACTGCATTGGTAGTTGCCTTTACTTTAGAAGGAGCGTGCGCAAAGTCTTTAAAGATGATGGTCGAATAATTTTTATTTAAGACTTCAAGGCGGTTAGCGGCTCCCTTGAATGTGCGAATGGCCTGATAAAACATTTCGTCGGTGATACCCAATTTGGAGCAAACCAATTTAGCACCAGAAATATTACGCATATTATGTTTACCAAATATTTGCAAAGGAACTCTGCCGAATTCCGATGTTAAATACGTAGTGCCATCGATAATTTCATGTTTATGAGCTGGATATTCAATGCTGGTAACATCGTCTCGCTCCTTTTCACAAATATACTCGGCCAAATCATCATTATCGGAATATAATAAAATGCTTCCTTTGGGCGACGCATCGGCAAAAGCTTCAAATTGCTTTACATATTCTTCAAAGGTAGGATACACATTTATATGATCCCAGGCTATACCGCTGATAAGTCCGATGTGATGTTTGTAATGTAGGAACTTCGGTGTACGGTCCAGGGGAGATGCAAAATATTCATCTCCTTCGATAACAATAACAGGGGCATCGCTCAGCTTTACCATGGTATCAAAACCTTCCAACTGGGCACCTACCATGTAGTCAAACTCTCTCTGGTGGAATTTCAGTACGTGCAGGATCATGGAGGTAATGGATGTTTTTCCATGGGAACCTGCAATCACTACGCGTTGTTTGTTTTCGGATTGCTTGTATAAATATTCAGGATAGGAATAAATAGGTAAGCCCAATTCCTGTGCTTTCAGCAGTTCCGGATTGTCGATGCGGGCATGCATTCCCAAAATAACGGCGGAAAGGTCTTTGTTTATTTTCTCCGGGAACCAGCCTATCTGCTCTGGTAACAAACCAGCCTTGGCCAGGCGGGAGCGGGAGGGTTCATTTATTTCATCGTCTGATCCTGTAACGTGAAATCCTTGTTGATGCAATGCCAGCGCCAAATTGTGCATAGCACTTCCACCGATGGCTATAAAATGAACGCGTTTAGTATTCTCCTGACTCATTTATTTCTTGGACTATCTTTATTTTGGGTAAACAAATTTATAAGAAAATTGCGGTTCGTCAAATCCTCTCGCTCAATCTTCAAATTCCTGCAATCGTAGTGGGCTTCACAGTAAAAAAAAGCAGATGTTATCCACATTTAAATACCGAAGATTGTATCCTGCTTGATTTTGTAGTAAATTAAGAGTAATGTCCTTTCCTCATGGATTACAGGAAGGATGTTGGTGTATGTGTATAAAAACGTTTATAACCTGTTAAAACATAGGTGAGCGTGGAACGTCACCCGACACGTGGGAGAATTAAATTTGTGGGATGGAATCGAAAAAGCCTGGTACAAAATCGTCATTATTAAAACCAAAATTTACTAATCCTGTAGATCTGATGGGGAAACTCCCACCTCAGGCGTTGGATTTGGAAGAAGCTGTATTAGGCGCTTTGATGCTGGAAAGAGATGCGCTCACCTCTGTGATCGAAATATTAAAACCCGAAAGTTTTTATAAAGAAGCACATCAGCTTATCTACAGAGCGGTAATTGAATTGTTTGACCGATCAGAACCTATTGATCTTCTAACGGTAGCCAATCACCTGAGATCCAAAGGCGAATTAGAAGTAGTGGGTGGCGCGTATTATATTACTCAACTGACAACAAAGGTCAATTCCAGCGCTAATATTGAGTTTCACGCCCGGATTGTCGCAGAACAAGCCATTAAACGCGATCTGATTTCGATTGCATCTACCGTGCAACGCGATGCTTTTGAAGATACTTCCGATGTGTTTGAATTATTGGACCGCACCGAGCAGGCGCTTTATAATGTTTCCGAGAGTAATATCAAGAAAAATTATGCGGATATGCGCTCCCTCATGGGAGAGGCCCTGCGGGAATTGCAAGCTAAAAAAGATCACGACAGCCATCTTACTGGGACTCCAAGTGGTTTTACCGATTTGGATCGCATCACTTCCGGATGGCAGAAAAGTGATTTGGTTATTGTCGCAGCCCGACCTGGTATGGGTAAAACTGCTTTTGTAGTATCTGCCATGCGCAATGCAGCGGTAGATTTTAAAAAGGGAGTTGCCATCTTCTCTCTGGAGATGTCCTCTGTGCAGTTGGTAAACCGTTTAATTTCTGCCGAAGCAGAATTGTCTTCTGAAAAAATTAAAAAAGGAAACCTGGAAGAATACGAATGGGCTCAGTTACACCATAAAATTTCTGCACTCACCAATGCTCCTATCTTCATTGATGATACCCCTGCGATTTCCATTCGTGAGTTGAGAACGAAATGCCGTCGATTGAAAGCAAAAAATGATATTCAGTTGGTTATCATTGACTATTTGCAATTGATGAGCAGTGAAGGCAATGCAAAGGGCGGCGCGGGGAATCGTGAGCAGGAGATTTCTGCCATTTCCAGATCCCTTAAGCAATTGGCAAAAGAATTGAACGTACCTGTGATTGCCCTCTCTCAGTTGAGCCGTAGCGTGGAGACTCGAGGTGGAGATAAACGACCTCAACTTTCTGACTTACGTGAATCGGGTGCTATTGAGCAAGATGCCGACATGGTGGTGTTTTTATATAGACCTGAATATTACAAAATTGATGTCGATGAAAACGGTAATTCGACAAAAGGTATGGGAGAGGTCATCATTGCCAAGCACCGTAATGGTAGTTTGGAAAGTGTTTGGCTTCGATTCATCGGTCAATATACCAAGTTCTGCGATCTCGACCGTCCTGATTTCGGATCTTCCGGAGGTGATGCTTTCGATCAATTTGATTCCTCTTCCAAAACCGTAGGAAGCAAGATGAATAATTTCACCAATAATTTTGATTCAAATTTTGGTTCTGGTGGTGGTGATGATAAGGCTCCATTCTAAAAGACAAAACTGCTTATTTCTCAGGTAAATGATTACCTTTGCCCCTCAGAAAAATGTAGTTCATGGGGATCATAATTCGTCAGAGCTTTAAAGGTACCATCGTTAGTTTTACAGGCGCTTTCCTGGGTGCTGTGAATATGCTTTGGGTGAGTCCCAAATTCCTAAGCCCTTCTGAAATTGGAACAATTTCCTTTCTGGAAAGTGCAGCCACTAGTTTGATGAGCATAGGCTCTCTCGGTATCATTTATATTTCTGACCGTTATTTTCCTCAGTTTAAAACGGAAGATCATAAACATGCAGGTTTCCCAACATTCCTTCTTGCTTATTTATTTTTAGGCTTTTTGTTTACCAGTCTGGTTTACCTGCTTGGTCAATCATATTTCATGTCGTTCTACGAAGGGAAAAGATTAGCGGTCGATTATGTTTCGTACTTTATTCCGGTACTGTTTTTCTTTTTGTTGTTCATGGCCTTGCTGGAAACTTTTTCCCGTGCATATTTCAGGATAGTAGTCCCTTCCTTTAATCGGGAGGTATTGCTGCGTCTCCTGGGAATCATACTCGTATTGGCTTACGCCTGGTGGACGTTTGATTTTACTTCTTTTCTGGTCTTTCGTATCGCCATGTATGCCCTTGCCACATTGGTTCTGTTTTTTTATCTTAAAAATCTGAAGATGAAATTTACATGGCCGGATTTTTCAATCTTAACCAAAGAAAAAATACTTCCCATGATCAAGTATGGTTTAATTATCATGATCGGTGGTATCGCATCTGTTCTAATTATCAAAATTGATGCTTTGTTAATCCCTGCTTTTTTGGATGTTAACATGTTGGGCATTTATTCTATTTCATTTTTTATTGGTGGTATTCTGGAGATACCACGTAAATCCATCGCCCAGATTAGTATCCCAGTGATTTCGAAAGCTTGGAATGAGCAAGATTTTTCAACGTTGAGTCTGGTTTATAAAAAGTCGGCATTAAATCAAATGATCGTTGGAGCCTGGATATTTATGGGCATTTGGTTTAATGTAGATTCGATTTTTACCATCATGCCCAATGGAAGCGAATACCAGGCTGGAAAATATGTGATCTTTTGGATTGCCTTGGCACGCCTGGTTGACATGGCAACCGGTGTGAATAATGAAATTATTTTGCAATCGAAATATTTTACCTTTAATCTGTTGGTGGGTGTTTTTTTGGCAATAATAAATGTAGGTGCGAATGTACTCCTTATTCCGGTATGGGGTATTACCGGAGCTGCAATATCGATTTTTGTTTCCTTTACCTTATTCAATCTGGTGCGGTTTATTTTTATCTGGAAAAAATTAGGAATGCAGCCTTTTGACAAATCCAACCTGTACATTTGTTTGCTGGTGCTTGCTTGTGCTGGCATCAATGAATTATTGCCAACCATGTCCCATTACCTGGTTGATGTGGTCTTGCGATCGGTGATTGTTTCCGTGCTATTTATTGGTAGTATTCTTTATTTCCGAATTTCTCCGGATTTGAATCAATTAACAATCGTACTTTATCAAAAGATTTTTTCATTTAGGATTAAAAAATAAGTGATTGGGTTCAGTAGAATAGCTACTTTTGTTTAAACGAAACTTTGCTTTAACGTGAGTACGACCATAAAAGAACGTGAAGAAGGTCATGAACGGTTATATCCGAATTGGCTCAATCCACGATATTATTATTTAACTCAATTGCGCAAGCAGTTGGAATCGGTGACTAATGGATTCATTCGTTCAGGTTCTGCCAAAACGCTGGCAGATTTTGGGTGTGGTAATTCACCTTATGAGTCGCTTATTCTTCCTCATGTAAAAAAATATTACAAAATAGATTTAGAAGAAAATCCCAGGGCGGAGATCCATATTAAACCCACTGGTGCCATTGCCATGGAGGATAACACGGTAGACGCGGTGCTATCCACGCAGGTATTGGAACATGTACCAGATCCGGTGTTATACCTTTCCGAAAGCAAGCGCATATTAAAATCCGATGGAATATTAATTCTTTCTACCCATGGTTATTGGATGTACCATCCAGACCCTACAGATTATTGGCGTTGGACTTCCAGTGGTCTAAAAAAAGTAGTAGAGCAGCAGGGTTTTGAAGTTATTTATTTCAAGGGCATCATCGGTAGGGCAGCCATGGGCCTGCAGTTGTTTCAAGATGGATTCTTATTTAAAATTCCTGCGTTTTTAAAACCTGTTCTGGCCCTCTTCATGCAGCCATTGATAGCTCTTATGGATAAGACTACTTCTCAACAAAGTAAAAATTCCGATGCTTGTACGTTTGTATTAGTTGCTAAAATAAAAAAATGAATCGTTACTGCATCGCGTATCCCAATCAAGGGAATTATTCGGAGACTTTCATTTACAATCAGCTCAGATATCTTGCTCCTGAATATACATTAACCGGAGGTTGGAGACCTTTTAAAACAGAAAAGAATACCTCCATTATTTCCTTGCCTTTAGGTGAACCTATACGGATTGCCATCAAGCGAATGGCTAGCTCCTGGTATCCTTCATTCTTCAATCATTACCTATTATCACACCTACGAAAGATTGCGCCGACCGCTGTGCTAGCACAATATGGCGTGACCGGCGTAATGGTTTTAAACGCTTGCAAGGAATCAAATATTCCGTTGATTGTGCACTTCCATGGATTTGATGCTTCGGATGCTGTTACGTTAAAAAAATATGCTCAGGATTATCAGGAAATGTTTTCGTATGCCCGCAGCCTGGTGGCTGTATCCAACGATATGAAACGGCAATTGCTAAGACTGGGGGCTCCGGAACACAAAATCAAACTGATACCTTATGGGGTGGATACAACTTTTTTTAATGGGGCTCATCCTGAAACTTCAGAAAAAAATATTTTAGCAGTAGGACGATTTACCGGAAAGAAAGCGCCACATCTAACGATTAAAGCTTTTAAAAAAGTCAGCCAGCATCATCCCGAAGCCAGGTTGATTATGATTGGATCTGGAGAAATG
Organism: Cytophagaceae bacterium; assembly: GCA_025454925.1. Lineage (GTDB taxonomy): Bacteria > Bacteroidota > Bacteroidia > Cytophagales > Cytophagaceae > JALONM01. Next base: position 34,034 of record JALONM010000043.1, read on the forward strand.
CAGGAGTACTGCGAACAATTAATACAAGAATTAGAACTTACTGAAAAGGTTCAATTGGTGGGAGTGTTGGACAAGGAAGGTATTCGCACATGGATGTATAAAAGTCGAATGTTTGTTCAGCATTCTATGGTGAATCCTGAAAATGGAGATTCGGAAGGTACGCCCAATACCATTTTGGAAGCCAGTGCTTGTGGTTTGCCTATTGTAAGTACGCGCCATGCAGGCATTAAAGACGCCGTCAATCATAACCATACCGGATTTTTATCGGAAGAAGGTGATTGGGAAAATATGGCCTTGCATATGGATCGTTTGCTTACGGACGCTGATTTGGCCGCCACCATGGGCAAAGCTGCCAGAGAAAAAATGCTCCTGGAATACGAATTGCCGAATCAAATTGAAAAGTTAAAAGCATTGTTGATTTAATTTTAATCTCCTCAGACTGCTATTCTATGGCAGAATAAGTGGCTTTATTATTTTTAGTAGAGCCATCGAAATCTTTCAAATGGGTGACTTCTTTGTTTTCTTTTTCGAATATTCACTGACTTAATCCAAGAAATTTATTTTTTTATTTCAGATTAAATACTTGTAAGTGTTTAATTATTAGCGTTTTGTGCTAATAAATATTTATGTTACTTATCGAAGGTTTCATTGTACATAATTTGAAAACCCAAATATGTATGAGACCGAACAAGATGAACCCAGGAAAATTTGGTGCTAGGGGAGGCTGGAGTATAGTATTCTCCGTTTCCCTATTGTTTTTGCTGCTAGGTGCCCAGGCACAAAACAGAATTACGATGCCTAATGGACAGCAGATTTTTATGAGTGGAATGAATATTGCCTGGCAGGACTTTGCCAACGATGTGGGTGATACTCCAATAAATGCTCAGCAGTGGGCCACTATTTTAGACAATGTTAAAAATGCAGGTGGAAATACCATTCGATGGTGGCTTTATACCAATGCTTCCAGAGCACCTAAATTTACTAATGGTCTGGTTTCAGGCCTGGGGACACAATCGGTTAATAATATCCGCACCGTGCTGGATTTGGCACAAGAAAGAAACATGGTAGTTATTCTATGTTTATTCTCTTTTGATTTATTGCAAAATGGTCAGTACATGATCAATGTAAACAATAATTATCGCATGCTAACCACCGATGAAGGTATGATGGCATGTATTGATAATTGTATCGTTCCCACTGTCACCCAGATCGGATTGCATCCTGCGATTGCCTGTTGGGAAATTTTTAATGAACCGGAAGGGATGTTGCAAAATGGAGGTTGGACGAGTGTGCGTTTATCTTCCCGTTACTATTATCAACGTTTTATTAATCGCGCCGCTGGAGCCATTCACAGAGCGGTGCCTGGCGTTCTGGTTTCAAGCGGTGCCAAACATTTTCAGTCAATGTCCAATGTTTCTGGCTGGTGGAATTATTATTCCGATCAGGAACTTCGTAATGCCGGTCAGGACAACGACGGCTATCTTGATTTCTACATGGATCATTACTACGATAACGAAGGAGCGCCAGGAACACAACATTCTCCTTTTCATCATAATCCCGCCTATTGGGGCTTGGATAAACCCATTGTGGTTGCTGAGTTTGCTGCCAGAGGTTACAACGGAAATTTTCAAATGAGTGGAGAGGAGTGTTTTCGTCAAGTGTACAACCGGGGATATGCCGGAGCCTTAAGCTGGACGTATACCAACCATGATGGTTTTGGTGGATTGGCGGAATCAACACCTGGATTGACTTGGGTAAAAAATAATTCAGGTAATGCTTTGGTGTACGATGCCCAGCCTGAGCCGAACTTCGGAACGAATATCGCATTAAATAAACCTGTTACGGTTTCCTCTACGGAAGCTAATTCTGTCAATGTGGCCAATCTGGTGAACGATGGTAACCGGACTACCCGTTGGGCAAGTGCCTATGCCAATAACCAAACCTTGGTAATTGATTTGGGGGCATTTTACTCTATTCAAAATATGATCATCCGTTGGGAAGCGGCTTATGGATCCGCTTACACAGTTCAGTTTTCTAACGACAATCAAACCTGGACAACCGCAAGAACTATTACCAATGGCGATGGAGGAAGAGATATACTTCAGAATCTTACCGGAACAGGTCGATACATACGCCTGCAGCTTACCACACGAGCCACTCAATGGGGATTCTCGATCTATGAAGTTGAAGCCTATGGCACACTGCTTACATGTTCAGCTGCCATTACGGCATCGGGATCAACTACTATTTGTCAAGGACAATCATTAACCTTGTCAGCATCGACCGGAAGTTCCTATGCATGGTTTTTGGGAACTACTGCCCTGGGCACAACACAATCAATTACCGTTACTACAGCAGGTTCTTACACTGTGCGCGTAACGGCTTCCAACGGATGTTCGGCTACTTCAGCGGCTACAGCGGTTACTGTAAATACCTTGCCTGCTGCGAATATTACCGCTGCAACCGCCACAACTTTTTGTTCGGGAGGCAGTGTGGTG
>JALONM010000044.1 GCA_025454925.1 Cytophagaceae bacterium
CTTTTGCTCAAAAGCGGTGTACCGTTGCTCGTAGGCTGAAATCATTTCTGCATTCATAGATGGATCCCGCTCCATTCGGTATGGGTGCTCCGTCCATTTATGGAAAAAACTTTGCCAATATTCAAAGGTGCGGAAATCGTTGGGGGTGCCCCATCCTATATAGTCTTGCACTTCGAGAACTTTTACCTTTTTGCCCATTCGCAGTAATTCGTTCAAACAAGAATCTACATAGAACTCATTGTTCACGCGTTCATTTTTATCGATCAATCCCTGCAAAGCTTGAAGAAAGAGTGTGGAGTTTTTAAAATAAAACATGCCCACGATGGCATGGTCTTCAAAGGGGGTATCGGATATGGGCACTTTGACGGAAACCTTGGTGAGGTCGAGGTCTTCGTTAACACCCAGCCAGCCATACATGTGGGGATTTTCGCGGCTGGAGGGATGGTGACGGAAAGACCAAACAATGGCATCCACACTTTCGTCCGTACGGTATTGTTCGTATAAGTTCCAATCAAAACGCAAGCCGTTATCGCAAGCTGCAATCAGCAGGGCTTCTTCAGGATCTTCAGATTCAAGACCTAAGGCACAGGTGCAGGCCTGGCCTTCGGTTACTTGATTTAAGGCCAGTACCCTGGCCGTTGGAAATTCCTTGAGCAGGGATTCTTTTAATGGAAATTGATCGAGGTGGGTTTGCAAGCAAACAAACGTTTGCTTTTCGCAAGGAGGGAGGCAAGCGGCTGCCTGCACAATCATAGGTTTTCCGCTGACAGGAATTAAAGGTTTGGGAACGGCATACCCTTCGCTCACAAATCGATTTCCTCTTCCGGCAAGCGGAATTAATAAGCGGGTATTTTTGGCTGGGCTTGTTTGTGGAAGTGGTTCTATGCAACGACGGAAATAATCGGACCAGCGCAGGTATTCCTCCACGTCGCCAGGTGTTCCCCATTGAAGCATGTGTTGAATTTCGTAAATGGAAATCCTCAATCCTGCTTCCAGCATCAGGTTGTATACCATGCTCACATAATACTCTCCATTCAGGGAAAGCCCGCGACTCATTAAGGCTGAAAAATATTTTTTTACAAAAGATGCCTTTCGAAAATAATAGGTTCCGTTGGAAGCATACTCTTCCATGCGATTATCAGTAAAGGGCTTTTTTTCTTGTATTTGTACCAGCCATTGTTCATTATCTCTTTGAAAGGCATAATTGGTGGTACCCAGCATGTGCGGATGAAAGCCTTTATAAGAGGGTATGGCCCCATCGGCCTGGCGGTTTCGGGTATGCTGTAAAAAATCCTGGTAATTCCAATACGTTCCGAAATCGCAATAATTAACAATGACCTCTTCCTCGTCGGAAATGGAGTCAATGATTTGGGAAACAGCATACACTGGGCCGAGTTTATGCGGAGCGATTTCCACAATCTGAGCTTGGGGCGCAATCCTTTCAAGTACCTCACGCATGGGTGTTTCTGCAAGGTGTGTAGCATTGCAGATAAAAATGAAATCTTTTTCTCCGGGAAATAAATCAACCACATGTTCTATGATGGGTTTTCCGTCAATTTCTATGAGGGGCTTGGGAACCTTGTAGCCCGCTTCAACAAAACGCTGGCCTACACCAGACATAGGAATAATGATTTTCATACAAGTAATTTTCTTGGGTACTAAAGACTTTGTCTGTATTTTTCGGCATCCCAATTACCCAGGTAATCCATTTCTTCGTTGGATAGGTATTGTATGGAATGAGCCTTGGAAGCCGCCATCCAATGAAACTTCATTACTTCTTCCATTTCTTTGGCTTTCTTTACATGATCTGCCAGGCAATACACCTTTTTATCCCAGATAATTACTTTGGGAAACTCATGGTATTGTTTTTTATACTCCAACAAAGCCTGGTGATTATTTAAATCCGGCAGCCAAAGAGGGATTTTACCTCCGAACACGTAGGTGTCCGGACCGAAAGGTGGTGTAAACAAAACCGGATTGCCTGATTGACAAAGCTGTTGAATAAAGACATCCTCTACCAGATACGCTATTTGTTGTTTGCCTGAAAACTGGTTAACCAATTGCGAAATGAGATTGGTGGTTTTGTAGTGTTCCAAATTCAAGCCTGCTGCTTTGGCGAGTACATCGCCAACTTCGTTGTATCGCAAGCATATCTTTTCCGGATCGTTACCGGAAATAATCAAACCATGATTCTGCAAGAATACCAGGGAGGCCTCATTTTTCTCTTTTTGCATTTCCTTCAGGAGCTGCAAGGTAAGTTCGAGGCCTGGTGTGGCATAAGGAACATATAAAGCATCCGGGAAATATCGGCTTAGTTCTTCTTTCCAATTGGAACGGCAGGTAAAAGTGGTTACCGCCACCGGATGCGTGTGCAGCACGAAGGTATAGGGTATGGCAGCGTGCAGCAGTGTTTCGATGGAAGGTTTATAGGTAAACGTTTTGCGCGCCTTTTCAACCGCCTGGTTGGCATAAGCTTCGCGCGCTCTTTTCTCAGCAGTAGGTGGCAAATGAGGATCGTTCCAAATCTGTTGCAAGTCTGAAAGACACAAACTGGCAAACGCTTTTTCAGCAGTTACTTCAGAAAGAAGAAATCCCGATGCTTTGATGTGCATGGTATTGTCGGCCGTTTTTACAGAAGAGTTTCCTCCACCGGCCTGAGTAAGATCAACGCGCTCGCCGGCAAACCGCGAAAGTTTTACAAATTCATCTATTTCACGCATAGGGAAGTAATTCATTCAGGTTAGTAACGACGAGTGTATCGGGAGGAATTGCCAGTCCGCTGGCTTCGCGCTGGAGCCAAACAGAACACAGATGAGCCCGATGGGCTCCCCAACAATCCTTTTCCAAATTGTCTCCCACCATGCATGCTTCATGCGGACGCACGTTTAATTTGGACAAGGCAAGTTCAAACATAGAAGCATCGGGCTTTTCGCGCCCGGCCTCCTCGCTGGTCACCATAGCATCGAGGTAATCTGCGAGCTCAAGTCGCTGCACTTTTCTATGTTGAATGTGCGCCGTTAAATCCGTGAGCAAACAAATTTTTTTTCCATTTTTCCTGAGTTGAAGGAGAAATTCCAAGGCTCCATTTTCGAGTTTCATGGCCTCAAGAAATGTATTCCAATAGGCATCGTACATGGCGAGGCTATGCGGAAAAACAGAAAGACCTAAGTTTTCGAGTGTATTTTGAAAATAGAGCAAACGATTGTGTGAAGCCGCCGTATGGTGAAGGCGTTTGTGAACACCTTCGCGAGCCTTTAGAAAAGAGGTTTGGCCTACCTCCTTTGAGATTGAAAACGTTTGATGCAAATACGTGTATACGGCCTGCATCCCTTTCTGGTGTGGGCCTTGGTACGAATACAAGGTATCGTCAAGGTCTATCAGAAAGGCCTTTATGCGACTATGTGTTTCTTTAAGCGTTCCCATGGTTACCAACTTTCATCTTTTCACTTATTGCATACAACACCATCCATTGCACCACACCGCGGTATCCTTCAGCCCAATGCAAATCGGAAGAAATTTCATCTAGGTTTTGAATAAACTCCTTGGCGAGTAAGCTTAATTGAAGGGAAGATGCAGGAGATTCAAAAATAAGGTATTGGGATTTTAGGTCTTCAGCATAATCCCAGGTAATAGGAATCGCCCATTCGTACAAGCGACTAACGATGCCATCCATGGGGATGTCGGCGGTTATGGCAAATTTTAATTGAATGTTTGAAACCTCAGGGACATCCATTGGCTGAACGTTGGAAGCAAAATACGAAACGATGATATCAGCAAATTGCTTTTGCGGTGCAATAAACTTCTCTGAGTCTTGCTTGCGCATGGACCATTGCTTCAATACCTGTTCCTGAGAATAGCCTCTGGTATCCTTATCCCGTTGTAGTTTCCAATTAAGGCGCAAATTATCTTCGGTATCCAAAAAAACTTTCAGGTCAATCAGTTTACGCATCACAGGCAGGTAAAAGGGATGCAAGCCACAAATACTGATAAACGATCCAGGTGTAATGGGTTTCGGTTTGGTAAATTTTCCCGTATGGTGATCGTAATCGGATCGTAAAATTGTTTTTCCTGATTTCAGGTTTAAAATATCCTGCGATTGTTTGTGTAAAAAATTGGCCTTGGGATTCAAGTGTGTGTGCTGTTGCCAATTTTCATTATATCGTTCCCATTTATGATCTCCATCGCCTTCAATTTGAGTAAGCTTCGATCCGAGTATCGCATGCAAGTCGGTGAGCAGGGTAGACTTTCCCGAACCACTGTCGCCCCCAATGCCAATGATTAAGGGTTCTTCGTTTTTGTAAATGGCATTGCTCCGCACTCCAAAGGTGTAAAATGCGTATAAGCATGCGAGTACCGAAGCAGAGAGAATGGTAAAAGAGATATTGGCCGCATTAACATTATTAATTTTTAACTGGAAAGGAACTCCCCAAAATTTTAAATCGATAATTTCTGATCGATAAAAAAAGATAAAAAAAAGCAGATAGGAAGCATTGACGAGGTAATAAAGATATTTCACCCGGGAATCGAGCATGGTTGCACGAATGAAAAAAATACTCAAAAATGGAAACATCCATACATACCAGGCAGGTGAGGGGGGCACCAGCATTACAAATACCGAGAACAGTAAGGCAAGAAAGGAAAATAATAAATCACGGTTAAGTTTTTTGTACAGACTAAACCGGGCGATCAGAAGAAATGTTGCCAGAACAGGTAAATAGACCTGATGATTGGCAATTAAAAAGGCTGAATGAAAAATGGATTGTTGTTTGGGATTTTCTAATACCATCTTTAAAAAACCCTCCGAATACATAGGCAACAAAGCCAATAAATAAATGCTTAGGGCAGCCAGCGAAAATACAAAACTTGATTTCCAACCATTTTTACGGTAGATGTACCATATCAATAATGGAAAGGCCGCGCATACATGTAATTTGATTCCTATGGCAATGCCCGCTATAATTCCTGCCTTGAGAATCTTGCCTTGAAGCATGGAATGCAACGAGTAAAAAAGAAACAAGGTTGGAATTAGATCCAGTTGGGAGTGTAAATAGGTAGCATAAAATATAATGGGAGAGGCAAAATAATAAAGAAGCACCTCTTTTTTATTCTCAGAAAATAGCCGGCATAACAACAGGAACATCATCCAATCGGCTAATAGGAGAGGGGCTTTAAAAAAAAGATTTATCAGGATATGATGATCGCCAAATAAAAAATGAACGGGGGCATAAAACAAGGCCAGTAAATACAATAGAAAGGGATGATAAGGAAATTCCAAGGACTGTTGTTGTTCCCAAACAAGTTGCCAGGGATTTCCTCCTTCTTGGAGAAAAAGCGATACAAACGGCACAAATAAGGTATCCTGATAATCGGAAGAAAACAGCGACATGGCGAGCACCTTTATAAGTAAAAGGGCAATCGAAATGTTTTTGATATTTATTCTGCGCGAAAAAAAGGTATCTTCAAAAAAGAGAGATGTACTCGATGTATTATTCATCTTGGTAAGATTCATGCATCATGTTTCAAGGCCGAAATTTTCAAACCATTTTCCTAAAATGATCCATCGAATTGCGCTAGTGCTATAGTGCAGTTCATTAAAATCAAATCTAAATTACGTTTAAATTATTGAGAAAATGAAATCAGGCTTTGGGGTGTGCCTGTTTAAAAATCTGTTTGATTTGTTCGAGTGAATTGTGCGTATACACTTGTGTAGCGGCAAGGCTGCTATGGCCCAGTAAATCTTTGATGGCATTTAACTCTGCACCCTTGTTAAGCAAATGTGTGGCGAATGAATGTCGTAATACGTGTGGGCTCTTTTTTTCTATCGTTGTAATTTTGCTCAGGTACTCTTTTACAATTCTATATATCAACATAGGATACGCTTGCTCACCTGCCTCGGTATTGACCAACCAAGGACTGGAGACACGTTGTTCTTTTTTATCGGCAATCACCTGACTTATCAGCAGTACCAGAGCTGGATGCAAAGGAATAATTCTTTGCTTATTTCCCTTTCCCAAAACCTTTATTTGTGCCTGGGCCAGTTGAATATCCTTTTCCTGTAGTTGTAAAAGTTCCGAGAGACGAATTCCTGTTCCATACAGCAATTCCATAACCAGTTTATCCCTTCTGCCGAGCCAATCTTCACAAAACATTTCGGGCAGTAATAATTGCTGGAGATTTTGTTCCTCTACAAACACGGGCAGCCTTTTTTTGGCTTTAGGCGCTTTGATCCGGATCATAGGATTTACCTGTAATTGACCTTTGCGCTGCAGGAATTTAAAATACGATCTCAAACAGGCTATTTTACGCTGAATGCTTTTTGGCTCGTATTGTTGGGCCGCCAATTGAGCCAACCAAGTCCGGATGATAGGAAATGTGGCGTCCTGAGGAGATAAACCCGAATATTGTTCTTGTAAAAAGAGATGAAACTGACTGAGATCCAACTCATAAGAGCGGATGGTATGGACCGAATAGCGCTTTTCGGCTTGGAGATATTCTAAAAATGCTGTAAACATAAAAAGGCTACTTCATAAACGAAGTAACCTCAATGTATATTTTTTAACGGATATTCTGAATTATTCAGCTACTAATCCTTGCTGTAAACGCTGACGATAAGCCGCGCGAATTACTTGATTTCTGCGAGAAACAGATTTCTTCTCAAAATAGCTGCGTCCTCTTAGTTCTTTCAATACACCAGTTTTCTCGAACTTCTTCTTGAAACGCTTCAGGGCTTTATCGATGGATTCGTTTTCTTTTACGTTTACGATGATCATATTCTTATTATTTCTTATAAGGAAGGCAAAGGTAGGCTATTTGTGGATAAAATCAAAACATTGAAAACATTTTCCTAAAAAGCTTTTTAACCAGATGTTCACAAAAATGTGTTGGTAAGCCTAGTAGAATTGGTTCTAAGTTTATTTTAGCTCCTTCATCCAGATGCGAATGTCATGTGGAGCAGATTCGTCACCACCAAAGTAGGGAAACAGAAAATACCGCAGTCCCTTAAAGCCGCATATTCTGGGCACCTTAACTGTTTTGTTATTGCACGAAAACAGGTATTGGTCCTTAATCATTTCGAGGGTAAGCTGATGAACTTCGTTGATGGCTACGGTATCGATCAATACCGGCTCGATGCGACTTCCATTGGAATAGCAATACGCGAGAATTTCCAATCTGTTTTTATACCAGCGCCATCCAAAGCGCGCACTATTCTGTTGATGGTGCGAACCACAATCTGAAAATCCGAAGAGTTTATTAATATCTGCCTGATTTTCATCCGAAGAGGTTTGATATATAGCCGATTGATCAAACTTTACTTCTACGCTGATTCGGTTTTGCAATCGGAAAGTAAGTGGATTTTTTGTTTCATGTTTGCCACTAGGAATGATGTAGTATACCCCGGCTTCTTCCTCATGTTTTTTGCAGGAAGAAATTACTATGAGCAACAGCCCGACCGCGATAGTAATTCTACTAAACATTTACCTTGAAAAACTCTTTTCATTTTGAACATGAAGTCTTTTGACAAGTACAAATCAAAAGACAATTAAACACTGTTGATAAAGCCGAACTCCTTGTCTGTGGCTCTCCATTTCATATAGACGAAAAAGGAAGGCTTCTGGTTATTACTGACTACCCTCTTTTATCTGGATATAGTAAAAGTAGTTTGTTTCTGCAAAATTGGGGAAGAAAAGGCATACTACGGCTGCATTTGCCTTCATTTATTTCGTTGCAATCCACTCACCAAAAAAGCACGAATTGCAAGCAGGGCATAGATTTCCAGGCCGCTTTAAGGTCCTTTAGAGTAAATAAGGAACAGCCGCTGGTTCTTCAGCAAACCAGTGGGTGTCAATTCCGATCAAATAGAGTTTATAATTCATTGGCCAGGGCAATTAATTCGGCCAAATCGTATACTTTAATTTCCGTTTCTTTCTCTTTATTTTTTACTCCATCGGATAACATGGTCATGCAAAAGGGACAATTGGCAGCAATGATGGTTGCTCCCGTTTGAAGTGCTTCTTCGGTGCGTTCAACATTGATATCCTTTTTACCTTTTTCGGGCTCCTTAAACATTTGTGCTCCACCGGCACCACAGCATAATCCGGTGCTTCGGCAGCGCTTCATTTCAACCAACTGAGCATCCAATACTTCCAGCACTTTCCTGGGTGCTTCGTAAATCTGATTGGCCCTACCCAAATAGCATGAATCATGATAGGTGATCTTCTTACCTTTAAAACTACCGCCCTCTTTTATTTTTATGCGACCTTCGTCGATAAGTTGCTGCAACAACTGTGCATGATGCACCACTTCATAATTACCACCCAGGGCCGGGTATTCGTTTTTAATCGTGTTAAAACAATGTGGACAAGCGGTCACAATTTTTTTAATCTGATATCCATTCAATACTTGAATATTGCTCATGGCCATCATTTGAAAGAGGAATTCGTTCCCAGCGCGTTTTGCCGGATCGCCAGTACATGATTCTTCATGTCCTAGAACGGCGAATTTTATTCCTACGTGATTCAATATTTTCACAAATGCCACGGTAATGGCTTTCGCTCTTTCATCGAAAGATCCTGCACATCCAACCCAAAATAAAATTTCAGGATTTTCTCCCTTCGCCACTAATTCAGAGACCAAAGGTGCTGTATACTTTGCCATAAAAATATATTTCCAGGTTAAAAAATCAATCTAACTTTTGTACCCAATTGAATCGATCGGAGGGAGAAAATTTCCAGGGAGCAAAATTATTTTCTACATTCGAAAACATCATGTTCCAACTGGCAGGAGCCTGCGATTCTTCCATTACTTTGTATTGCCGCAATTGCACAATAATATCTACCGGATTGATTAATACCGGACAGGCTTCTACGCAGGCGTTGCAGGTGGTGCAAGCCATTATTTCTCCTTCCGAAATATAATCTCCCAGTAAGCTTTTGCCATCCGAAAATTCTTTTCCTTGAGATTCTATGCCCTTCATCATATCTTGGGCGCGGCGTCTTGTATCCATCATTATTTTCCTGGGCGATAGCTTTTTACCCGTTAAGTTAGCCGGACATTGTTGTGTGCAACGACCACATTCGGTGCAGCTGAAGGCGTCGAGAATATTTTTCCAACTAAGATCGTTTACCTCTTTGGCTCCAAAACGGCCTGGCTCAGTGGTTGTTTCTGTGGTTTCCACAGGAATATTCAACATTAGTTTCACTTCGCGCGTTACCGATTCCATGGACTGCAGTTTTCCTGCAGGCTCGGTGCGAGCAAAATAGGTGTTAACAAAAGCAAGGAAAATGTGCAAATGCTTCGATTCCATAAACACATAATTGGCAAAGGCGAGCACACCTATAATATGGAACCACCAGCAAAAGCGCTCAATGAATACCAGGGCTTCGGAACTCAATCCTGCAAACAAGGGACTTAAAGAGGATGAAATGAAAAATCTGCCGACCGAAGTATAATGCTCATGCCCCGCTTGCTGAAGTAAATAATCGCAGGCATTCATACTTAAGAATGCAACCATCAGCAATATTTCAACTACCAAAATAAGATTGGCATCCACAATCGGTTTGCTTGTCATTTCAACTCCTGAGAAACGCGGTACCTTTATTAAATTTCTCCGGATGAGAAATACCAGGCACGCTACAATGACGGCAGCAGCAAAAAATTCGAATGTATTGATACAGAACGAATACAAAGAACCTAACAAGGGAAATAAAACTCTATGCGTTCCAAAAAATCCATCGACGATGATTTCTATCATTTCCAGGTTAACAATCAGAAAGCCCAAGTAAACAAATAAGTGGAGTAGGGCAGGTAATGGTTTTTTGAACATTTTCTTCTGCCCAAATGCGATGAGGATTACATTCTTCCATCGTTGGGAGGACGCTTCAATGGAAACATCTTTGCCGAGTAAAATGGTTTTACGTATGCGCAAAATGTTTTTTACCATGAAATAGTTGGCAATCAAAAAGATTACCCCAAAAATCACCTGTGCCAAGACCTGCATATAAAAAATCGGTTTCTATAGAAAAATACGCTTTATTCTACTAAAAGTTTACAAATCAACATTTTTTAGAAAAGGTATGGGAGGGTAAACACAAGACTTGGAGCAAGTAAAAATCGGATGTTCCATTGTGAATGAAAATTTCACTTCCTTTTTGTGCCATAGTAGGATACAGCCGGTGTATCGCCTAAAAATAGTTTATTAAAATTTTTGAAATTACCTTTTTTTACTATCTTTGCTGCCCAATTAGGAGGTGTCGTAGCTCAGTTGGTAGAGCAAAGGACTGAAAATCCTTGTGTCGGTGGTTCGATTCCACTCGACACCACAGAAGCGAGTATAGAAATATACTCGCTTTTTTTATTTATTGTCAAAAAAAAGAGGATTCTGAAATTCAGAATCCTCGGTTCAAAGTATCTCTTTGAGACGAATTATTTCAATTCGCAACCTGCTCCGTTACAAAGCGTTTTAGCTTGAGATTTAGTAGCGTTGATGGTTGTAGTTACAGTTACTCCTTCAGTAGTACATTTACACGTGTAATCTTTTTTGCAAGAAGAGAAGAAAAGAGAAGCCAAAATACCGGCTACGATAAATACATTTTTCATAAAAATTTTTTTTAAAGTTGATTGCCCAAATCTAGGATAAAAAATAACCAACAAAAAAGAATTTCCATTTTTTTTATTCATCATATAAAAAAAATAATGGCGTTTCTTAAAGAAACGCCCTTAAATTACATTTTAACTTTGATTATTTAAGTTCGCAGCTATTTCCTGCAAGTTCAATAGCATTACAAGCTGTTTCAGCTTTCTTCTTGGTGCTGTTAATTGTAGTCGATGTTTCTACACCTTGGTAAGTGCACTTACAAGTGTAATCTTTTTTGCAAGAAAATAAAGATAACGATACCATTACGCTGGCAGCGAGAACTGCTTTTTCATAAAAATAAATTGTTTTGGTTGATGATGATACAAAAATAAATTTTTTTCTCTTTTAAAAAAAATTACAATGGATTTTACCATTAAATGTAAAGCTCAAAACGAATTGTTTTAAAGTACAGTTATAAAATCATATACGATTTTATTTGTATAGAAATACTAATGAGTATTCAGAAGTAGGGGATGGTTGAGGCAATTAGAAAAGAAATCATTAGATGAGTGTTATGCAATAAGCATGGTATCAATAAAAAACCACTGAAGATATCAGTGGTTTTTTATTAGATGATGTATAGAATACTATAAAATTACTCGATACGAATGTTGCGCATGTGCACTTCAATAACTGATCCATTGGCACCAGAGAAACCTTCCAGAATTATTCCAAGTGGGGCATTGAATCTGGCCGTTGGAACACTTGTAATCGGAACCTCTATGGTTTCCCATTGAGGTGTAACAGGCGATGTTGCTTTATTGATAACCAATTGGCCTCTTGAGGCAGATTCAAAAGCATTTAATGTAATTTTTACTTCTTTAGCATGCTTGATATCCAATTTTATTTTTGTTGCGCCTGCCTTAGCCACAAAAAGCGGAGACCAATTCTGTTCGTTATTAAAAGCTGCTCCCCACCAAGTTCTGCTGGAATTGTAATTCCAATAAATACTAATGTACTGACCTTCATAGGCTGCCGTTACGTTGGAATCAATACCTAAACTTACCGTGGTTGCACAACCATTACCAACACCGTTGTCATTTCCTAGATAAAATCCACCAGGAATAAATACAGGGGTAATATAGAATGGATATTCACAGATGCTATCCTCATCTACTGATGATTGGCATAATTCGTTATTCACGGTATCCTCGGCTGCACCTCCGCCACCGCCATTGTTATTGTTATTATTGTTGGCTGGGGCTGGTAATGCCTCCGTCTTTTTATTACAAGAAACTGCAGCCGCAGCACAGATAAAAGCGAAAATTACTATTCGAAGCGTTTTCATATTCGTTGATGTTTTGTTTCTTAATCAACTATACGAGAACGTGATTTAAATGTGAAACTAATTACTAATAAAATGCTAAAAATAGGGCTGCCAATAGGAACAAATTCTTAGATTATTTACGCCTAAGAAACATTATAATATATTGAAAGTAAGTTATTTATTACTCTTTAAGAATCCCATTACCCGTTGAATAACAACGATAACTTTTTTGAGAATAAATTGAACGATTTCATAGATTGAGACGGATGCGACATCTGTTCTCTATGTTTTAATTTGTTTGCTTTATTCCGGACTTTCCATCAAAACAATTTCACCCTCGGAAGTTGCGGCGGCAACATAAAGGGTATTGTTAGACCATTGAATGGCAGAAATTTCACCTTTTAATCTAGCTCCTGAATACAATTCCCTTTTTAGATCGGGGATCCAAAATAACAGAAAGCCTAATGCATCTCCAGTGATCAAAAGTTTGCCGTTTGGCTGAAATTTAAGTTGACGAATAGGGGAGGCATGTCCTTTTAATTCCACAGGTTTTTGACCATGTGGTGGCTTACCCGAAAATTTCCATAGTACCACATCTGACAAGCAATTGGTGGCGAGGAATTTTGATTTGGAGTCAAAACTCAAGCATTTTACTTTGGCCGGATAACCCGACATTTCAGAGTCGTTATTTTCTCTAAATGGAGCATTCCAGATGTGAACGGCATTATCTTGTGTTCCGGCGATAATAAATTTTCCATCGGGACTCCACTCCAAGGAAATTAGCGAGGTCTTCCAAGGCAATTTCCTTTTAGCCTGGGCATGTATTTCATAAATGGATAAAGAGCCATAGCAACATGTGGCAAATGCCTTGCTGTCGTATCGCCAGCAAAGGCCCGTAAGGGTACTGTCGTGCTCCGAATAAGTATGCATTAATTCGCCTTTCCGGTTTCTAAGCTCTAGCGTTTTTCCATAAGAAAAAACCAAATGCTGGCCATCGGGGCTCCAATGAGCCTGTTCAATCCAAGCATTGGTTTTTCCTTCGGCAATTAAGGATAATCCTGGTAATTCCAACAGTTTCCACGTGGAGTCTTGCGAAGACAAAAAAACGACGTTCTGCTCATTGCTGGCAGACATGGTAAGTATACTGTCTTTGCATACTTTCTCTATTTGCACTTGTTGGGTACCTACTTGAATAAGCGCCACGTTTCCTGAAGCATCCGATGCCATCAACATTGCATCGTCAGCACTCCAGGCCAAAGCTGTAACATAATCAGGTAAATTGGTCTTTAGTATTTCCAATTCGTTTTCTAATTCTTCCATATCCAAGTATTATACAAGGCACATTTTAATTCCGTTATTCAGCTCTTCGCGATTCAGTTTTTTTCCAATAAAAACCACCCGGTTAAACCGGGTCTCTCCGGGCTTCCAGGCTCTGTCGGCCCTGGCGTCAAATAACATATGTACCCCTTGAAATACAAATCGCTCTTCGTTATTAGCAATATTGAAAATGCCCTTCATTCGATAAATATCCTGTCCTCTATGCTGAAGGAGCCAGGAAATCCACATGTTTAGCTTTTTCAAATCCAAAGCCCCCTCCATTTCAATACCAACCGATCCTACTTCACTATCGTGATGATGATGCTGGGGAACAATGCCTGGTTTAAAAGTAAAAGAAGTAGTAGCAGGGGAGAGGGCACCTCCATGAACTTTAAACTGGAATGCTTGTGTCTGTTCTTCACCAATTCGATCGAGGTCGAATGATTTGATGCCAATTACTTTGTCAATATCCAATTGAGAATATTGAGTTCTATAAACCGTTGCCTGGTAATTTATCGCTCGAATTTTTGCTTCCAATTCATCCAATTCCGATGCAGAAACCAAGTCTGTTTTGTTGAGCAGAATCACATCAGCAAAGGCAATCTGCTCTTTACATTCCGGACTGCTATTCAAATGCAGCAATACATGTTTTGCATCCACGGTAGTGATGATTCCATCGAGACTAAATTCCTCCCTCAAGTCATCGTCAGTGAAAAAGGTTTGTATGACCGGAGAAGGATCGGCCAAGCCTGTTGTTTCGATTAGGATGTAATCGAAACGATCTTTTCTCCGCAATAGTTGATTAAGAATTCGGATAAGATCTCCACGCACAGTGCAACAGATGCATCCATTATTCATTTCAAAGATCTCTTCGTCTGCCTGCACAACCAGATCGTTGTCTACGCCGATTTCTCCGAATTCATTTTCTATGACCGCTATTTTCTTCCCATGATTTTCGCTGAGTATTTTATTCAGCAGGGTTGTTTTCCCGGAGCCAAGAAACCCTGTAAGTACGGTAACTGGTATTGGATTCTTTACATTCATATTAATGATACACTTACTTGATGTGATACAACCCTATTAAGGCTATTGTTTCGATTCAAAATCTTTAAAAAGCAAACTAGGTTGAATTCCTTGGTTGTTCTGATACTTTCCACTTTTATACAAATCATATTCTCCTTGCAAAGAATGATAATAGATTTGACAAATTTCTATGTTGGGATATATCTTTATGGGTTGCACACAAAACATTTCGAGGGTCCAGAATCCTGCAAAACCTACATCGCCGAAGCCTGCTGTGATATGAACAAATAAACCCAACCTGCCAATAGACGAACGGCCTTCCAGCATAGGCACATACTTTTCAGTCTTTGTAAACTCCACGGTTCGCCCCAGATAAAGTTTGCCAGGTTCCAACACCATCCCTTCTTCTGGTATTTGTAAGGGAATAGCTTTGTTTTCCTTTTTCATATCCAGCACATGATTTTCATACACCAAAACATCGGGATGAAGGCGGAGGTTATAACTATTAGGATTTAATTGTTGTGCAGAGAACGGTTCGATTTGTATTTCCGTTCCCAACTTATTTAAAATCTCTTTACCAGAAAGTATCATAGAAATGCATTTTCGACTGCAAGTTACTAATTGAATGGTTAGGAAAAGAAGAATATTGAAGCCAAGTTTTGTCTTGGAAAGGAGGGGAGGGGGCCCCAATAATTCAGTGAAGACGAACCAGAAATACGGAATTGTGATGGCAATTAATTAGAATTGTGAAACAAACAACAATAAAGAAATGGACATACTTTTAAGCATTCTTATAGGCGGTGCCGCTGGGTGGCTCGCTAGCTTTATGTATAAAGGCAAAAGCAACGGATGGCTGTGGAATATTCTGTTGGGAATTGGTGGAGGAATAGTGGGCAAGTTTATATTTGGAATTTTAGGGTTTGGTGTTACCCATATTATTGGCAACCTGATTGTCTCAGTAGTTGGAGCCCTTTTGATTGTTTGGGCCTATAAAAAGTGGTGGTCTAAGGAATAATGGGTCCATATCCACAGGTGAGCTGTTCATGACAAGTTATTTTTGTTTGTAAATGCGTTGACAGGCCATCAGTAGTCCACAATTATTAAGTGGAAATCCGATTGTGAGCGTGGAAAAAGCTTCAATATTTCCATTTACAATCGAGTTATTAACAAGAGTTTATCCACCGTTTTGTATCTTTGTTCCGTTCCACGTGGAACACATGCTCGCCATTCTCAAAATAAGGGACGGCGTGTTCCACGTGAAACAAAGTTATTGTCCGATAAATTGGACAAATAAATGTTCCACGTGAAACGCTATGTTTAAAGATTACGATGTTATTGTAGTAGGGGCAGGTCATGCAGGTTGTGAGGCGGCACATGCTGCTGCAACTTTAGGCAGCAAAGTATTGCTCATCACCATGGATATGGGTCGGATCGGACAGATGTCATGCAATCCGGCCATGGGAGGTGTAGCTAAAGGACAAATAGTAAGAGAAATAGATGCGCTTGGCGGTATGTCAGGAATTGTAACGGATAAAACCATGATACAATTCCGGATGCTTAATCGTTCAAAGGGGCCAGCCATGTGGTCCCCCAGGGCACAAAGCGACCGATGGAAGTTTGCCGAAGAATGGCGATTACGATTAGAGGCGAATACGAACATTGACTTCTGGCAAGACATGGTCGCAGGATTGCTAATAAAAGATAGCAGAGTAATTGGAGTACGCACAGGATTGGGTATGGAAATAAAAGCCAAAGCCGTTGTTCTCACCAATGGAACATTCCTGAATGGACTAATACATATAGGAGAGAAGAACTTCTCCGGAGGAAGAAGCGCAGAAAAAGCGGCAACCGGAATTACGGAACAGCTTATTCAACTAGGGTTCGAAGCTGGCAGAATGAAAACCGGCACGCCTCCAAGAATAGACGGCAGAAGCTTGAATTATTCCGTAATGGAAGAACAAGCAGGCGATGAAAACCCAGAGAAATTCTCGTACACAGACACTCCTCCATTAACAAAACAAAAACCCTGTTACATTACCTACACCAATCAGGAGGTACACGAAATCCTAAAAACAGGATTTGACAAAAGTCCCATGTTTACGGGAAGGATACAGGGTAGGGGACCACGTTATTGCCCATCAGTAGAAGATAAAATTAACAGATTTGCAGACAAAGAAAGACATCAAATCTTTGTAGAACCAGAAGGCTGGGATACTATTGAAATCTATGTCAACGGTTTCTCCACTTCATTGCCAGAAGAGGTTCAACACAAAGCCCTAAGCAAAGTACCAGGGTTTGAAAACATGCGCATGTTCAGGCCGGGATACGCCATTGAATACGACTATTTCCCACCTACGCAACTAAATCATACATTGGAAACCAAACTCGTTTCCAACCTATACTTCGCCGGCCAAATAAACGGAACCACAGGTTACGAGGAAGCAGCCTGTCAAGGACTAATGGCTGGCATTAATGCACACTTAAAAGCATGGGAAAAGGACCCTTTCATACTAAAAAGATCCGAAGCCTACATTGGAGTTTTGATTGATGATCTTATTACCAAAGGCACCGAAGAACCCTATCGTATGTTTACCTCAAGGGCAGAGTACCGCTTATTACTCAGACAAGATAACGCGGATATACGATTAACTTTTTTAGGACATACACTCGGATTGATTAACGAGGAACGTCAGAAAAAAACGAGTTCTAAAATTAATGGGTATAAAGAACTCATTCAACAGCTAAAGGAAGTTAAAGTAAATCCGGAGGAAATAAACACTCGATTTGAACAAAAAGGTCTATCACCCATAAGAGAAAAAACGGCCGTCTCTATACTCCTGAAACGACCAAATGTGGAGGTAGAAGACTTTTTAGGAATTAAAGAATCAATAGATATAGTCTTTAGAAAGAATAAAGAGGTAGTAGAACAAGCTATTATAGAAATCAAGTACGAAGATTACTTCGCGAAAGAATTGTCCATGGTAGAGAAAATGCAATCATTGGACGATTATATACTCTACGAAAAACTGAATTACGATTCCATACAAGCACTCTCCACCGAAGGAAGAGAAAAGCTTAAGAAAATAAGACCTAAAACCCTAGGACAGGCTTCTCGCATTTCAGGGGTAAGCGCCTCCGATATTTCCATACTACTCATCCATATCAATAAATAATGAATACCCACTTTTTGTGCCCAGTTTGCTCTAGCCAAGAATACGAAAAAGCTTTTATTTGCCCTGATCATAGCATAAGCAAAGAAAACTTCACTATAGGCAAATGCAAAAAATGTTCTTTCACTTTTACCTTAGATGCCCCTTCTGAAGATAAAATAGGGAAATATTATCAATCGAACGAATACATTTCACACAGTGACACCAGTAAAGGATTTATAAATAAACTCTATCGTATCGTTAGAAACATAACCATTCAGCAAAAGGTAAACCTGATAAATACCCTTAACGCCAAGGATAAAACATTGCTAGACATTGGCTGTGGAACGGGATACTTCCTTCAAGCTGCCAAAACAAACGGATGGATCGTTTGCGGTATGGAGCCAGACAACCAAGCAAGAAAATCAGCGGAGGAGAAAACAAAGATTCCTATACACGACTCTATTGAAAAGATACCACAAGCCAATTTTCACATTATAACTCTTTGGCACGTACTAGAGCACATCCATAGACTAAACGAGAGTTTAGAAATCATTAAAAACAAACAAAAACAAGGAGATACACTTATCATAGCCGTTCCTAATCACCTGAGTTGGGATTCCAAACATTACCAAGAATATTGGGCAGCATACGATGTTCCCAGACACTTATATCATTTCGATCAATCCAGTATTCGTGCATTACTTAAGAATCATGGATATACTTTTCTTAAAAAGAAACCCATGCTCTTTGATTCCATATACGTTTCAATGCTGAGTGAAAAATATAAAAACGGATCATCTATTATAGGAATACTAAAAGGGATCTGGAGTAACCTAAGCGGCATATTGAATGGGGAATACTCCAGTCATATCTATATTTTTAGTAAGAACGATGAATAAGGTAGTACGACAGCTATTAACAATCGCAGTGATTTGCTTACTGTATGGATGTGCCAATGTTGTTCCACCAACAGGCGGACCTAAAGACATGGAACCAGCTACAATTAGCAACTCGGTACCAGAGAACGGATCAATAAACTTTAAAGGGAAAGTAATCATTCTGGAATTTGATGAATTAGTTAAACTAGATAACATTCAACAAAAATTACTGACTACACCGTACATCAGCAGTTCCAATATCGAGTGTAAGCTGATTAAAAACAGACTACACATTGAATTAGACAGTCTGGAGGAAAATACAACCTATTCTCTAACTTTTCCGGATTGTATTAAAGACGTAAATCAAGGGAACACCAAAGTATACCAATTTGCATTCAGCACAGGTCCCTATCTCGATAAAGGTTCATTAAAGGGAAGCGTTACATTTCCCACCTTGCAGAAAGCACAAGAAGCCTATGTTGGAATCTATAAAGGTTCACCCGACACCAACACCTTACTCAAAAGACCAATGTATTTAGGTAAAGCGAAAAATGGTAGCTACCAATTACAAAATCTTAAAGAAGGAACATATACGGTAATAGCATGGATAGATGAAATCAAAAACAATCAATGGGACAAAGGAAGAGAAAAAGTTTCATTCAATTATCCAGTGGAAGTTGATACAAACACAACTTGCGATCACATACTATACCCCATGGATGAAAAAAAACCAACTTACAGCTATTCTCAAAAACTGAACAAAACACATATACTACAGTTCTCCGAAAACATAAAAGATTTCATACCCAATAAAGACATTCCATACCTCGTACAAAAAGAAAAAGTGTATCTGTTCTCAAGTACTTACCAGGAGATACCTATACAATATACCGTTCGTGACAGCAGCAACAACGAATACACAGATACGATTACTACAAGATTTATAGAATCTAAACAACGAATAGATTTCTCCTGTATGGTTAAGAACAATACCGTATTTCCCCATGATACTATTGTTATTAGCTGCAATAAACCAATCAAAGAAATAAATCAGAATCTCGCAGAATCAACAACGGAAGTAAAAGCATTTAAAAAAGATACATACACCGCTGCTATATTAACAGAAACTTTCAAAGACACCTTCAACCTTCAACTGAATAAAGGATTTTTGATCAGTATACACGATGACAGCAGTGAAGTAGTAAAAACCATCATTAAAAAAGCGGAAGAAGAAAACTACGGAAGTATTGAATATCAAGTAATTAACAAGGATTCCACATTTATTCTACAGCTTATCAACTCTAAAAGGGAAATCATTCACACCAATATCAACAAAAAAAGTGTGTACATACCAAGATTAAGTCCGGACACTTATACCTTTATATACATAGAAGACAAGAATAACAACCAACAATGGGATAAAGGTGATATAATTAACAACATACAACCAGAACGTATCATTTTCTTAGATAAAAAGATCATTCTAAAGGCTAATTGGGAAATCAAAGCACAAAAAATAGAGATTTCTGAACAGAAATGATGTGAATAAAGGCTAAATGAATCGGGAATAACTTGTGATGGAACAGTTTCACAGAGATATACTCCGGTAACATGACGATAACTTTGGCTTTT
This sequence comes from Cytophagaceae bacterium, assembly GCA_025454925.1. Classification (GTDB taxonomy): domain Bacteria; phylum Bacteroidota; class Bacteroidia; order Cytophagales; family Cytophagaceae; genus JALONM01. Next base: position 19,903 of record JALONM010000044.1, read on the forward strand.
GCCAACATTACAAACATGTGGAGTACGGACCTCATAAATAAAAATGAAACAAGGGTATGAATGTGAATATAGTTACTAAAATTCTACGATTCAATAACTTAGAATGTGAATTGAAAGAGTATAAATGGAAAATAAAAAATACGCTTTTCAAGAAACCAAAAAATCAATACTGAGGATAACTAAGTTGTAAACGAATTCACACCCTTAATAAATTATAATAATCTTCTTTTATTAATTTAAATATAATAGACTTGTGTATATGTAAATTTTCCCATCCTGCGAATATTTTTTCATCTTTGCCTTCGATATGTGGTACACAATTTCCAGTTACGTAATCAAATACAGAATGGTTCTGTTTGTTTTAACCATTCTGCTCACTTCGTTTTTAGCTTACAAATGTCGAGATCTGGAAATTTCGTACGACTATGTTCAAATCGTTCCTCAGGACGATCCTGATTTTTTGTATTACAAAAACGAATTCAAAAAAACTTTCGGAGAAGATGGAAATATCTTCGTGGTAGGTTTCCAGGATCAAAAAGAAAATTCTGTTTTCAAAAAATCTCATTTCGATAAATTTTATCAGTATTGTTCCGAGCTGAAAAAAGTAAAAGGTATTCAGGACGTTTTCAGTTTACCCACTATCCGCATACTGGAAAAGGACACAGTTCTTAAAAAATTTGTCCAAGTTCCACTTTTTAAAAATTCGCCTGCTACGCAGGGAGAGTTGGATACATTGCTTGCAAAATCCAGGGACCTCGAACTTTATTCCGGATTATTTTACAACGAAAATACCAATGCCCTCATGGTAGCCGTTTCTTTCGACGGAAAAGTATTAAACTCCGCCAACAGACAAGAAACCATGAATGAGGTATTACAGTTGTCTGAAAAATTTTCCAACGAAACTGAAATCAAACTTCATTACGCCGGATTGCCCTATATTCGATCCATCATGGTAAAATTGATGAAAAGTGAATTTTACCTTCTACTTGTGCTTTCTGTATTGGTAACTTCTCTCATTCTTTTTCTATTCTTCAAATCCTGGTTCTCTGTTTTCTTTACTCTTCTCGTTATTTTCGTAACCGTCATCTGCACCGGTGGTACCATCGTACTGCTCGATTATAAAGTAACCTTGTTAACAGGAATCCTGCCAGCCCTCATCATCATCATCAGTATTCCCAATTGTATTTATATGTACAATAAATACCATCAGGAATACAAGCGACATGGAAATAAAATAAAGGCCGTTAGCCGAATTATTGAAAAAGTTGGCTTCCTGACTTTTATGACCAATATAAATACCGCCGTTGGATTTTTTGTTTTGTATTTCACCGATATTGTTACCATCAAACAATTTGGAGTATCGGCAGGAGTACTTTCTGTGGCTACATTTTTAATTACACTAATTATTATTCCAACCTTGTTATTGTTTTTACCACCTCCATCCGATAAGCAGTTGCGCCATCTCGATATGAGTTTGTTAAAGCGTATCAACAGTCTGTTGGAAAATGTCGCCGTAAAACACCGCCGTTGGGTATACATCGCCACCACATTTATGGTGATCATTTCAGTATATGGAATTTCTAAACTGAAAACAGTTTCGTACATGGTGGATGATTTGCCAGAGAACAGTTCAGTAAAATCAGATCTGGCATTTTTCGAACAACACTTCAAAGGAGTAATGCCACTTGAAATTGTGGTCGATCTAAAAAAGAAAGCGGGTATTATGAAACTTTCGCAATTGCGGAAGTTGGAAGAGTTTGAAACTTACCTTTTATCGCTGAATAACATTTCACCACCACTTTCCATACTAAACGTTGTGAAAGGCGCTACGCAGGCGTTTTATGGCGGACATCCGGAATTTTATACACTTCCTTCCAACAACGATCGGCCATTTATTCTTCAATACTTTGGAAAAGAAACATCCAAAAGTAATCTTGTCCGGGCCCTGGTAGATTCCACCGGAAGGTATGTTCGTTTCACGTGTAAAGTGGCCGACATCGGAACCATTCGCACCAAGCATCTGGTTGAAAACAACATTCGTCCTAAGGCCAAAGAAATTTTTGGAGAAGAAAAAGAAGTACGGATCACCGGTACTACTTTGCTTTTCCTCCGCGGAAATGAATACCTCATCGATGATTTGACTGAGAGTTTATTATATGCCCTGGTACTCATTGCCCTCATGATGGTGATGATATTCTCCAATCCGAAGATGATCTTGATATCACTTATCCCCAATATTATCCCCATGGTTATCACGGCTGGTATCATGGGATTATTTAACATTCCATTAAAACCTAGTACGGCTTTAATTTTCGGAATAAGTTTTGGAATTTCTATCGACAGCACGATTCATTACCTCAGTAAATATAAACAGGAGCTGGCGCACCATGGCGGAAACGTATTGGTGGCCGTAACACGCAGTATACAGGAAGCTGGGGTAAGTATGATATATACCTCTGTTGTACTTTTTAGCGGATTTATCATTTTTATTTTTTCCTCCTTCGGAGGAACAGTGGCTTTGGGAATGTTAACTTCCCTCACCTTATTTTTTGCCATGTTTACCAATCTTACCTTGCTGCCTGCATTGTTGCTTACGTTCCGAAAAGGAGCAGCTTCCGAAGAGCAAATTTCAAAAAGGCAGAAGAGAGGAAAGAATAATGCTTGATTTAATAGCTTGTCATTTATTCCAATGAATAAAAAGCCGGAAACGATTGACGAACATATAGCAACATTTGATCCCGCTATACAAAAAATTCTACAGCGTGTGCGCACCTTAATCGCGGAGGCAGCGCCAATGGCCGAAGAAAAAATTTCCTACGGTATTCCAACGTTTTATCAGCAAGGCAATTTGGTACACTTTGCAGGAAACAAATCACACCTGGGATTTTATCCCGGAGCCCAGGCCATCGTTGATTTTCAGAATGAATTAAAAGACTATCCAACTTCTAAAGGTGCCATTCAATTCCCTTACGACCAGGCCTTGCCCGAAACGCTTATCACACGCATTGTCCACTATCGCTTGCAGCAAAATCTGAAGAAGTCTTCCGGGCAAGTAAGCAAGGGCAAGAAAAAGCCTTAGACTTTTCCTTATCTTTGCATTATGAATGAGGAAACACAGGAAGTCGAGGATGGTGATTTATACGAACACCACAGGATTGTAGTAGACCGTAAACAGGAATCCGTTCGATTGGATAAATACCTGATGGATCGTTTGCCCAACGTTTCCAGAAATAAAGTGCAATTATCGATCGATAACGAGCTAATCACAGTAAACGGAAAAGCTACTAAAAGTTCTTACAAAATACGACCTCTTGATCTTATTGTGGTATCGATGCCGCATCCACCCCGCGAAGATGTGGTGGTGCCGCAAAACATTCCGCTGGATATAATGTATGAAGACGAAGAGCTTCTTATTGTAAATAAAAAACCAGGCATGGTGGTGCATCCGGCACATAGCAATTGGGATGGAACGCTTGTAAATGCGCTGGCCTATCATCTTGAAAATTTACCGACCGGAAAAAACGGACCTATTCGCCCAGGTCTTGTGCATAGAATAGATAAAGATACCAGCGGACTCCTCGTAATTGCCAAAACCGAATTGGCCATGACCTTACTGGCCAAGCAATTTTCGGATCATACCATAGAGCGCACCTATTATGCTCTGGTTTGGGGGGATCCTGAGCCTCGCGACGGAACGGTGAATGTACCCATTGGAAGAAGCAAACAAGATCGTAAAATAATGGCTGTGTATTCTGATGAGGATGAAAATGCCAAACATGCCATTACGCATTATAAAACGCTCCGCTCTTTTCATTATGTTTCGTTAATACAGTGCAATCTCGAAACAGGAAGAACCCATCAGATTCGCATCCACATGAAAAGTATCGGACACCCTTTGTTTGCCGATGCTACGTATGGAGGAAACAAAATTCTGAAGGGCACACCCTTTAGCAAATACAAACAATTTATTGATAACTGTTTCGAATGCATGCCTCGCCAGGCCTTGCATGCTAAGTCGTTGGGTTTTATTCACCCTACAACAAAAAAATTCATGCAATTCGATTCCGAATTACCCGATGATTTTAAAGCGGTGTTGGCAAAATGGGAATCGTACAGCAAACAATTGGATGAACAAGAATAGACTCAAGTCTATTTTTTCAAATGCCACAAACAGAAACCTGATTTATCAATCGAAATTCTTCAAGCAGGAAAATCAAGGAACTGGTGTGATTAGTCGTACGATGAAACAATAATTTTATTCAATAAAGTATATCTTTATCGTTATATCTTTATTCTTCCATTCAGTATTCTAATAAATATTGGATTTGCGAACAAATGGAAAGAGAAAACTGGGATTCATGAAAATATTGAAAAAAATAGTCCTCTGGTTTTTTGGCCTTATATTAGGACTCATCATTTTGATGAGTGCTTTACTCTATTTTTTTCAAGACAAATTAATTGCAGCGGCGGTACAGGAAATAAATAAATACCTGTCAGTTAAAGCCGAAATAGATCCGGATATTGAATTAACCTGGTGGCAAACGTTTCCCAATGTTTCAGTTCGATTTAAAAATGTTCGAATTTACGAAAGCGTATCCGCTTCCGATTCTCTCATGGGAAAAGCTCAGGAAGTATTTCTTGCGTTTCATACCTGGCAATTGCTGCGCGGTGAATACGAAATTCAACAACTTCAAATTAATCAGGGCGATTTTAATCTCCGCGTAACCTCTTCCGGAATCCGAAATTACTTAATTCTAAAAGATGACACTACCTCTTCAGGTGGTGCTTCCGCTTTTCAGATTACCAGCATTACCGGCACCAATAATAAAGTAACTTATAGAGATCAACGCGACGGACAAGTATATTCATTTTTTCTCGAATCACTCGATGCGGCCCTGAGCATCGATACCAACAAGTACGTCATACAACTGGATAGTAAAAATAAAGTGCTGGAAATGGCCGTGGCTGGTACCTCTTTTCTGTCCGGAAAATCCTCCCGTACAAAAGGCCAAATGGTGTACGAACCAGGTCCGGAAATTTTTACGTTTCAGCCAAGTGAAATAGAACTCGAAGAAGCGGTTTTTAATGTGAAGGGTTATGTAAATTTAAAAAAATCACAACTCGATTTAAGAATTGAAAATAAACATTCCGATGTAAAAGCTTTGATTTCTCTTTTACCAGAAAAATTGTATACTAAATTTAAGTCGTATAAAAGTTCGGGAGAAATATACCTTAAAAGTTCTTTTACCGGTAATTATGGCCCCAATCAAAATCCTTTTATTCAGGTAGACTTCGGTTTTAAAAAAGTAAGCCTGCAGGAACCTCAACTCGGCATTCAACTCACCGATATAGATCTGGAAGGGACTTACAGCAATGGCGAACAGCAAAATGTGCGAACGTCGGTGCTCGAATTAAAAAATATTGTGGCACGCCTGGAAAAAGAGACGATAAAGGGATCCTTACTGATTCGAAATTTTTCTGACCCTTTTGTAAAATGGCAATGTGCAGGCAACCTGCATGTGCCCTGGTTGGTAAAATTGATCAATAGTGAACAGTTGAAAAGCGGAAGAGGAACTATACGCACAGATTTTTCTTTTGAAGGGAATCTTTCAGCCTTGCGCAGCAAATCGCTCGAATCTTTTAAAGCCAGTGGGGAACTGGAGTTTGATTCCGTTACCATGGCCTTCGCATCATTGCCCTATTCCTTTTCCAATGCTTCCGGTGTTTTACTTTTTAACAATACCGACGTGGCCGTCGAGAATTTTACCTTTCAGCTAGGGAAAAGCGATTTAGTATGCAATGGATTTATAAAAAATCTTCTTCCCCGTTTTGTGAACGGCGAAAAAAGAATGCTGGCGGATCTTCAAATTGAAAGCAAATCCCTGGACATTGCCGAATTGCTTGGACCCGAATCGGCCCAGTCGACCGCAAATGAAAAGCCGGCTTCTGGCACGTTTCCGTATTTAGAGGAATATGTGTTGAAAATTCAATTGCTGGCCCAAACGGTATCTTATAAAAAAGTGGTACTGCGAAAACTTCAGGGAATTGTTCGCTTCGATCAGCCCTATTTAGAAATATCCAACGCTACGTTTGGCTTGGCCGGTGGGGAAGTACAAGGCAATGCCTCCATGGTATTTCATTCGTCTTCACAAATTCAGACATCCTTAAAAACGAAATTAGATCACTTACACATCGATTCGCTCTTTTATATGTTTGATGATTTTGGCCAGAATTTTATTGGTCAGAAAAATCTTAAAGGAAAATTTTCAGGTACCGTCGATGCCCTTTTATACTTTGATAAAAATGGAAATATTGATACAGAAAAATTAGTCGCCAATATCGATGGTTCTATTCGTGATGGAGAGCTGAATGATTTTGAACCTATGCAAAATCTTTCGAAGTTCATTAAAGCCGAAGAACTTGCCCACATTCGATTCAGTGAACTAAGCAATAAAATATTTATTAGTAAACGCACCATAACGCTGCCCGAAATGCGCATCCTTTCCAATGTATCGAACATCAGCATAGCCGGCACGCATACCTTCGATAACCTGATGGATTACCAGTTGGCCATTCCGCTAAAAAATTTGCGACAGTCTACTTTACACAAGGAAGAATCAGAAGGGGCTGTGGAAGAAGATCAAAAAATGGGAACGACGGTATTCCTTACCATCAAAGGTACTCCGGATAATTATAAAATTGCTTACGATACCAAACGTGTAGGAAAAAAAATTAAAGAAGACCTCAAAAAAGAAAAAGAAGAATTTAAATCGGTATTCAAAAAACAAAACGAAGAAATGAAAGAAGTAAAACCCGACAAAAACGAATTTTTTGAATGGGAATAGTAAGCTCCTGTTTATTCATAAATTGAAAGCCCTTGATCAGCCAATTCAAATCTGACCAAGGGCTTTTTACATAGAATCGGAATCAGCGTATTATTTTTTATCGCTCACAAAAATTGCTTTCGCCGATGCGTTGGTGCTGCCATCGCTTAGATCCACAGACGTTCCGTTTTTCCAATACTTGGCAACTTGTTTTCCACCGGCATTTTTTTCATATCCGGCAACATATACATCCGAGCCATGCACTACTATATCATAGGCGTTGGCATCGTTTGTTCCAGAGCTTAACGATACCTCCTGGCCATTCTTCCAATAATTAGCCACCGATTTGGAATTTACCTGTGTATTGCCACACACGTATACATCTCCATTTAAATAAAAAATTTCATTGCAATAATTTTCATAAATGCTGGTTTGTGTAAAATCTGTTTCTGTAATAGAAGATAAATTGGATAGGCTCACTTTCCAAACTTTTACATGGTGTCGGTTTGCCATGTAAAGGCCTTCCGATGTTGTTACCGGCACAGAAACGGTATCGGTACCGCATATATATAGATAATTGCCGTCTGTAACTACCGATTCCGCGTAAGCAGATTTGGAATTGGAAAGAGAATATTTAATTCCGTTTTTCCAGAAAACAGCTTTTAATTCTCCTGCTGAGGAAAAATCTCTTCCTACTACATACACATCTCCATTTACTGCGACTATGCCAGATGTATTCGTATTTGTTTCCAGTCCATAGCACGTTTCGTTAACCCAATAACAACCTTTGATTTTAACAGGAGAAGTAGCAAGTGCAAAATAGCCACAAGCATATACTTTTTTACCATCGCCAAATACATCATACGATTTGGCGTTTTGCCCACCATTACTCGCAATCAGAGATATTCCTTGAAATACCTTGCCTGTTTTGGAATTGATTTTCCAAACATATCCACCTGAATTGCCCATGCTTTCATATCCGCATACCAACGCCGTATCGGCTTCCCAGTTGGCTCCGTTTACATAGTTGAATTGATTTGGAAGCATCACTGGATAAAAATTAATTTTCATTCCATCTTTCCAATACGCGGCACTCGTAATCGCGGAAAACGAATTTACATAATAATCTCCGGTAACGTGTACTGTGGCTCCATTCTCATTACTGGAGTTAGCAGGTCCTGGATTATTTTCTTCAGATTTTTTTTTGTTGCAGCTCAGCATCACGAATGCAAGTACTGACAGGATAATCAATTTGGAAATTTTCATACGTCGGTTGAATTCTAGTGGCAACAAAACTAGAATTTAAACCAACGAAATTTTTCAAATGCTTTTAATTTAATTTGTTTCGAGATGAAACGCAGCACTTACGTTTCTATCACAATGTTTCAACATAAAAAATTATCCTAATCGATTTCCTTGTAATCCACCAGTATGTATAGCAATTAATGTTTCACCGCGCCGAAATACGCCAGCTCTAGTATCCTCATAAATGCCCATCATCATTTTTCCGGTGTATACACGATCGAGTTCTATGTGGTGTGTCTGCTGAAACCATTCCATAAAATTTTTTAATCGCGGACTTATTTTCCCAAACCCTCCTTCGCAGTAATCTTCTGTAATGCGGCAACCCTCAGGTGCATTTGCTTTGATTACAGAAGTTCCGGCAGCACACAAATATCCGTGCAGTTGAGCCCTGGTAGCGAGCGATATGCCACGCAGCGTTGTTCCTGTGCCAACAGGACAACACAGATGGTCAAATGCAATCGGAATTTCCTTCACCAATTCAGCACAACCTTTTTCTCCCAACGGATGGTCTCCTCCATCGTTTATCCAATAAAAATCTCCAAATTTATTTTTAAGAACATCCTGAAAATTTTCTTCATGTCTTGAATCAAATACCGCTCTTCCGGGTTTCCAAATCTGCATACCCCAGGTCATGCAATCACGGAGGCTTGGAGTCGTTTGTTCCCATTCATTGGCGCGCACTATCCCTACGGATTTCAAGCCTAGTTCCTGGCAGCAAAAAGCCAGGGCATGCAAATGATTGGAGTGCGCACCACCAACACTCACCACTTTTCCCGAAGGATGGGATACTGCTTCGCCCAACGGGTAATGTAGTTTTCGCCACTTGTTCCCCGATATTACCGGATGAATAAGATCATCGCGTTTAATAAAAAGTTTAATCCCTGCTTTCTGCGTAAAGGCATCTTCAATTTGTTGCAACGGTGAGGGCAGATGCAGA
>JALONM010000045.1 GCA_025454925.1 Cytophagaceae bacterium
AATTAAACATTTTTTCCTGCTAACGCACTCATTCGGACAATGCCTCATGAGTTTGTTCAACTCTAATTTTAATTGGCCCTATTTGGGGGAAGCTTACAGCATAAGCATTGGATAGTGAAACATCAACATCAATTTCATTGATAATGCCCGTAAATTTCTTAAATGTTTTGCCGTTTGTGTTGGAAATATAGGCGCCTCCACTCATTATATTCTCACCAAAAAAATTCAGCATAGGAACGTTATGGTAAATGTTGGAATATAGCTTATTCCATGCTAAACCTCCATTTACAGAAATTAAAATAAAACCATCACCATGAGCGAAGCCAATATTATCAGAGGTGAATTTAATTGAACGTAAAGGGTAATTGCAAATTTTCGATTTAAGCCAACTTACGCCACCATTCGCAGTTCGGTATAGATCTCCAGAATTTGTGGTTGCAAATCCAATTTCTTCGCTACTGAAGTGTATGGAAGTTACATCATTATCAAAGTATGCTTGAGGGGTCCAATTAACGCCATCTTTTGTAGAATAGCATGAGCTGCCACCGTAAACATAGACTTCAGTTGCAGATTTGATATAAATTTTACTAAAAAAATAAGGGACAAAAGGAATGTTGATCGCAGTCCAGCTAGTTCCACCATCAGTTGTCTTCATCAAAGCGCAATTATTTGCAGTTGTCAAAATATAACCTGTAGAAGAATTTAGAAATTGAATATCAAAAATATTTCCAATAACATTAGGTGCAATATCCTTCCACGATTCCCCACCATCGGTCGACTTAATTAGTAATGGCTTTATTACTCCATATCCTCCTGCATAAATGGTATCGTCGTTAAGAACTTTAACGGCATTAAATGCAGTGTTAGAGGTAAAGTTTAAAGTTCTCCATTGTCCAAATGAGTTTATGGTATATAGGAGAATACTAAATAATACTAAATTCTTGTTCATAATTATTTCAATAGCTGTATTACAAATAAGTAAAAAAAAGTCAAAATTCAAGGTAACTTGGTTAAATAAACAAATAAATAAACTCAATTTCTATTGACACAACTATACTGTAGCTATAACGTTCGCAAGTCTGTATCTTCACTTTAAGTTAAATAATGTAATCATCCACGGAACAAAATAATTCTCTTACTGTTCTAAACACATGATCTATAGACTTATAATTTTTCTAGTACTTAATTTCGGAGCACTTGTTATGGGTGGTCTATTCACCAGCAAAGCCGTAATTTCGAATTGGTATGTGAACGCCAACAAAGCACCATGGACTCCGCCAGGATGGGTATTCGGTGCCGCTTGGACAAGCATCATGGTTTGCTTTAGTTTCTACATGGTTGCAGCCTGGAATAAATTCGAAAACAAAAATCAGCTGCTAATTCTTTTTATACTTCAGTGGATACTAAACATCGCATGGAATCCGGCCTTTTTCTATTTTCATCAAGTAGCAGTCGGCCTTATCATCATCACGCTTCTTACTCTATTGATTTGGTATCTATTTTACCGATCGATTCCAACGTTGAAATACAACGCAATGCTTTTACTGCCCTATGGCATCTGGTTACTAATTGCCACTTCGCTGAATGTATATTTCCTTATTAAAAACTAGATACATTAATCCCCCGAACACTAGCGCGGATCTTCCAGCGGAGTTGGGTGATCTGTGTCGAAATTAGTAGAAGGATGTTTAGGTAATGGGTGGTTGTATCCGGGATCTATGATTACCTCAATCAATCTGGAGTCTTAGACTACAGATGAGAAATGAAAAGGGAGACAGTGTTGCAAGAAAATGTAGGGGAAGATTTTCATTAATTAATGTTTCATTCCGCGCTTCTTAATCATGCCTCCTTTGGTATCTTTTACACTGTTCATTACTACAAATGCGTTGGGGTCAATCTTTTCGATTTCAATACTTAATTTTCGAATTTCTAACCTTGTAATTACAGTGTAGATGATGTCGATGTCGTTGGTATGACCATGGCTGCCATATCCTCGTTTTCCTTTATACACCGTAACGCCCCGGCCCATTTGTTCGGTAATCATAATTCTGATTTCTTCGCTGTGTGTGGAAACTATGGTTACTCCGGTATATTCTTCGATTCCTTCCACAATAAAATCTAACGTCTTAGAAGCAGCTAGGTAGGTGAGCATCGAATAAAGGGCTGTTTCTACCGAGAGTAAATAAGCGGCGGCAAGAAAAATCAGTAAATTAATTAGAATAATAATATCGCCCATGGTGGTGCGAAAAGCTTTGCTGAGATAAATGGCCAAGACTTCTGTGCCATCGAGCACTCCTCCGCCACGCACCGATAAGCCAATACCTGCTCCCAGGAAGAAACCTCCGAATACTGATACCAGTAGTTTATCTTGGGTGATTTCGGGGAAATGAAAGGTGCTTAACACTATTACCAGACCTAATATTGAAAGGCTGGCTTTGATCGCAAATTGCTTACTAATGACTTGATACGCTAAAATCAAAAAAGGAATATTAACAAGTAAAATCAGCAGTGATAAGGGTAGATTGAATACTTCTGAAATAAGCAACGAAATGCCGGTAGCACCACCGTCGATAAATTTGTTGGGTAGTAAAAAACTTTCCAGTCCGAATGCGGCACTGCTAATGCCCAGCGCAATAAAGAATAAATCCTTCAGAAGGGATAGAATGGTAATTTTAAAGGCACGTAATCCTTTACTTTTTTCGTATTGGGTAAAAGAAGTTTTTTTGTATCGGTTCTTTAAAAATCGAAAGAACCAAGACTGCATCCAGTAGTTATTCATTATCACATTCGTTTTACACGACCCTGACTTTCGCCAGATTGAAGATAATCAAATATTGGAATTAATTCTTGAAGTATTACTAAGAATTGAGGATGTGTTCTTTATTTGAATTTTTGCAATTGTTTAACTAATACGGCAAAGTCCTTTGGATAGGGAGCTTCAATCCGTTTTTTGTCACCGTTTAACAAGTGAAATCCGATGCTGAAGGCATGTAAGGCCACGCGCTTAATGAGAGGAAGTTCCTCGGTGTCTTTTTTAAGATTGAATTTTCGTTTTAAATCCGATAAGAAAATCATTTTTCCACCATAGGTTTCGTCGCAAACAATAGGAGCTTTCAGGCAACTGAGGTGTATACGAATCTGGTGCATCCTGCCTGTAACGGGGATGCATTCAACCAACGTATGGTTGCGGTATACTTCAAGTGTATTAAAAAAAGTTTCGGCAATTTTACCGTTCACTTTATCGATTTTAACTGTACCGTTTTTTAATGTTTCAATAGGAAGGTAAACATTAACATCTTCTAGGTCTTGAATTCCATCTACTACAGCGTGGTACGTTTTTAGTACCTCTCTGTTTTCAAATTGCAGGGAAATGTGGCGGTAGGCATCCGGGTGTTTGGCAATTACAAGGGCTCCACTGGTTTCTTTATCCAGCCTGTGTCCCATTTGCGCATCCGGCCAATAAGCTTTGGCTAATTCCTTAATGGATATCGTTTCATGACGGTCCTCCAAGGTTGGAAAGTGAGGAGGTTTATTGATGACGATGTAATCTTCGTCTTCAAATAAAATGAGGTCAGTAAAAACGACAGGTTTCAAAGTGATTTTGAATTACGGAAAAACAAGATGTTTACAAGCCCCGGATCAGTTGTATCCAGGCAATGGTTTCTGAACTATAAGATTGAAGCAGCCATGCTGGCATGATACCCAACAACAGGGTAAGTGCTGACAAGGGTATCACCATCAACAATTCTCTTGATTGCAAATCGTACAAACCTTCTTTCCAGGTGATGCCACGATTGATCCAGAATTTACCGAAGAACATGCGCTGCATGGTCCAAAGGAAATAGGCGGCACCCAATAATATCCCTGCCGTGGAGACCAATGACATCCAATATGGGAGCGGGCCCGCAGAACTTGCCGAAGAAAATGCTCCGATCAATATCAGTAATTCGCCAATGAATCCGGAAAATCCAGGCAATCCGAATGAGGCAAAAAAGGCCACCATAACAAAAGCGGTGTAGATGGGCATTTTAACAGCAAGTCCATGGTAATTTTCTATATGTCGATCGTGCGTGCGGTCGTACAATACTCCGGTAAGTATGAATAGGAGGGAAGATAAAATTCCGTGACTAAATTGCTGAAAAATGGCTCCGTTTAATCCTTCCACGGTTACCGAAGAGATGCCGAGCAGCACAAACCCCATGTGGGAAACAGAGGAGTAGGCAATCATCTTTTTCAAGTCGTACATAGCGAGCGCATTTAATGCACCCCAAACAATGCTGATGACACCCAGCAGGCCTATCCAATAGCTGAAGTGCAAGGCTTCTGCAGGGAAAAAGGGATATGCTATTTTCATAATTCCATAACCACCAATTTTCAAGAGAATACCTGCCAGCACAACGGAAATAGCGGTGGGGGCTTCTACGTGGGCATCGGGAAGCCAGGTGTGAAAAGGGAAGGAGGGAAGTTTTATGAGAAAACCAATCAGCAAAGCCCAAAATGCCCATTCGCGCAAACTCAGTCCTTTCCAAATGAAAGAGGATGCATTAGATAAAATTCCGGAGGGAAGATAACACGAGGCATCGCCCAGGTATTCGAAACGGAAGGTATGCACGGCTTGTGAAGCACTGATGCGGCCTTGCTGCATAGCAGGTTTTAGTAAGGCGATCTCTGTAATTCCGTTTTGCGTGGCAGTTTTAATCGGATCGAAAGCGGAAATACTAAGACCTATCATTACTATCAGAATGAGCAAAGAGCCAGCAAGGGTATATAGGAAAAATTTAATTGAAGCATATTCTCTTCGAGGCCCACCCCACATGCCGATCAGGAAGTACATCGGCAATAACATAAATTCGAAAAATATAAAAAAGAGCAAAAAATCCTGAGCAAGAAAACAACCGTAAATACTACTGCACAATAGCAAGTAAAGTGAATAATATCCTTTGCGATTCTCTTTGGTCAGCCATCCGGCAATAGCACCCACAAATAATACGATACCACTCAGCAACACGAGGCTGATGTTGAATCCATCCAGTCCTAGGGAATAATCGGCACTCAGTGTGCCCAAATAGCCTGCAGAAAACGAAAACCATTCGTAGGTTTCTGCCCATTGCACTCCCTGGCCACTTTGATATGAGGCGAACAGAAATACAGATGATAAGAGTTGAATGCCTGCAGTGGCCAATGTTATGGCTTTATGCAGGTAATACCTGCGCAGAGGCATGGCCAGTACCACGCAGATAGATAAAATCGGAAGAAAAATTAAAAACGAAAGCATCGGGCTTTACCAAAGTCGGAAGCGAAGATAATTGATTTTTGAACCTTCTTTAAGAAATTTTCGCTCATAAGTGGTTTGAATTCCGTGGTGCTCCGCCAATAAGCCGGGATTTTGATATAAATCGTCGGTATGCACCAATTCAGAAATGGTTAGTTCCGGATTTTTCAGAACCTCCAGCGTATATTCATAAAGAGGGTAATTGTCTGTTTTGAGACGGAAAATGGATCCAGGTTTTAAAATCTGGCGGTAGCGTTTAAAATGTTCGACATTTGTAAGCCGGTGTTTTTCATCCTGATCTTTCATTCTGGGATCGGGGAAGGTCATCCAGATTTCGTTGACTTCTCCGGCTTCAAAAAAATCCAGCAACTGAAACATTCGGATCCGAAGGAAGGCTACATTCGACAAATTGTTTTCTACTGCTACGGTACTGCCTTTCCACATGCGGGCCCCTTTTATATCGACTCCAATAAAATTTCTGTGAGGATATTCCGCAGCCATACCGGTGGTGTACTCACCACGTCCACAGCCAAGTTCCAGTACTAAATCATTGGTGTTTTCGAAATAGGGGCGCCATTGCCCTTTAATGGTGGAAAATATTTCTTTTCCTTCTTCTATTACATTTCTGCGGCTTGCGTTAATTTCAAACCGCCACAATTTATTTCTTCCCACGGATTGTGTTACTCAGAGCTAGAACGCAGACTGTGCTTTGGCATAAAGCGAGCGAGCTTCTTCTACGTTCATGTATACAACATTATCCACCACAAAATCGGCAGTGGTGACAGTGCCTATCACTTCTACCCCAAGGTTGCCTTCGCGACTCAGGAGGTTTCGTGCATTTCGCACAAATTTAAGAAAATCTGCTTCTTTTTCCGATTTTACTGTAACCAACACCCTGCTTTGTTTTTCACCAAACAGCCATGCGTCTTTGCGATAGCGGAAATCACTGTGTATTTTGAATCCGAGTCCGGAACAAATGCCGCATTCGGCCAGCGCATTAAACAAGCCGCCTTCCCTAACGCTGTGTGCCGATTCGAGTAAGTCTTCCCGAATAAGCCCCTTTATTAATTCCTGAACGTTGTATTCTTCATTCAAATTGAAATAAGGAGCGGCGGATTCCTTCAAGCCCAGCCATTCATGCAGGTAATAAGAGGAGCCGTAATCTTCTTTAGAATATCCGACCAGGTAAATCAGGTCACCTGGATTTTTAAATTCGAGTGAACGTTGCAAGGCGGGGTTAATGATACCTAGCGCACATACATGCAAGCCAAGCCCCTGCCCCGACTGAAAAGATACGTATTCCTGGAGCACAGGGGTATTCAATGTTTCAGCCGCTTTTTTTATTCCCAGCATGGCATAAACAAACATCCAGTAGTTTTCAGACTGTTTTGGGTCTTCGGAAAAGCACTGAAAAGTAATGGCTGCGGCTTCACCGCCAGCTACTATAACTTGCCTTACAGCCTGGGCTGCCAACATGGCTGCTCCTTGTTCGGGTTGGGCGTGCAAGTAGCGAGCATTGGAACTTAAGCCAAAAGCAAAAGATTGTCCCTGATGCTCCAGAATTAGGGCTTCAGAGCCAAATCGATCCTCCGAGAGTAACTCTTTGTGGCCGTTTATTTCAGGATGCTGCAACAGGAAGCGGGCGATTTCAGGATAGTTATGCGGGAGTTCCAGTGATTCGTATTGAAGTTTTGCCCAGGTACGAATATGCGGGGGCTCCGTGTATGCGTGATGGTAGGCGGGAGAGGCCGTATGAATATCGTTCAGGGGCAGATACGCCAATACTTTATTTTGTTTTATTAAGGATAGATGTCGGTCTCCGGTTGAGCTGCCTAGTAACTGGCTATCGTAACCTTCCTGCTCCAGCAGTCTGATCAGGGCTTCGGTGCGGTGAGCTTTGGTGGTAACCAGCAACATGGGCTCGGTATTTTTTAAAGCCAGCACCGGATCCGCATTTTTAAAATGATCCAGACGTAGCTCCAATCCTTCGCTGCGCAATCCTATTCGCATCAACGCTGCTGCCAAGCGGTGGTTCTCCGCCAATACGAGTCCGGTAACGCAGTCCAGCGATTCTAATGCGGTTAATGCCTTAGTAAAGTTTCGGGTGGGAGATTTAATAGCAATCAGCTTATCGCCTATGCTAGGTGGGTATAGCGCCTCGTCGTTGTCCAACCAGTAAACGGATATTTCAATTCCGTGAGCATTCAGTGGCGCCCGGCATCCCGGTAAGGTAAGTGAGTGTGAAACATGAGCGGCGATTGCTTTTCCCATAGGAAAAGACAGGGTATGCTCACTGCGGTGTTGCACTACCAGCAGGCCTTTGGTAACAGGCAGGTAATTCAGTTTGGTAAAATCATCTTGAACCAGCCTTGGGAGCTTTTGAAGCCAAGTGGACGAGTTTTTTTTACTAAAGGCATCTTCCCAACAAGCCCCGATCAAAAATACTTCTAACGGATGCAATGCCCTACCCACAAGGGCTGTAGCCAATTGCAATTCTTCCGTTGAGAGATCAGGATGATACCCTTCAGCGTTATAGTTCACACGATTTACATTAATAGGTTACCTCTCTATTCGTGTTGTTACGGGAAATAGTGGCTGTATTATCACAAGTTCCGCTTCCGTAGGTCAATTTAAAATCATCATCGGAATCTGAATCAGATGTAAAAATAATATCTCCGGCAACTGGTATTCTGCCAAAACCCTCCGAGTAACAACTGTTGTTTTGACGTAATTTAGCCGAAAAGGTTACAGAATAACTGTTTCCGTAGGTATTGGTGAATTTCCCCAGAAAATTCGATTCTGATTCACCTGAAATTTCCATGTCGTTGTTAAGCAAAAATACATCATTGGCACCTGAGGTGGTAACACGGTACAAATCGGCAGACCAAAAGGCTGTTTCCCCTGTATTTTGATAACGGATACTGGCGTTTCCATTTCCATCAGATCCTTTTATTCGTAGGTTGTAGCGGGCAGAATCCAGGCATTCAAGTCTTATTTTGCCATCTAATTGGAATTCTTTGTAAATAAGGTTGTCGAATGTAATTTCAGTAATGGCACCAGTGCGGTTGTATCGTTTATCGGAAGAATTGCTTACCCGAACAAATAATTTCCCCGACCGGTAAAAACCATCGTAATCGGCACAGGTATTTGAAAAATTGATGGTGTATAATTTATATGTGCCGTTGGAGTCAATAGAAATATTGGAGCAACTGATGTTGTTGGCCATAATTCTTGCTCCGTAATTACTATCCATAACGTCTTCGGCCACTTTGATGGCATCCAGATAACCACTCAGAAACATGCTGAAATCAAGTGCGCTTCTTTGCTCGGTCATGGTAATATTTTCTTGTTCTTTCTTTTTGCAGGCAGCAAGGAGCAAGCAAGCGAGGGCCCCCATCAATAGTTTCTTCATAAAATCATCATTCTACCTAACATAACGGCAGAAATTCAAATATCGTAAAAAAATAAGTATTAATGATAGCATTCCGCTTTAAGATCCTTTTATTTTGGTGATTCGGTAAGAACCCCATAGGGTGTGCGGGGGGAGGTTTTTTGCCTGATCCCTGCCATGGAACTAAATAGAAAGTTATATGACACTCAAAGAAGCACAGGAAAAAGTAGATCATTGGATTCAAACGGTAGGGGTTCGCTATTATAGTGAATTAACCAATATGGCTATTTTAACAGAGGAGGTAGGTGAGGTTGCCCGCATCATGGCTCGGCAATATGGCGATCAATCATTTAAAGCCAGTGATAAGGAAGTAAACCTGGCCGATGAAATGGCAGATGTATTATTTGTACTGATTTGTTTGGCGAATCAAACCAAAATTGATCTTACTGATGCGCTTCAGCGAAACCTGGAAAAAAAAGCCATTCGGGATGCGCAACGCCACCAGGATAACGATAAGCTTAAATCCTGAGTCAGGATCATGGTGGCAATTTAAGTTTGCCACCAGGAGCTTGCTTGGGTTCATTCCTAATTTGAACGGAATTTAGTAACTTGCCACCATGTCTACGGTAATGAGCATTGATAAGACGCTTCAGCGACTGAAGAAAGGTTTTTGGGAAGCGGTAGAAGAATTCCAGTTAATTGAACCAGGCGATAAAATAATGGTTTGTCTTTCGGGTGGAAAAGACAGTTATACCATGTTGGATATGTTTTTACATGCCCAACAGGTACGCAAAAATTTTGAAATCATTGCAGTTAATCTGGACCAGAAACAACCTGGTTTTCCGGAAGAAGTGCTGCCACAGTATTTAAGCCGTCTTGGAGTTCCGTTTAAAATTGTGGAACGAGATACTTACAGCATTGTCATGGAAAAGACGCCGGAAGGCAAAACCATGTGTTCCATGTGTTCGCGCCTTCGCAGGGGTACTTTATATGCTACTGCAGAAGAATTGGGGGTAACCAAAATTGCATTAGGCCATCATCGGGAAGACGTTCTGGAAACATTTTTCCTGAATTTATTTTTTAGTGGAAAAATGGAAACCATGCCGGCCAAATACCGCACAGACGATGGTAAGCATGTGGTCATCCGTCCTTTGGCGTATTGCCGGGAAGACGATATTGCAGAGTATGCACTTTACAAAGAATTTCCTATCATTCCTTGCAATCTTTGCGGCTCTCAGGAAAACATGCAACGCAAGGTGGTGAAAAAAATGATGCTCGATTGGGAAGAGAAGTATCCCAATAGAAAGGAAATCATGTATAATGCCTTAAAGAACATCAGTCCTTCACATCTCTACGATCGTGATATTTTTGACTTTACTCAGGTATAGCCTACTTAAAAACTGAGTTTGTTTTTTTTGATACCTTTTCCATGCAGGCGTCTTCTTGGAGCCAGCTCTCATAGTAAAAAACAAGATTGAGGAAATGGGCATGCCGCCGATCCGTGGAGTTGGTTTTTATTCGGACTATAATTACCTACATTATTTTTTGAATTGCCAAATTCAAAGTAAATTCGCCCAAACACTACATACATGATGTTTTCCTATCGAAATCTGTGGAGGTTGCTGGTGCTCCTTTCTTTTTGCGCCGGCGCACAAGATTATCAGTCTCAATACAATTCAGGTAAATTATTAATCAGCGAATCCAGGTGGCAAGCTGCTATGCAGGTGTTTTTGCCGCTTACCTCACAGGCGGAGACACATGCCTACAGTGAATATTCACATTATTGGTACTCCTTTGCCGCATTTCGTGCGAAAGAACTGGATGCTGCAAAGTCCATGTTGATGCAATTATTGCAGCGATATCCGGAATGGTCAAAGAAAGACGAAGCATACTACTTACTATCCAATGTATACTTTGAGCAGCTCAAGCCTCGATTGGCTTTGCAGTTCATGAACAAAATAAAGAAGCCCGATCAGGATACTGATAACATGAAAGTCAAGTATCTCTCGGAGTTTCCTGTTACCGACACGCTGATAAAATTGCAGAAAGATCATCCTCAGGATTTGGTATTGGCAAAAATTACCGCTTTACGTTTGAGTAATTCCACGGATCCTAAGCAAAAAATGTTGTATCAGTTTCTGGTTCAGGAATACAAATTGGATACCGCTAATTTATTATCCGGTAACACTGGTTCCAAAAAAGCGCAGTATCGCATCGCGTTGTTATTGCCCTTTTCTTTATCAGAGCTTCAAACCCGCACCAGTAAGCGCAACAATCAGTATGTGTTGGATTTTTATGAAGGCTTACTATTGGCTCTGGATAGTCTACGTCTCAATAATGATTCCTTGCAGTTGTTTGTATACGATTCTGGAAAAGAAATCACTCGGGTACAGGAATTGCTGGCGCTTCCGGAATTCAAATCGATGGATCTTATTATTGGTCCGGTTTATCCACTTCAAATACCAATCGTCACAGAATTTGGGCGCAACAATCAAATTGCAGTGGTAAACCCTTTATCAACCAACACCCGTTTTTCTGAAAATAATGAATTCTCCTGGTTGTTTCAACCGACGCTGGAATACCAGGCTTCCATGGCGGCAAGTTTTGCATCCCAACGTTTAGTGCACGATACGGTCGTAGTTAGAAGAGGGCAAGCGCCCTTGCCGGTAGTGAAAAAAGAGGTGTTGATTTTTTATGGTAAAGAAGCCCGCGATAGTGTGCTGGCTGTTCGCTACCGGGATACACTGGTAAAAGCCGGATTAAAAGTGTACCGGTTTGAAAAAATCATGCGCGATAAAGTGCCGCTGATGCGCACCTTGTTGGGCGATACGGCGAAAGTGAAAATGCTTAACCATATTTTTGTAGCCACCTCAGACGAAGTGCTGGCTGCAAATATTACCAGTCTGATGGAAAGCTCCAAACAAACGACTCCGATCATAACAAGGTCGGAATGGTTGAATTTTAATCTGCTATCGTTTGATTTATTTGAACGTTTGAATGTACACTTCATACATCCGGAGTACTATGATTTTAGTACTTCCGAATTTCAACGTTTCCGTCAAGTATACCAACAAAGAGTAAATCTTCAACCATCGCAATACAGTGTAATAGGATATGAACTTATGTCATTCCTGGGATCCTCATTGAAGAAGAACGGAACGTTTTGGAACGTTTCGTTCCGCGAAGCTGGCTTGCAGCCAGGTAAATTTGTTCCTGGAATTTATTTGGGTACGAATCATTGCAACAGCTATGTTCCACTCACGCGATTTGTAGATAAAAAAATAATGTTGTTAAATCCAGTACCTTCAGAGGAATAATATGAATACCCAACGCAGTCATCAACTTTTTGAGAAAGCTCAGACAATAATACCTGGTGGGGTTAATTCGCCGGTAAGGGCATTTAAATCGGTGGGAGGGAATCCACTGTTTATTAAATCAGCAAAGGGTGCGTATTTATACGACGAAGATGGCAACGCATTCCTGGAGCTCATTAATTCCTGGGGTCCGATGATCTTAGGGCATGCGCATCCTGAAATAGAGGCGGCGGTGCAGGAAGCAATTCGTGGTTCGTTTTCATTTGGAGCCCCTTCTGCCAGAGAAGTGGAAATGGCAGAAATGATTTGTCGGATGGTGCCTTCTGTCGAAAAAGTTCGCATGGTAAATTCCGGAACAGAAGCGACTATGGCCGCTATTCGGGTGGCTCGCGGCTACACGGGCAGAGAAAAGATAATTAAGTTCGAAGGTTGTTACCACGGACATGGTGATTCGTTTCTGATCGCAGCGGGTAGCGGTGTGGCCACACTGGGCATACCCGACAGCCCGGGCGTGACTCAGGGAGTAGCGAACGATACACTCACCGCTCCGTTCAATGACCTGGCTGCTGTGCAGGCTCTGGTCGACGCTAATCAAGAAAAAATTGCTGCTCTAATATTAGAGCCTGTAGTTGGAAATATGGGTTGCGTAACACCACTGCCTGGGTTTTTGGAGTCTTTACGTCAGCTGTGTACGAAAGAAGGCATTGTGTTGATTTTTGATGAAGTGATGACTGGGTTTCGCCTCGCACCTGGAGGAGCACAGGAACTCATGAACATTCAACCGGATTTGACCACCATGGGTAAAATTATTGGGGGGGGTATGCCTGTTGGAGCCTATGGAGGTAAAGCGGAAATTATGAACATGGTAGCGCCTGCCGGACCAGTCTACCAGGCAGGTACGCTCAGTGGAAACCCCATTGCCATGAGTGCAGGATTAACCATGCTGCGGATTCTTTCACAACAAACACACGTGTATCAACAACTGGAGCAATCTACGCAGCAATTGGCTGGTGGTCTTCTGGAGGTAATGAAAGATGCAGGAATTCCGGCATCTGTAAACCAGATCGGATCCATGTTTACCTTGTTTTTCACCGATCACCAGGTAATTAATTTTGAGACCGCTAAAAAATCAGATACAGTACGTTTTGGGAAATTCTTTAGGGCCATGTTGGAGCAAGGGGTATATCTTGCGCCCTCACAATTTGAAAGCATGTTTGTGTCGACGTGCATAGGGAAAACTGAAATAGATAAAATTGTGGACGCAGCCAGGAAGTCGGTTAAACTTTTGTAGGGTGAGTCAAGGTATAGGACCTCCTTTTGTAAATAAATTTTGATGGAATTAATTACTATAGAATAACATGAGAGTAGCCATTATTGGGGGCGGAAACATGGGCACTACATACGCCAGAGCCTTTTTGAAAAGTAATATTGTACAGGCTGATCATATTTTGATTGTTGAAAAGCATGATGAAAAGCGGGAGGAATTGCGTAAAGAGGGTATCGCTAAAGTAACTTCCGATATTAACGACGAATTGCTGAAATGTAATATCATCATCAGTGCCGTTAAGCCCCAGGATTTTAAAGTTATGGCTGGGGAGTTGAAAAAGCACCTGCACGATAATCAATTGGTAGTTTCTATCATGGCGGGTATTACCATTAAAAATATTCAACAGTTGTTAGGGCACAAAAAGGTATTTCGGGCTATGCCCAACACACCGGCTCAATTAGGATTCGGTATTACAGCCTTTGCAGCTGCCCAGGAAATTTCATTTGAAGATATTTCAGTAGTGGATACCTTGCTGGAAACTACCGGTAAATCCATTTTCATGAAAGATGAAAATTTAATCGATGCGGTGACCGCACTTAGTGGAAGTGGCCCAGCGTATTTCTATTACATTGTAAAACATATGATCGAAGCAGGTAAATCCATGGGTGTGGAGGAGCCTGTAGCTGCCATGCTGGTTAAACAAACCATGCTGGGAGCTTTTCAGATTATGAACAACAGTAAAAGTTCGCTGGATGATATGATTAAAATGGTAGCCTCTAAAGGAGGTACTACCGAGGCTGCGCTGCGCACATTTGAAGAAAAGTCGGTAGGATTGAATATTCAGGATGGCTTGATGGCTGCAGAAAAAAGAGCGAAGGAATTAAGCAATGGATAATGATATTCAGAGCTACGTACTCTCCTGTTAAAAGCATTGAATGGCTCTGGCTCCTGATACCATTTATTTGTCTTGCGGGCATCCTATTCTATGTGGATCCTTGGTATTTTTTACAAGACGATAATTACGCTCAGTTCACACCAACGATTTTATCCGGACTGGAACTCTGGTATCAAGGCAAAGGTTTTCCAACATATAATCCTTATCAAATGGGAGGTGTTCCAACACTTTCCTTTAGCACGTATTCCTTTCTTCATCCTATCACGCATTTGGCTTATGCTGTGGCTCGTTTTGGATTAGGTAATTCCTATCATTTTAATTCTGTATTTGCGCTTTTTTATTTTGCGCTCGGGTATTATTTTTTTTATCGATTGCTTCGGCTCCATCGAATCCCCTTCTGGATGGCACTTCTCAGCGCTTTGTTGTTTACATTTAGCGGATTCAATCTGGTCGGAGCACGGTCCTGGTATTATATGGCGCCTACCATTGGTATTTTCCCCTTGTTGTTGTATCTGTGGACCCTTCCTCACCAGGTCTGGCGTTCCTATAAATCCAAAGCCGCCATGGTTCTACTGCTATGGTGTTATTTTAATAGTGGGAATTTTCAGATGTGTGTATACAGTATGCTTTTGCTCTTTTTTTGGATGATTGGCAGAGAGCGTCGCTGGACTATCCTAAAACCATATCTATTTTATTTTTTCCTTTTCCTAGGGAGTGCTCTGTTGCTAAGCAGCCCTTTGTTACTTACTACATATTTAGAAACGAAACATTTACTGCGCGATGGCTGTAATGGCTGTAACGCCTATGCGGGTAAGTGGGCAACACTCGGAATTCCATTAGACGCGCCCATGCCATGTGGGTTCGGTGCTTCGCATAAACACCAGTTTGATAAAGAATTTTATGCGGGTGGGGGGATAATTTTTTTTCTATCCTTACTTTTTTTTGGAATAAAATTTATACGTGATGGTAAACGTTTGCTACGTTTAAAACTAAAACCGGTAATGATCTGGCTGTTGTTGTTTTTGTTTTGCTGGTTTCTATCCTGGGGTGAAGAAGGAATAATATGGAATTGGCAATGTCAGATGCCCTTATTAAAAGCGTTTACAATGCCATGCAAAATGATGTTGTATGTGCAAGTATTTGGGATCATCGGTGGAACAAAAATCGTCTCTTTGTTTCTTGTCCGAAAAAGAAGTCCGTTTTGGTCGTACCTGTTTGGAATCTATATGTCTGGATACTTGTTAATGCATGTAGCGAATGCTCAACAAGCACTCTTTTACTATGAATACGATACTCCCTATGCCTGCTTTCCATGGTCCGATACCTTGGCGGGTATGGATCAAGGACGTGTTCTGAGCATCACGGTTGGACGCAGCATCGAAAAGGGGTACGAAGGTAGTTTGAATCACAATTTTCCTACGATATGTAAAAGTTTTAATTTGCAAGGGTATGAACCTCTGGAGGCACGAAAAGTAGATCCTTATCCTTATTTTTCTGAATTGGGTGGTAAGTATGTTTTGATTTCAAATGCAGCCTATGATCTATGGGAAGATCGTATTGAAGAATTATGGCCTATGGTGAAGGGATTACAAGCCATGGACACCGTGTACGTCGATTCTCAATATGTGGTCTTGGAAAACAAAAACTATACTCCCTTTTTGTTTGAAAGTGGTCCTGATACAATTCGCCGTCTATCCTTTATTCAGGAAGTGCGTGCCGATGGACTTCAGTTTAAAGTGCCGTCGGAATATTGTCAAAAGAACCTCACCATTAATTATCAGTTCCGTCCAGGGATACAGGTATTCATTAATGGTAAAAAAAAACAAGTGCTGCCCGATGAATATAATCGGATTTATATAGAATATTCAGGCCAACTAAATACTGTGGATTTGCGTTACAATCCTTATTCTCTGGAATTTTATCAATTTCATTGGAAAAGTTATCTCATGGCTTCACATAGGTAAATGCTGAGTGGGTTACTGTGTTGATCAAGTTTACTTGAATGCTCGTTTGAACTTTCAATTTTTTTTAATAGATTAATAAAAGTGGCTTAGGAACTAGATCGCAGGATACCAGAGTTCGGAGAGAAGCAAGTAGAGTGTTTTTCCTGGATGCAGACAGAATGAATACCAAAGCTGTTTATTACAAAGCGAAAATTTTAATCACTTATATTTTTTAACAAAACCTTATTTAATTATGTTCGGAATCAACTACATTAAATTCGACTCCAATAAATACGTCATACATTACAGCAACGGAAAAATTAAGCAAGAAGGAAAAGGCTTGGCTTTTTTTTATTTCGCGCCGAGTTCCTCCATCATGGCAATACCTGTAGGGTCCAGCGATTTCCAGTTTATTTTTAATGTCGCCTCCAAAGATTTTCAATCGGTATCGGTACAAGGCCAGATAACTTATAAAATCGAAAACCCTAAGCAACTATCCGAACTACTAGATTTTACAGTGGATGAGCGAGGAATGTATAAATCCAATGATTTTGAAAAAGTAAGTCAGCGACTCATTAATGAAGCTCAAACCGCTACCTCCAGTTTTATTGGTTCTTTAACTCTGAAAGAAGCCTTGAAAAATGCCAAGGGCATAGAAGAGTGCATTGGCAGTGGATTAAAAGCAGCTAAATCGGTTGAAATGCTTGGGGTGGTTCCTTTGTCAGTAACCATATTAGGAATCAGCCCATCGCCTGAAATGGCAAGAGCCCTGGAAGCCGAAACACGCGAAGCATTGCAGCAGGAAGCGGATCAGGCAATATATCAAAGAAGAAATTTTGCCGTAGAGCAAGAACGGAAAATAAAAGAGAGCGAGCTGAATACTGAGATTGCTGTGCAGGAAAAGCAAAAACAAATTTCGGAGAAAAAAATGGAAACAGAAGTCTTGCAGGAACAAAATAATCGCAAGCTCCGGGAAATGAAAATGCAAGCCGATATTAAAGTAGAAGAACAGCGTACCTCTTTAATTGATTTGCAGGTTACTAATGAAAAGAAAATGGCCGATTCCAAGGCTTATGCAATTAAGTCATCCATCGAGCCGTATACTAGTCTGGATTGGAAAACGGTGATGGCCCTCACTAATCAAGGCGATGCCTCCCGTTTGCACATGGCGATTGCCTTTCGGGAATTAGCAGAAAACGCTCAAAAGATCAACACCTTGAACATTTCTCCGGATTTGGTAGAGCAATTGTTACAACAGAAAAAGTAATTCTTACACACGACACCTATGCCTACCATCGAAAATGCCATTATTGTTCGGGGTAAAACAAGGCTGGAACAGTTGACTTCCGTATTTAATACCAGGCAACAGGCAGAGTTTTACATAGAACAAAATATTGTTCAAACCATGTCCAAAAGTATTGGTTTGGGAGAAGCGAAAAAGAAAGCCAAGCAAAGAATTGTAGATGTGCAGGAGGAAAGTGAACGCTATCACGAAAATCTGGATGAACTGCAGGTACAGCTCAATGGCTTGCTAAAGTGCAAGGAAATTGATCGTTCTTATTTACCGAATTATATTTTTTCAGAAAAAGATGTGGTGATTGTTTACGGTCAGGATGGGTTGGTGGCCAACACGGCTAAGTATGTAGGCAATATTCCCATTGTGGCGGTTAATCCCGATCCATCGAGGTTTGACGGAGTACTGCTGCCGTTCGCTATTCATACCATGAAAGCGGCGGTCATGAATGTTATATCCGGAAGTTTTAGAGCCAAGGAAGTTACCATGGCTGAAGCCCGATTAAACGACGGCCAGCGCTTGCTGGCCTTTAATGATCTTTTTATTGGTCCCTCTACACACACTTCAGCCCGCTATCAAATTACTCACCAGAAAAGAAGTGAGTTTCATTCGAGCAGCGGATTAATTGTTTCCACGGGAGCAGGCTCCACGGGCTGGATGAGTTCTGTTATGAATATGGCAAAAGGGATCAGTCGGGTATTTGGCAATGAAGAAATATCCATCAACCAGAAAATTACCTGGGATACGGATCGTCTCATTTTCGCAGTCCGCGAACCATTCCAAAGTAAAACTTCACAAATTGAATTAAGCGCCGGTATTATTGATGCTCACAACGAACTGGTGCTTGAATCGCACATGGCTTCCAACGGGGTTATTTTTAGCGATGGCATCGAAAGTGATTTTCTTAAATTTAATTCCGGTTCCATTGCAACGATTGGTGTAGCAAGCGAAAAAGCCCGTTTGGTATATTAGTATTTCAGATATTCCGACCGACGTGTTTGAATGTTGGACTTTAACGTGCTCAACAAAGAATAAAGTCCAAAGTATGTCCGGTTGATATAAAGAGAATGTCTTGATCCACGGGCTACTTTGGAATCCCTCACTTCTTTTAAATTGGCAAGGTAGTCGGTGTAAGCATAGATTTCTGCAAAATACGCTTCATCGCCAAAATCAAACTGATCTTTAGTGAATGGTAAAGTCAGCAGGTCAATGAGACGTTTAAACAACTCAGAAAAGAATTGAATGTCTTGTTCTGAATCTTCCGGGTGTATCATTTCCAAGTTACGATAGATTTCACGTATGCGAGGTTCATCTGCGTAAATGCCAGGAATAGTAAGCGCAAAGTAATTATCATAAAAGGAATCGGGAATTTCTTTGATACAACCGAAATCAAAAATACCAACCGTGCCGTCTTCTTGTATTACAAAGTTTCCAGGGTGAGGGTCGGCGTGTACCTTACGCAATCGGTGCACCTGGAAGTTATAAAAATCCCATAGGGCTTGTCCGATTTTGTTTCTAGTTTCCTGATCAGGTTGGCAGGCCTCCAGGTATTCTGGCAAATGTTTTCCCTGTATCCAATCCATGGTAATGATGCGATCCGATGACCATTCTGGATAATAGCTCGGAAATACCAAATGGGGAATATGAGCACATGACTCACTTAATTCGATCGAACGTTTAACTTCGAGCACATAATCCGTTTCTTCCAATAATTTACCTTCAACCTCATCAAAATATTTTTCCATTTCCTGAGGTCGCATGCCCACCAATCGCGCAGCGAATGGTTTAACCAAGCGCAAATCTGATTTCACACTGCTGGCAACCCCTGGATATTGAATTTTTACTGCATAAAGACGTCCGTTCTTGATCCCTTTATGCACTTGACCTATTGAAGCGGCATTGCTCGCTTTCAAATCGAATTCATCAAAAATATCTGTAGGACTTTTACCTAAGGTTTTCTGGAACGTGTTAACGACTAAGGGAGCTGACAAAGGCGGAACACTATATTGAGATAAACTGAATTTTTCTACATACTCCTTCGGAAGCATACCTTTGTCCATGCTAAGCATTTGAGCGACTTTTAGTGCGCTACCTTTTAGCTCGCTTAAACTATTGTAAATATCCTCCGCATTATCGTGATGCAATTCATCCTTGGATAAGTCAGGATCTATTAACTTTTTGGTATAATGCTTTAAATAGTTGGTGCCGACTTTTACCCCAGTACTCACAAACTTAGTTGCACGTTCCACTTTAGAAGTAGGTATTTTATTCAGCTCATCCATCAGTAATTTGAGTTTATTTCTTGGTGATTAAAAATTTCCCAAAATCCAGCAAGCCATCCAGCATAGTTTCTCCCAGAAGTTGGAAACTTAAGTTGACCGCTTTTTCTATTGCGGCATCTGTAAGTTCAAAATTTTCACTTTCATCTTTTAACCAATAATTTAATACAAACAAAGCCTGCAACCAGAAACCATTTGGATATTGGTCACTTAGGTATTTGCGTGCTTTAATTTCGTTTCCTTCCTCCGCCTGTTTGATGAGCGTTCTGGCGTAGTCTGTAAAAGCTTGATGGAATTTATCCAAGGTATTTTTACCAATATTTTTCCACGAAATACTATCCCGCTGAAGCAAAAAGAAACTGCGGTGCTCACGAAGTTTTTGCACCCATAAAAAGTAGAAGGCCAACAATTTCTCTCTAGCGCCATATTGTTGATAGGTAGCATCTTGTTGAAGTTGTTGAAGCGTAGATTCAAAAACTCCCAGCCAGATGTCTTTATCAATGGCATCCAAAGTGGTATAGTATTGATAGAATGAAGCTTCTTCGAGTTGAAGTTCAAGACACAACTGGTACAGACTAGGACGCTGGTTTTTTTCTTGCCAGCACCGTATGTATGTTTTTTTGATGGTGGATTTGTCCATGGCGATCGTATATAATTATCCAATTATATAACCGTTTTAAAGAGGTATTAGTTTATTGAAAATGAATATTATTTGGTACAGGATACTACAGGTTTATAAGAAAAATGGGAAAGCTGCCTTTAACAAAGCAACCTACGCTTGGAGAACATCCAGAAGTACAGAAGGCAGAGTTCTTTTCTCAGAGCAAAATCCTGAATTCCAGCATAATTATTGCCTGAGAAAGCAGTATCGGAGTGCACAAAACTTTTATGCTTATTTTTATCCGAGTTTAAAGGAATATCGTATCTAAACTCTATATTTGCCGCCCGTGATAAAATCTGGAGACATACTGATCGCAGAACCCTACCTGGAAGATGAGACCTTCGACAGGAGCGTTGTCCTGATTGGGAACCATACCCATGAAGGAACTTTCGGGTTTGTCCTGAACAAACCCAGCGATTTGATTATTTCCGATGTTATAGAAGATCTTTCCTCCTTTTCACTTCCTATTTATATCGGTGGACCGGTAGAGCAAGATACCCTCCACTTTATTTACAGGAACCCTTTGCCACTCGAAGGAACCGTACAATTGACCCAAAATCTCTTTTGGGGTGGAGATTTCGAGAAGTTGAAAGAAATGCTTAATAATCAGGAAGTAAGTCCCGATGATGTTCGCTTTTTTGTAGGGTATTCTGGCTGGGCAGAAGGTCAGTTGGACGATGAACTCACCAAAAAGTCGTGGATCACCTGGACCCCCAGTGTGGATGATATTTTTGATTTGCCATTCCGGGAAATGTGGCGGAACATCCTTAAAAAAATGGGTGGTCGCTATAAAATATTGGCAAATTATCCTTCCGACCCAAGATTAAATTAGTAACTTAGTCCCTTAGGTTTTTTAAATGGCCATTTTTATGACCGAGAATAACGAGCTTCTGAATGATCAGCAAGATGCATTTCATTTGTTAGAAGAAGATCATCACGAAGATTTTAGTTCCTTCACGAAAGAAGAACTTACCAAATTTATTGAATCCTTTAATTTCAAGGAAAATTACGTCAAGGGTTCACAACTGCTTCAGCAGATAAAATCCTCATTTGATCATTTGCATGATCAGGAGAAAGAGGAAGCTTTGCAAAAATTTTTGCAAGACGGTGGAGAAGAAGGTGATTTTGAATTAAAAAAGGATGCGTTGAGCATTCGCTTCGACAAAACGTACCAACGCATCCGTACAGAAATTTCAGAGTATTTCAATCAGCAGGAAAAAGTTAAAGAGCAAAACCTACGCATCAAGCAAGGTTTGCTGGATCGCTTGCGCACCTTGATTTCTTCGGAAGAATCTGCACTCAACCTCGAGGAGTTTCGCAAAATTCAAGACGAGTGGAAAGCCACGGGAGCAGTGCCATCTGCCAATGCGCAAGAGCTGTACGCCAATTACAAAGCGTTGATCGATATTTTTTACAACAACCGAAGCATCATCTTCGACTTGTTGGAACTGGATCGTAAAAAGAACCTGGAACAGAAGATAGACCTTTGCGAAAAAGCAGAATTGTTGGCTGAACTTTCGTCTATCAATCAGGCCCTGAAAGAGCTTAAAGTGTTGCACGAAGAGTTTCGTAACGTAGGTCCTGTTCCTAAAGAAGATCAGGAACAAGTTTGGAACCGATTCAAAGTAGCCAGCGATAAAGTATACGAGCGCAGAAAAGAATACTTTGAAGAAGTTAAGAAGCAACAGGAAGTCAATCTTCAAAAGAAACTCGAATTGCTTGAAAAAGTAAAAGAGTATGAACAATTCGATTCAGCACGCATCGATGATTGGAAGGCCAAGACCATGGAGCTTACAAAGCTTCAGGAGGAGTGGAAAGCCATCGGCGGGACTCCCAACGAAAAAACCAAAGAAGCCAATCATCAGTTTTGGGAAGTTTGCAAAGTATACTACAGAAGTAAAAATGCATTTTTCAAACAATTAGATAAAAAGCGCGAGGATAATCTCAAATACAAAAATTCGCTGAGCGAAAAAGCTGAGGCTCTTTTGCAGACAGAAGATATTGAAACGGCCATCCGCGAAGTAAAAGAGCTACAGCGCTTGTGGGATAAAGCCGGACAGGTTCCATTCAAGTTTAAAGAATCGAGTTACAATCGATTTAAAGCCGCTTGCGATGCCGTATTCCAAAAGAAAAGAGAATTGAATGCGGAAGCGGAAAAAGAATATTGGGACAATCTGGAGAAGAAAAAAGAAGTTTGTGCAAAGGCCGAAGCTATGCTTGCGGCAGGTGGCTCACAAGCCTTAACCATTCTCCGCGATTTGCAGCGCGAATGGGATGCCATTGGATTTGTGCCTAAAGAAGAAAAGCAAGCCATTACCGAGCGTTTTAATAAATCCATGAACGCGCTGGTAGAAGCTAGTTCGGAAATCGCTGCTGAACAAAAGAAAAATTTCAGATTGAGTCTGGAGGTAATGACCTTGAAGTCTTCTCCGGATGGCTTGCAGCAATTGAAGAAAAAAGAGCAGGCAGTAGCCAAACGAATTTCTGGAATAAAAGCTGAAATTGACCGCTATAAAACCAATATTGAATTTTTCGGAAGATCGAAAAATGCCGATCAATTGAAGAAAGATATTCAAGTCAACATAGACACCTTGGAGGTGGAATTAAAATCCCTCCAGTCAGAGTTGACCTTATTAAAGTCGTAAGATCATTCATGCGCTCCGGCCTCTGAAGGGCCGGAGCCTTATACTTCTCCGCGTGTATCTATCCAAAGAAACCATCGATAGAATACAACAAAGCACTGACATCATTGAAGTGATTGGTGATTTTGTTTCTCTTAAAAAAAAGGGGACAAATTATTGGGCTTGCTGCCCTTTTCATCACGAAAAATCTCCTTCCTTTGCGGTCAATCCTGCCAAAGGTATATTTAAATGTTTCGGCTGTGGCAAGTCTGGAGACTCCATTACGTTTGTGATGGAGCATGAAGGTCTTGCTTATCCCGAAGCCATGAAATACCTGGCACGTAAATACAGTATTGAAATTATTGAAGATCGTCCTCCGAATCCTGAGGAACAGCAAAAAGCCAGTGAAAGGGAAAATCTTTACCTCGTGATGGCTTTTGCCAGTAAATTTTTTCAAAAACAACTGCTGGAGCACGAAGATGGTCAGGCGCTTGGAATGTCGTATTTCAAAGAGCGCGGTTTTAGCGATCAAACCATACGCACCCACGAGTTAGGGTACAGTCTGAATGAATGGGATGCCCTGCTGAATGCCGCTACCGAAGCTGGTTTTAGCGAATCTATACTAGAAAAAGCGGGTTTAATTGTTTCCCGCGAAAATGCCAACGATTCATCCAAACGAAAACATTACGACCGGTTCCGGGGAAGAGTAATGTTTCCGATCCATAATCTTTCCGGCAAGGTAATCGCCTTTGGTGCACGTATGCTGAGTAATGAAAAAACTCAGCCCAAATACCTCAATAGTCCGGAAACCGATATTTACTCCAAGAGTAAAATTTTGTATGGTATATACCAGGCGCGGAATTTTATTCGACAGGAAGATAATTGTTACCTCGTGGAAGGCTATACAGACGTTCTTTCCTTGGTGCAGGGTGGGGTGGGGAATGTGGTGGCTTCGTCGGGTACATCCCTTACGGTCGATCAGATTCGGTTGGTAAAACGGTATACCGAAAACATTACAGTTCTATACGATGGCGATAATGCAGGTATAAAGGCTTCATTGCGCGGTATCGATTTAATTCTTGAGGAAGGCTTAAACGTTCGTGTGGTGCTGTTTCCGGATGGGGATGATCCGGATAGTTACATGCGGAAAGTTGGCGCTACCGCATTTCAGGAGTTTGTTAAAAAAGCCACCAAAGATTTTATCACCTTTAAAACCGAACTGGCATTACAGGATGCCGGTGCTGATCCACTCAAGAAGGCAGGCGTTATTCGCGATATTGTTGAAAGTATTGCCCGTATTCCGGATGCCATCAAACGTTCCGTTTTATTCCGACAATGCAGTACTCTGTTGCAGATAGAAGAGCAGGTGCTGATTTCGGAATACAATAAAATTGAACTTAAAAGACTTAAAGATAAAAAGGCTCCCAACGACCACACTGCCGAAGAACCAACTTTCTTTCCATCCGATTCATATCCTGACTATGGTCAGGAAAATGGAACATCTTCTCTGGATGAACCAGGAATTTCCACCGAGGAGAAGTTACAGGAAGCGCACGAATGGAGCATGCTGCAATTGCTGGTGAATTATGGCGCAGAAACGCTGGAAGGAAAAATTTCGCTTGCCGAATACGTTCTCTCCGAAACAGAAGAAGTGGAAGGGCGAAGTGAAATTTTCAAACTTGCGGTAGAGGCTATGAAACAAGAGCTAGCCAAGGGGAATCAAATTACCCGTGCATTTTTTCTGGAACACCCTGAGGAACGGCTTCGCAAACTGGCTATTGATTTCTCTATTGAAAAATATTCCCTGAGCCCTAAATGGGAGTCGAAATATTTTATTTTCATTCCTTCCTTTCAGGAACTTATCCACATAAATGCTCCCAAAACCATCCTTCGATATAAGCGTGTATTCCTGAAAGTGCTTATTCAGGAGGCCCGGCAAAAGTTACTGGATGTGAAGGAACCCGAAGAGATGGAAACCTTATTGAAACAACTAATGGAATTGCAGGCCATTTACAAACAAATCAATACGCTCCTGGGTATTGTGGTGGGTTAACCGGCCTTGGAATGTATTCCCTGTCTTGTTGAGTAGGGCAGCTTGCTGGCCAATCTGAGGTCCCAATGGCCGCGTTCAATGACTTAACTTTTTTTTATGAAATTTGGCATCCATCCGGCTTATCAGTAAATTTGACCTGTATGCCTGTTGATGAAAAAATATTTTCTGAGGTAAAAAAGATTTTTACTGCCTATCTTGAAAATAAAGAGTTGCGCAAAACGCCAGAGCGTTTTGCTATACTCGAAGAGATATATTCCAGGCAAGGGCACTTTGATGT
Source organism: Cytophagaceae bacterium (assembly GCA_025454925.1). Taxonomy (GTDB): domain Bacteria; phylum Bacteroidota; class Bacteroidia; order Cytophagales; family Cytophagaceae; genus JALONM01. The sequence continues at coordinate 25,268 of JALONM010000045.1, forward strand.
AGAAAATCTCTACATCAGCATGAAAAATAAAAACTACCGGGTGAGTCGTGCAACGGTGTACAATACCTTGGATATTCTGGTGGATTGTGATTTGGTAACCAAGCACCAGTTTGGAAAAAATCTGGCTCAATATGAGAAGGCCTATGGATTCCGTCAGCACGATCATTTAATCTGCACGGAGTGTAATAAAGTGCTGGAGTTTTGTGATCCCAGAATTCAGGCCATTCAAAACAAAGTAGGAGAGCTGCTTCAGTTTAATGTACTCCACCATTCTCTTATACTATACGGACAGTGTTCAAATGAACTCTGTGAAAACAGAAAAAAAGATAAGCTTAATTAATGATTTTTATATGCAGCTAGAACAACGAATGGACGGCGGTATTTTATTCCTTTACCTCAAAGGAGATCTTATCGGAGATCAGAATAACCTGGAAGTATTGGATGCAGCCAATCTGGCCATTGATCAAAAAGTGAATTTCTGTTCTGCTGATTTAAGCAATATCCGCTACATGAATAGCTCCGGTTTAGGGGTCCTTATTACCCTCATGACCAAATTCAGAAACCGAGGAGGAGAGCTTGTATTGGTGAATCCTTCTGAACAAATCAACAAGTTATTGATCATAACCAAACTCAATTCCATTTTCAATGTGGTAAAAAGCGAGGAGGAAGCTTCTCAGTTTTTTCAAAATCAAATTTCAAAATAGTTTCCAATTTTCAGTTAGTTAATACAATGGCAGTAGATGTTTTACTCGGCCTGCAATGGGGCGATGAAGGAAAAGGTAAAATTGTGGATGTGATGGCTCCGCGCTATCAGGTGGTGGCTCGTTTTCAAGGTGGTCCAAACGCCGGCCATACCCTTGAGTTCAACGGAATCAAACACGTACTTCATCAGATACCTTCCGGTATTTTTCACGAAAATATTCAGAACCTCATCGGGAACGGTGTAGTGCTTGATCCTATTGTGTTTAAAACGGAAATTGGCAAGCTGGAAAAATTCTCCATCGATTTCAGTAAAAATCTTTTTATTTCTAAAAAGACTCAGTTGATCGCACCTACGCATAAATTGCTGGATGCGGCCTACGAAAAAGCTAAAGGTGCCAATAAAATCGGATCTACTTTGCGTGGCATTGGCCCTGCTTACCAGGATAAAATTGGTCGTCATGGATTGCGTGTCGGCGATATCATCACCGGATCCTTCCAGGAAAAATATTCCCAATTGGTGGCTCAGCATAAAACGATACTCGATTTCTATCAGATGGAGTACGATCTTCCTCAAGTAGAAAAAGAATTTATGGAAGCCATAGAATTCCTCAAAGGCTTCAATATTGTAGACAGCGAATACTTTATCAACGAGGCTATTCGCAAGAATAAAAAAATTCTGGCGGAAGGTGCACAAGGGTCTTTGTTGGATGTGGATTTTGGATCGTATCCTTTTGTAACCTCTTCTAATACCATGACAGCAGGAGCTTGCACCGGGTTGGGAATTGCTCCTAAACACGTGGGCAAAGTGTTTGGTATTTTTAAAGCCTATTGCACTCGAGTAGGCAGTGGTCCGTTTCCGACCGAACAATTTAATGAAGACGGAGAGCTGATCCGTAAGCGTGGAAATGAATTCGGATCTACCACAGGTCGTCCGCGTCGTTGTGGTTGGATTGATCTTCCTGCCTTACGCTATGCCATAATGCTGAACGGAGTAACGGAGTTACTGATGATGAAGGCCGATGTGTTGGATTCTTTTGAGGAAATAAAAGTTTGCACGCACTATAAACTTGCCGATGGCACCCTGACCGATCGCATTCCTTACGACATGAATGCGGAAGCTTTCGAACCTGTGTACACTTCCCTGAAAGGATGGAACAAAGATCTTACTGGCGTAACTAAGTTAAGCGCATTTCCTGTCGAGTTGAATCAATACATTGCGTATCTGGAAAAAGAATTACACGTTCCGATTACGGTAATTTCGGTAGGCCCGGATCGTATTCAAACGATTGAGCGCAAAGCCAAGTCATCGAATAAAGCAAAACCTGCTGCTAAAGCGAAAAGTAGCACGGTAGCCTCAAAGAAATCTACCAGTAAAAAAACTAAGCCTGTCGTTAAGAAAAGCGCTGTTGCCAAGCCTGCTAAAAAAGTAAAAACAACCGCTGCCAAAAAAACGAAGCCTGTTGTGGCTAAAAAGTCGGCTAAGAAACCTGCAACCAAGAAGCTTGCCCGCTAAGCGAGTAGCTATTGATGGTTGGATGATTTGCTTTTGGCGCGTTGGCGGCAAGTAAAGAAGGATAGACTCCAATAAAGGTACCATGGAGCAATGGTAAATTAAAGTATGGAGGATAGTTATAGACATAAGGGGATGCGTCGCTTGTTGGCAAAAAAGCTGGCAGAAAAGGGCATACAGGACGCTCAGGTATTGGAGGCCATTGCCCAGGTGCCCAGGCATATTTTTTTGGATCCAGCCTTTGTCGAGCAAGCCTATCAAGACAAAGCTTTTCCTATTGGTGAAGGGCAAACCATCTCGCAACCCTATACAGTAGCGGTGCAGTCGCAATTACTGGAAATAAAAAAGGGCGATAAAGTGCTTGAGATTGGCACCGGTTCGGGCTACCAGGCTTGTGTGCTCCATTTTTTAGGAGCGAAAGTTTATACCATTGAATACAACAAAGCCTTATTTCTTAAAACCTCACGTTTATTAAAGTCCTTGGGGTACTCTATGCAATTTTATCATGGCGATGGAAGTCAGGGCTGGCCTTCCTTTGCGCCTTACGATAAAATTATTGTAACCGCAGGAGCTCCTTCGGTGCCTCACAAATTAATGGAACAACTCGCCCCTAAGGGGATTTTAGTTATTCCGGTAGGGGATGGTGCCAAACAATGCATGCTTAAAATAGTGCGGCATGAAAATGGTACCTTTACCAAAGAGGAATTTGGCGATTTCAGATTTGTGCCTTTATTGGGCAAAGATGGCTGGCCTCGTGCCTAGAAATCTCTAACCCGATGCAGGCAACATCGTACAAGCTACCGATGGCACCTTTAACCCTACAGCTATGGGCATACTCGATAACGACAAGGCCGTAAAACAAAGTGGAACTCAAGACACTTCCGGCGAGGCCAGCCTGGTTCCGAAGGAAGATCCAATTACGGAGATTGTCACTTTTATTCCCAAAGAAAACGAGACCTTGTGGTCAAAGTTGGATTCTTTACTTCCTTATCTTAAATACAATACCGCGAATAAATTCAAAAAATTGGATTACATCGCCAAGTATAACGGCATGGACAATATACATGCGTATAAAGCCGGACAAAAAATTCTGATTCCTATTACGGAGAGTGAAAAGCAGCGGGCAAACAGGATGCCTCAGCCTTTACCCAATGCCAGGAAAGAACAGTCACAGGTAATGAAATGGGCGGAAGAATCGGGCGTACCCTTACAGGTCATCATGGGTGAAGATGTTACAGAAGAGGAATACAAACAACAAAAACATACCGGCATACAATACTTTATTTTACATGGCTCCAAAACCCAAGGACTCATGATGAATGAACATTATTCCAAAGAATATGGAGACAACGATGGGTATTTAAACAAAAAAGAAATTGCCAAACAGGATTTTTCGGAAGTGCCCATGGTGATAGTCAACGGCTGCGAATCCGACCAGGTTTTTTAGAAGGCGGCGCTGATAAAACGCTTGGGTATTTTTATAGAATTCTCGATGAGGTTGCTGCAGAAGTGGGGCCGGAAGTAATTAAAAACAGCCATCAATCCGATCCCGAACGCATGCATGAATTCGTGCGTAATAAAATGAAAGATCTTCGAGCAAATGGTAGAAAGTTGATTTATTGGAGCAATCTGATTGATAAGTACCAGCAATACAGCGCAGAGAAATTCGGTTCCGTGGATTCGTATCAACTAAATAAAGAGCACTTGGGTTCAACCTCGGTAGAGCAAGAAAAACAGATTCGGGAAGAAGCGCGTGGGGATATGCACCTGCGAGCCGATCGCGCCGACCTGGCCAAAAGCCAACGAGAATTAAGAAAGAAAGAACAAGAGCTGGCAAAGCATCCTAAGTCTGAGGCCTTGCAAAAGGAAGTAAACGACTTACAAACCAAGTACACAGTACAAAAAAAACAAATACACTTGCAACACCTGGTAAACAACCAGGAGGGGGGCGAAGAAAGAAGTTCGCAGGTACAAGAGCTGCTAAAGAAAGGGGAAGCCGTTGTGGAGATAAAGCGAATGGAGGGAAAATCGAAGCAGGAAAATGGAGTAACTATGCCATCAGAAGCTTCCTACATGGCCCTGATCAATTTACCAGGTTTAACCAGTCCAAGGGCTATTTACTTGGGAGAAGAATATCTATTATCGAGATATGCTGTCCACCATAATAATGATCTAATGTTTCTTAATTTGCATGATTCAGAAAATGCAAAAGCGTTTGAATTATTATGGAAAGGTATAGATGATTTTCTTATTAAGAATAATGTCAAACGAATATACTTTAAATCAGAAGGGGTTTATGCTGATTTTAATATCAATACCCTTTTTGATAGAAAGCATTTATATTAATCTTGCGTTTAAATAAATTCCATGTTAATAGTATTGTGTCCTATGTTTAGAAATTTTATTATTTTATGCACAATCGGTTTTCTATTTCCATTTGCATCGAAAGCTGAAAAGATATATTATGCCAATGTTGATTCTGTTTTTGAGATAAAATCTGCTACGTATAAAGACTTGGAGAAAATCTTAAAGTGGAAAACGGTAATGTTTATTCATATCTGGGATTACCAGGACGACTCTCTACCCAATGCGCTGGTATTTGCAAAGGAGTTGAGACATTTTTCAGTAACGGGAGGTAAGCTGCGTGTATTGCCGGAGGAATGGGGACGTTTGTATGAATTAGAAACTTTTAGAATTGATTCCTGCCCTTTGGAGGAAATACCGGCCGATTTGTTTGGTATGAAATCCCTGGATTTTTTAGAAATAAATAATACCAAGGTGAGCAAA
>JALONM010000108.1 GCA_025454925.1 Cytophagaceae bacterium
GAACGGCACGAATGTAGGCACAAATGCTACTACATACTCCAACAATAGTTTAACCAACGGCGATGTGGTGACGCTGGAAATGACTTCCAATGCGACTTGAGCAACGGGCAGTCCGGCGACTTCCAATGCGGTGACCATGACGGTGAATCCGAATCTTCCGGCTTCGGTATCGATCGCTGCCGACCAGAATCCGATTTGCGCCGGCACGAATGTTACCTTCACAGCTACCCCTACGAATGGCGGCGGCGCTCCAACGTATCAGTGGAAACTGAACGGCACGAATGTAGGAACCAATGCTACTACGTATTCTAACAATAATTTAACCAACGGCGATGTGGTGACGCTGGAAATGACGTCCAATGCAACCTGTGCAACGGGAAGTCCGGCGACTTCCAATGCGGTGACCATGACGGTGAATGCTTTATCTATAGGAGGTTCTGTTAATTCAGATGCTTCCGTATGCTTTGGTCTTAACAATGGCACGCTTAATCTATCGGGTCATTCTGGTACAATCATAGCTTGGGAATTTTCGCTTGATAATTTTAATACACCAGGAACTTCCATTGCCAATACCGGAAATTCGCAAAACTATCTGAATCTTACCACCACTACTTCTTACAGGGCCTTGGTGCAATCCGGAGTATGTCCGGTGCAAGCATCCACCGCAGCAACTATTACGGTGGCCCCGGCATTAGTGGGAGGTTCCATTGTTGGAACAGCTACTGTATGTAACGGAAATAATACCGGTGTGCTTACGTTAACAGGTCATACAGGAACGATAGTAGAATGGGTATATTCGTATGATAACTTCCTTACCCCTGGAATATCGATTGCGAATACTACCAATACGTTTACGTATTCCAATCTTACTCAAACTACCAGTTATCGGGTGCGGCTTCAGTCGGGAAGCTGTGCTTCTACCAACTCTGCTGCTGCTACAATTACGGTTGTTGCTTCGCCTCCTGTTCCATCGGGCACCGGAGGCAGTGTTTGTGGATCGGGCTCTTTAACGCTGACAGGATCGGGAGCAAGTGTGTATCGATGGTATGATCAGTCTTCTGGAGGGACCTTGTTGGGTAGTGCAGCCACCTATACCACACCGGTTCTGACAGTAACGACCACCTACTACCTAAGTTCAGATAATGGATCAGGCTGCGAAAGCAGCAGGGTTCCGGTGACGGCAACCGTGGTTAATGCACCCGTTGGCGGTACACTTACCGGTCCGGATACTGTTCTTGCGGGGAATAATTCAATCACACTCTCCCTTTCAGGGCATTCAGGTACCATTCAACAATGGGAAACTTCTACCGATGGGATTGCATTTACACCCTTAACAAATGCAGGTAGTACTCTGAGCCTTAACAATATTGTCGAAAGTACGTATTATAGAGTGGTAGTAACGAACACCCCATGTGCATTGGTATATTCGACCATTTTAAAGGTTAACGTGGTGCCAGATTCTACGCTATTGCAGGAATTAGTAGTGGCCCCTGGTTTGTCTCCCAACGGAGATGGTATTAACGACGCTTGGGTGATCAATAAACCTGAAGGCAAAAAAGTATCGCTGGAGGTTTTTAATCGTTGGGGCAACCTTGTTTATGAAAATGATGATTATAACAATGATTGGGAAGGGAAGGCAAATAACGGATTGGTGTTAGGAAACCAGGCCTTGCCCGACGGAACTTATTTTTACGTAATTAAAGTGGATGGACTTCGTAGAACGGGGTATTTAACTTTGAAATATTAGAGAAGTAACGAATGAAGAGGGTTGCATGCATATTGATTTTTTTCGCGTGCATAATAGGTTTGCAGGCACAGCAGGATCCCATGTATTCCCAGTATATGTTTAATATGCTGGCGATAAACCCAGCCTATGCAGGAAGTAGAAATGTAATCAGTGCCTCTACCATTTACCGCAAGCAATGGCTAGGAATAGAAGGATCCCCCAGGACCATCTACGGAAGCGTTGATATGCCATTGCGCAAGCAAAAAATAGGCGTAGGATTAACGCTCATAAATGACAGAATTGGCATTGTAAATCAAATGAGTATTAATGCACAGGGAGCCTATAGAGTTCAACTTACTTCAACGGGAACTTTGGCCTTCGGATTGCAATTAGGAATGAATCAGTTTCATGCCGATTATGCCAGTCTGGACTTTTCCAGAACGAATTCCAGCAACCTTCCGGACCAGGCATTTTCTTCTTCGATTCGACAAGTAGCACCCAATATTGGGGCAGGATTGTATTATACCACCGATCGCTGGTACCTGGGATTATCCGGTCCGAAATTGATTCGAAATAATTTTTCAGGGGCGTACTCATCGCAGTTGGATGTGAGTAGTTTTAAAAACAGACCCAGCAGGCATTATTTTTTTATAGCGGGTTATGTGATAAAATTGAATGAACAATTTAGATTGAAGCCTTCTATACTTACGAAAGCCATTCCAGGAGCTCCTGTGCAAACGGATATAAATATGAACCTCTGGTATATAGATAAAATAAGCCTGGGACTTTCTTACCGCACTGGCGATGCTTTGGTTTCGATGTTGGAAATACAAGCTACTCCTCAGCTACGGTTTGGGTATTCCTACGATTTTCCTATTACCTCGCTGGCGAAGGTACATTCGGGAAGTCATGAGGTAATGATACGATATGAGTTTGGATATAGTAATGCTAATATTCAGTCGCCACGATATTTTTAACATGATCCAATGAGGATGCGATTTTTTATTATTTTTTTGGTTTCATTGTTTTGGTTAGTCTCGGCGCAGGCACAGGACAAGTATGTAAAAAAAACGGCTGATGAGAATTTTTCCATTCAAAATTATCCGGAAGCCATACGGCTATATGAAACACTTTTACTCAAGGAGGCAGCAGACTCCTCTTCTATGCGAAAATTGGCAGTTTGTTATCTTAAAACCAAACAACCTCTCAAAGCAGAACAATTACTTTTGAATTTACAGAGCACCTATGGTATTTCGGAATCTACACGCTACATGTATGGTAGTGTATTATGCATGAATGGTAAATATTCCATGGCCACTGATTGTTTCGAAAAAATTCTCCAAAAAAACCCGTCCCATGCTATGGCACGAAAGGCCCTGGATGATATTTATCAGATTCATCAGTTTTATAAAGATTCTTCCCAAGTGCGTTTATATCAGTTAGGATTTAATACTAGCTTGCCTGAGTTTAGTCCATTGATAGTTAATCAACAGTTATTGTTTGTTTCTACCCGCACCGATCAATCCATGATAAAGCGTGTGCAAGAGTGGAATAATACACCGTATTTGGATATTTATGGAATAGCCATCTCCAATATTCCAAAAAAAATTCAACCGAATGCTCCCTTACAGTTGCCTGAAGAAAATTCTATCGTATTTGGGTCACAGCGTAAATTACATGAAAGCTTAACTAGAGAAACCAGCAATGATAATAATACTCCGCTAGCGTATCATCCATCCATACAATCTGATTCCTCTAAAAGGAATGATAAAAATCTGGGAGTCTCTTTATTTGATAAAAATATTAACAGGACCTATCACGAAGGTCCCGCTTCGTATTGTTCTGCCACGCAGCAATTCTTTTTTACCAGCAACCTGCCTGTGACTAAAAAGGCAAGGCTAAATTCATTAGCGATATACGTGGCTACTGCGGATGCAGAGGGACAATTGTCCGAGCCTATTCTTTTGGATCTTTGTCCGAAGGCATATTCTGCCGCACATCCGGCCATTTCTTCGGATGGTAAAACCTTAGTGTTTTCATCTAATATGCCCGGAGGAAAAGGTGGTATGGATTTGTATCGCTGTACTAAAAAAGAAAATGGCTGGTCAAAACCAGAAAATTTGAGAGAAATAAATACTGCCGGAGATGAAGTTTTTCCATTCCTGAATAAAAATAATTTATTGTTTTTTTCCACCAACGGACATGGAGGACTGGGAGGGCTGGAGATTGTATATACCCATCTGGAGTATTTTAATTCCCTTAAAAATCCTGGCTATCCTATTAATTCTTCACGGGATGATTTTGGTGTATATATTCAGGACGATGGTAAGTCAGGCTATTTAAGCAGTAACCGCATTGGCCATAGCGATGATGATAATATCTTTTATTTTGAAGCGACGAATCCGTTTACAGCAGAGGAACCGACGATGAATAAACGTTTGTTTACTCTTAAAGGGATACTCAGGGAAAAGGAAAATAAAATTCCGGTTCAAACCATGATTGCTTTGTTTAAAAATGATGAACGGAATTTGATTGATATTATTTACTCCGACTCTTCAGGATTTTTTAAAATTCAGCTGCCGGAAAAACAAAAATACATCCTTAAAATCGCGGATGCGAAATACTACATTATTTCAGATACCATCAATCACAAAAGAGAAGAGGAAATTAATCGGTATTATTTTTTAGAATTTAATAAAGCAATTACCAATGTTGATTCTATACGTGAAAAATGGAAGCCCTATGTAGCCAAAGTAACCTTGCAAGGAAAGGTAGAAGATGCCAAAACCCAGGCCCCATTGGAAGCGATTATTAAAATTACCAGTTTGATCGATACTACCAATGCCTCTATTACCATTTCCGATTTTGATGGATACTTTTCTGCCGCGCTTCCTTATGCTGGCCCTTATACTGTTGATTTGTTGAGCGAAGGATACAAGCTGACTACCTTAGTCACAGAGGCAAGGAATGGTCTCAATGCACAAACGTTTCAGATGAATAAAATTAGGTCCGATTTCGATTCCCTACAGACTATCTGGATTAAAAAGAAATTTAAGGGTAAGCTGAATGGATTGGTGCTTGCTGAACCTGGAAAAGAACCTCTTACCGATATTGTTGCACTTTATCCGGAAGGAGATACTCTTTTAGAAAATTATTCCTTTTCTGATTTTGACGGACGCTATCAATTGTTAATGAAAAAGGGAGTACCCTACACCTTGGTGGTGCAAGACAATGAACGTGGAGATTTGGTAAAACGCATACTACTTCCTGAAGACGATTCGGTGTTGGTAGATACGACGCTCTTTCCATTGCGCAAGGAAAAGGTAAAAGTGGATATTGACTCCATTGCTAAATCTTTTAATGAACAAGATTCATTGTATAACTTAACGTATCAGGCAATATTACTGGATGAAGACACCAAGGAGCCTGTAGATGCCCTGATTGCCATTCAGTCTAATCCGGAGGGAAGTCCGGAAGAAGTTACTGCAAGCGATTTTAATGGGGCCTTTCAGTTTAAAATTCGCAAGCATAAATCCTATTATGTAAGTTTTGTCAGCCAGGATTATGAATCGTATAAAATGATCATAAACTCGGATGATCCTTCGTTGTTGCCTTCAAAGGTATATCTCAAAAAGCTTAAAGATGCTCGCATCACCGATTCGGTGATTGCAGTGTATAAAACCAAACTCAATGAAAAAGCTACACTCCTTGGGAATATTGCAACGCTCGAAGAGAACGAACCTTTGATGGCTTTCATTGCCGTTTATATTGATGGCGAAGAGAATCCGGTGGATGTACATCCTTCGGATGAGATGGGTAATTTTTCATTTACACTTAAAAAGGGAGAACTCTATAAAATCGAAGTAATGGAACTTGGATTTCTGCCGTTGCAAGAATTTCTCAATACGGCCGATACCACCAGTATTTTTAAAAGGGATTTTAAGTTAAAACGTCCGATCAAGAAAGAAGTGTTTGATTCTCTCAATACAGATTGGAAAGAGAAAGCAGTAGTGATAGAGCAAAAAAGAAAACAGGCCTCAGACAGTTTAGATACCTACAAGACCTTTAAAGGCTATGTTTTCGAAGTGGAAAATTACAAACCTGTTGAAGCAAGAATTACCATCGTAGATCATTCGGATCCAGTGCACTACAGCGATACTACAGCGAACATTGAAGGGAAATATGCCGTAGATTTAAAAATTGGACATGATTATACCTTATACTTTGAGGCGCATGGCTATCGCCCGGATTCAGCCGTAGTGCACGTAAGTAGGGGATCAAAGAAGTCGCAATCCGTGATTCTTCTCTCCCGTGATTATAGTGTTAAACACAGCAGGAAAATGGAGCCTGTAAAGTTTTCTGCTTTTGTGGTGGATATGATTACCAAGGAGCCTGTGGAAACAGTAGTAGGTTTATTTTCTGGCCATGAAAATAATTTGGTGGATTTGTTGCATACCGACGCCAAAGGGAATTGTACTACATTACTTTTTCCTGAAAGCAAATACATTATAAAAATTGCTGATGAACGATACGCCTTGTTTACAGATTCTTTTACAACTCAGGTTGGTAATGTAGCTTTTAAATATTCCCTTATAAAGAATATACTTCCTTCGAATGCAGATTCTATTAAAAAGAGTCTGCAGAAATTTATTCCTCCCATTTCCCTGATGGGTTCTATTCGCTCGGCTTCCGATTCTCTCTGGAAAGGATCGGATGCCATCGTGAAAATTGTAAAAAGGGATAAATCAGGAATTGACTTCTTTGCCATGAGCAATGAAGAAGGAATTGTAAATCAAGAATTGCCGGAAGAAGGTACCTATTACATTTCTGTATTAGCAGAAGGATTTGCTCTATATGAATCGGAACTAAAAATCAAAAAGGGCCTCAATCAGCAGATCTTTTTGCTGGAAAAAATACATGCCTCTTACGATTCCATTAAAGCCTTGTGGACTCGAAAGTTTAAGGGGACTCTTCGAGGATTAGTGCTACAGGATTCTATAATAGCGCTTTCCGATTTTGTGGTTGCCTTCGAAGAAGGAGATACTATTTTATCGAATTACACCATTTCCGATTTTGATGGACGGTATCAGTTGCCTGTCAAAAAAGAAACCCATTATACCATTCTGGTGCAGGATTCTGAGATGGGAGATCAATTGGCAAAAGTATATGTGAACGACCAGGATTCCGTAGTGATTAAGAATTTCCGATTTAATAAAAATGCGAATCCTGTCCGGATTGATTTTGATTCTCTTGCCAAATATTATTATCAACTGAATCAGGAGTATAATACGAATTATAGAGCAACAGTGGTCGATGCGATTACTCATAAGCCTGTAGAAGCCCTTGTCGCATTGCAATCTCAGGCCTCTGAAGAACCTGAAGAAGTAACCGCTACCGATGAAGCAGGGAAATTTTCTTTTCAGATTCGTAAAGAAAAGAATTTCTATTTGACCGTAGTGAGTGAAAATTATCAATCCAAAAGTCTGACCATACATTCCGGTAATAAATTTCCGGATACCATTTCATTGGTCAGAATTCCTGAGGTAGCCGATATGGATAAGCTGCTTGCCAAGTATAGAAAAGAATTGTCCCGCAAGGTTCAATTTTTTGGTAGGGTAGAAGAGGAGAAATCCAAAGATCCGGTGGCTGCTTTTGCTGCACTTTATACCAATAGTCAGAAAGCTCCCCTGGAAGTATTCCCGGCTGATTTTAATGGAGATTTTTCTTTTCAATTGGAAAAGAATAAAATGTATTCGATAGAAATAATCGAACCCGGCTTTCTACCTCTTCAATATGAATTGAATACGTTTGATACCTCCTTGGTTTTAACCAGGCATTTTTATTTGAAATCTCCCCAGGAAAATTCAGTATATGACTCCATTCAACGCTCATGGAAAAGCCAGGAAGAAAATTTTAAAACGACCATCTATGGTTCTATCAAAGACAAAAAATCCGATCAGGGGATTTCAACAGATATTCTTGTATTGCAACCGGATAAGAAAAATGAATTGGCACATTCGTACTCCAATCACAAAGGAGATTATCAGTTGTCAACACCAACACGAGAGCAATACCAGGTAAAGGTGGGGAAAGACAATGTTTACATAATAAACAATCCTACGAAGTCCCGCATCATTTACAAAAACTATTATCTCGATGCTGCAAATGTACTTGCTAAAGATAATTCAGATAAAAGCCCTCGTTCCTATTATGATGACAAAGGGAAAGAGCATGTGGAGTTTATAGGACCGGATCATAGTATTCCTAGTTCCAATTATCATCCATTGTATTATATAAGTTTTAATACCAACGAATTTGCACTTAGGCCTTATCAAAAACACCAATTGCATCCACTGGTTTCTTTGATGAAGCAGGATACATCTTTGAATGTAACCATCGTAGGACACGCGGATAATTCAGGAAATGATTCTTCGAATACCATTCTATCCAACAAAAGAGCGCTTTTTGTGTTGGATGAATTGCTGGTTGCCGGCATACAACCATCTCGGCTGGCGGTAAAAGGACTTGGAGATCGCAAACCCTTTGTGTCGAATAAATCTGCAACAGGAAGAAGAATTAACCGAAGAGTAGAGTTTGAATTCTCCAACATGAATAAAGATTCTTTATTGATTTTATACCAGACAGGCATCACCAACCAGTATTCTATTCCACGTAAATATTGGCAATCCAAAACGTTTATTCCTCAGGTAAAAGAATTGCTGGCTCAATCCAGGCCCGTGCGCTTGCATTTTGAGGTATTTATAAATAATGAAGGGAGGGCCGCTATTATGTTCGATGCCATCAATAGGCTATTGCTGGCCGCCAATATCCGAACGGAGTTTACTTATTCTATCCTTCACAACGAACAAATGGCCAAGGATGCCGCAGTGGTAGAGTTGTATTTGATTTCTAAATAAAATGCCCATGC
>JALONM010000046.1:5000-36402 GCA_025454925.1 Cytophagaceae bacterium
TCACCGAGGATTGAGCGTTTCATAACAAGAAAGTGGAACTGTTAAAAGACATTACTATTTTCTTTTTAACTCTTCCTGAATTTTCTTTTGAGCTGCGTCGAATTTATATTGTTTGAGCTGTAAATAAAATTGCTCGTTGTCAGGATAATCAAACGCTCGTATAAGGTGCTCTGCTAAGGGAGGATCGTTCCTGTAAAAGAAACGTATAATCGAATGGCTCGGAATAAGCATTAAGGAAAAACAAAAAACGAAAGCCACTAAGGTTCTTATGACCAAAAAACGATGAGCCAAAAAGTCTAATCGGAAGGCTTTGAAATAAATAAAAAGTATCAAAAATGCCAGATTCGCAAACACCAACAATAGCCAACCTGGATAGGGCAAGGTAAAAAGCTTTACCAAAAATGCCCAGATACCAAAAGTAACAACCACTGCGCTCAATTTGCTGAAAAAGAATTGAGGACGACGTTCTGCACTGGCAATCTCTATCCTAAACAAACGCCAGCCAAGCACCAGGTAAAACCCACTCAATGCAGCCAAGGACATAAATAGTAGAAATCCTCCGGCGGGTTCAAAATAAAAGCCCTTTATAATGAATCCTGATGCGGCCATCAGCAATAGCATCTTTTCGGAGAATTTAACCATAAAGTAACTGTTATTTTATTTCTAGCAGAAAATATTGTTTTTTACCCTTCTGAACTAAAAGATATTTATTCTGAAGCAGGTCAAATTCTAACTTTTGGTCTGGGGCGCTTAATTTTCCACGGTTTACACTCACGCCTCCTTGCTGAATCATTTTACGTGCTTCTCCTTTGGAAGGGAAAATTTTAGTTCCTTTGTCGTTGGTGGCTAAAGCCAAAAGGTCCGTAACATTGCCCAAGCCCTCGTATTCATTTCTGGAAATTCCTACCGTTTCAAGCGAGGTCAATACATCTTCACCCAACGTTTTCAATTCCTCCAAACTTCCATTGAACAAAATTTCAGATGCTCTTACAGAAGCTTGATAATCGGTGGCACTATGCAGAAGGCTTACCATTTCCTGACCAAGCCTCTTTTGCAATATTCGCTCATTGGGAGCAAGGGCATGACTTTGTTCCAGGGCTTCGATTTCCTCTTTACCCATAAGTGTAAAAATCCGAAGCATTTTTCCTACTTCACTGTCCGCCATATTGAACAGGTATTGATATAGCTGATATGGTGATGTCTTCTTCGAATCGAGCCATACGGTTTGTCCACCTGCGGTTTTGCCCATCTTGGTTCCATCGGCCCGGGTAAGCAAGGGACACGTAAGAGCGTAAGCTTCGCCTCCTGCCATCCGGCGTATAAGTTCAGTACCTGTTGTAATATTTCCCCACTGATCAGAGCCTCCCATTTGCAACTTACAACCATGGTTTTTATACAAATGCAGGTAATCGTAGCCTTGAATTAACTGGTAGGTAAATTCTGTGTAACTTATACCTGTCTCCAATCTTTTTTTCACTGAATCTTTGGCCATCATGTAGTTCACACTTAGATGTTTTCCTACGTCACGCAAAAAACTTATAAAGCTAAACTCTTTGATCCAATCAAAATTATTTACGATGGAGGCCGGGTTGGTACCAGAAAATTCCAAAAACTTCTCCAGTTGCTTCTGAATACATGCCTGGTTGTGTCGAAGCACTTCTTCGGAAAGTAAATTTCTTTCTTCGGATTTTCCGCTAGGGTCGCCTATCATACCTGTTGCTCCGCCCACCAAAGCTACCGGACGGTGCCCTGCCCGTTGAAAATGCACAAGCAACATAATGGAAACCATGTTTCCTATGGTAAGAGAATCTGAAGTCGGGTCAAATCCCACATAGCCGGCGGTAGACTCTTTTAGTAATTGCTGTTCCGTGCCAGGCATGACGTCGTGCAACATGCCTCTCCATTTCAACTCTTCAACAAAATTTTGCATGATATTCTTGTATTCTCGAAGTTATGATCGCAGAAATTCCATCTGCTTTAAACAATGAATCCAACGCAAAACTTTGTACTTTGCATTGGGTATTAGATTTTAAAGTTACAGTATGTACGCTACACTTACAAATTTTCGCATTCTATTCCTGTTTGCATGCGTACTTTCAGGGAACCTCTTTGTTTGCGGCCAGACCTGGACAGCTCAAGCACCAGGGACGCATTTTCGGTCTACCAAAAATCCATTTTACTGGAAAAACAAAAAACCACGAGAGAATTATTGGCAGCAAGATGTGCATTACCAAATAGATGCGTACATCAACGATACCAGCAATAGCATAGAATGTTCGAAATTTGTTCTTACGTATTGGAATAATTCTCCGGATACACTAACGGAATTATTTTTCCATTTATATGAAAATGCGTTTCAGCCTGGCTCCTATTACCATGACCTTTGTGAACATAATGATATGGAGGTGAAATTCGGAGAAAAAGAAAAAGCCGGATTAGGAACGGAGGTTCGAAATTTAAAAGTAAATGGAGAATCCGTTTCCACGCAATTAGACAATACTATTCTGAAAGTGCAATTGAATAAGCCCTTGCTTCCTAGCGATTCTCTTTTGGTGGAATGCACTTTTACAACATGGTGGGACATTGGCGACATGCGGAGAAGAAATAAATTCTACGAAACGATCAAAGGGAAAAAACATTTTAACGGTGTTCATTGGTATCCGATTGTATGTGTATACGATGCTAAATTCGGATGGACAACAGATCAACACTTAGACAAGGAATTTTATGCTGATTTTGGCACCTTTGATGTTTCACTCACCTTCCCTCAAGAATATATCGTGGATGCAACGGGCATTCTGGTAAACCAGGAGGAAGTATTACCTGCTGAGTTGAGAAGAAAAATAGATCTCAAAAATTTCAACAAACGCATTCATCCCGATAGCGTTTCTGTTCCGGTAGAGCGTCGACCAGGGGCTTTTAAAACCTGGAAATTCCATGCCGACAACGTTCATAATTTTGCATTTACGGCAGATCCGCTTTATCGAATCGGCGAGCGTATTTGGAATGGAATACAGGTAATTAGTCTCGCACAAGAACAAAATGCTTATGGATGGCAGCAATCTGCCTGGTTTACCGAACAAGTCATTAAAACCTACTCGCAGGATTTTGGCATGTATGCCTGGCCGAAAATTATTGTGGCAGATGCCGACGATGGAATGGAGTACCCGATGTTAACACTGGACCGTGGCACGTACCCCAGCCACCAAGGACTACTGGCACATGAAGTCGGCCACATGTGGTATTATGGAATGATTGGTTCGAATGAAACATACCGAGCTTTCCTGGACGAAGGATTTACTCAATTTTTAACGGTATGGTCACAAGATAAGATATTGGGAGCTGTTCGTGACCGGATCGGAAACAATAAGTACATCGATCGATTTGTTGACTCTTCCAACACTCAATATGAAAACCTATATTACCCTTATTTAAACCATGTAGTTGAAAATTACGACGAGCCTTTAAACACTCATTCCTCTGCATTTAATGGGGCCTTGAGGCATGGTGGCAACTATGGATTGGTGTATTATAAAACCGGAGTCATGTTGTATAATTTGAAATACGTGCTGGGAGACGAACTCTTTTCCAACGCTATGAAATATTACTTCGACAAATGGAAATTTTGCCACCCATATCCGGAAGATTTCAGACAAACCATCATCGAATATACTAAGGTAGACCTTAATTGGTTTTTTGATCAATGGCTGGAGACCACCAAGTACATCGATTATGGAATTAAATCCGTAAAAAGAAAACGTGGGCATTCGTGCCATGATTATTCTATAACGCTGGAGCGCAAAGGAAGAATGCAAATGCCAATTGATTTGGTAATACGTACGAATGACAGCAGCAATCACTACTATCATATTCCCAACACCTGGTTTATAAAAAAAACAACGGCGAACATCCTTCCTAAATGGTACGGCTGGGACTTATTAAAACCTACTTATAGCTTTTCTGTTTCACTCCCCTCTCCCATTCAATCCGTCTCTATAGATCCAAGTTTACAACTTGCCGACAAAGACTTACGGAATAATTTCAAAGGAAAAACAAATTTCCGCCAGTGGCAATGGGATCACAAAATCGGAAACCTGACGCGATGGGACAGACAACGCAATTTTCTGAGGCCGGCAGTATGGTACAACGGGAGAGATGGAATGCAATTGGGTGTACGAATGGAGGGTTCATACATTGGTCATTATTCGTATAATTTCTCGATCATGGGTAACAGCACTCTTCTGCATCAGGAAAGTCAAGACTATACGTTCTTTATGCCCGCGTCTATGTATGCGCAACATCGGCATAGTACTCATAATTTTTGGCGTCACACCTGGGCTGGTTCGAGCTATCAATACTATGCAGGGCTTGCCAAAGCAGAGCCTTTTCTTGAGAAAATTTTTCGAAAGCAAGACCAGCGTAATCCACGCTTTCAACGTCTGTTAATAAGCATGCGCTACTGGCTTCCAGCTTCAGATGCTAATGATTATCAATATCAACCCTGGTGGGAAGCAGGTAAAATAAACGGAAGTATTAATGCTCAATTCACACATTACTATGTCTATGAAAAAGGAAGAGGTGAAATGACACTTGCCGGCAGAAGCAGTTCATTTTTTTCGGATTACTCGTATGCGTGGGTGCAAATGAAATCAACGAATCGATGGACTTCGGGTAAAATATGGGAATTTAAAAGCCGATTATTAGCACAGGCTCCTTGGTCGGGCAGTCAATATCCGCTGGCCTCTGCCTTGGGAGTGGCGGATGCAAATGGGGAGGAAACAGCCGACCATAAACTCATAAGAGCGTCTGGGATTATACCGAACGAATGGATTCAAACGAATGCAACAGGAAATCTATTTCATGCCTCCGGCGGTTTGATGCTTCGCGGATATACGGGAAGAATGGCCTATTCAGACGGAAGTTTTTCTCCTATCGGATATGGAGGTGCTGCCTGGAACATGGAAATTGAATTTGATAAATTGGTGAAATGGACACCCAAAAAATGGGGTAAGTATATTAAACTAGATACGTATTTATTTGCTGATGCTGGAATACTCAATACGAGCAGTTCTTTAAAATCCACTTACTGGACAACCCCCTTGGCCGATGCCGGTTTAGGCGTAGCATTTACCTTCAAATGGCCACCCTATACGATTCAGCCGGTTACGCTGAGAGTTGAGACTCCTAGCTGGATAAGCCATCCAGCCTCGGGAGAAAATGCATTCGCTCCGAGACTTATAATAGGACTCGGCAGGACCTTTTAATGTCGAATATTATTGTCTTACCAGGAAAGTTTTGACTTAATAAGTTCTGCTAATTCGTTACCCATGGCTGCATGTTTTTTTAGATTAGGATGCCAATCGCAACCTAATTCTCCTGCTTTTTGTAAAGGAGGAAAATATAACAGCATCTTTTTTTCTCCTTTACGTTCGAAAACACCGACTGAGGCTTTGATATACGAAGTCACTTTCGTTAATGCATTCACTCCGGCAGGATAACTATCGGAAGTCATTGGACCTTCCATACAGATAATCCAGGCTTCAGGGTAATAATACCGGAGTCGTTTTAAGAAATTCACATAAGTATTCACAAAGACAATGGAATCGGGGGATGGCAGCTGGGAAAAATCATTGGTACCTAAGCTAAGCACCACTACCTGCGGCAAGGGCGCAGTTTTGAAATCCCAGGTATGCTCTGATTCATCGGGAAAGTATCGGTCATAAATCAATGACATCGTTTCTTTGGTAGTGCGGTCGTAGTTCCGATACATGCCCTTACCTGAATAAGCAATGGCATGGTAGTGAGCATTTAATTTTCTGCTGGCAACTGCAGCATACGAATAGTATGCATTTTCCGTTTCCGGACTGAATTTACATTCATGACTTTCTCCTTCTATTCCATATCCGCAGGTAATAGAATTTCCAATAAATTCTATGAGTCTATTGTTACCGGAACTAGGCATAACTAGTTTTCCTTCCAGTTGAAGGCCTTTGAACAAAAATTTACCTTGGTTTGATTCTGTAATTTTTACAATGGAAACTTTATGTTTTCCAGAACTCCTGGGACTTATCTTGAATGACTTTGTTGTTCCATCCACTTTTTCCTTGTAGGGCGTTTCATTGTCTACTACCACCAAGGCATAATTATGTCCCCAAGCCCCAGGCGCTTGTTCTAAAAAGACTTCACAGGCAGCACCCTCGTATTCAAAAGCAATTTCTGATCCTGGATATGAACACAAAAAACCAGTAGGATCTGTCTTTAAAAAACGTCCTGTATAGACCAAATGCGAATCCGTAGGTTCAACCTTAGTACTAATTTTTGTAGCACTTGTTTTGGGAGCGCATTGCTCCAACAACAAAATAATCGAAAACAAAAATAAATATCTCATGCTTATTGACGGGCTGTATCGGTGGGACTCGGAGTTGATTTGGGAGCAGGCGCAGGTACTACTGTGGGTGCCGGAACCTGAACAGACTGAACATTGCTATTGCTGCCAGAAGGAGCCACTGGCACAGGATTAGGATTTACATTATACATCCTGTACAAGCGGGCAAGGGTATATTTTAAAGAAACATTTGTAGTATCTAGCTGACTCAACTTTTCATAAAATGGAATAGCGGCTTGCTCGGATTCCGTTTTGGTAACTATTTCAATCAATTGTTTGTAAACCATTTTATCATCATCACTCAAGCGAGCATATGTTTCGTAATTTTTCCGGGCCGCGGATAAGTCACCGCTTTTTTGCATGAGCTGAGCCATGCGCAGGTAGCTAGGTGCATACACGCTATCTAATCGAACAGAATTTTGAAAACACCTCATCGCAGCCTCTTTCATCATTTTGCGTTGATAAAAAGAACCTTCCAAGAACCAAATTTCAGCATCTCGGTCAGCAAGGTTCCGAACATCCATCAGGTAATACATCAACGAATCGTCGCTGGACCTGCGGTTATATACCATAAGTAATTGTTTCAATGCTTCCAGGTTGCGGGGGTTGGTTTCAATAGATTTACGCAACAAAAGCATCATGTTGCTGGAATCTCCTTTCTGAGCCGCCAGCGAGGATTTAAGCAGATACAACTCACTATGCATCGGCACAAGCTGTTCTGCCTTTTCCATTGCTTTCGCCGTGCGCACAGTATCGTCTAACTTAAAATATATTTTGCCTAGTACAATGGGAAGTTCCGCATCATTAGAATTTAACGATTGACATTTTTCTGCCGCCTTTATTGCTTCTATGTAATTCTTCAAATTGTAATGAATCTTTGCCAGCAACATATATCCGGCGGCATTCTGTTCCTCCAGGGTTACTGCCATTTTCGCATCTTTCAAGGCTAGCGGATAGTAAAATAATGCACTGTATACTTCTGCCCTCTTCAAATATAAATCCGCTTTATCAGGATCATCTTCTATTGATTTATTTAAAACGTTCAGCATCGGCTCATAGCCGCCAATCACTGTTTGAGGAATGGTTTCTTTTAATTTCTCAGGCTCTTGAGAGCATGAAACTAGAAAAAGAAACCATGTCAATGATGTAAAATAAAGCGCAACACGCATACAGATTTATTATAAGGTCAGTTGGAAGGAAAACTTAACTCCAAATTTTTTAATTCCAGGATTATCAAGGTAAGACAAGCGATGAACAAAATCTACTCGTAATACTTTAAAAATATTCTCTACCCCATATCCTACTTCTACATAAGGTTTCTGATCTAAATGATAAAAGGTATAAATGTCATTCCCTTCTGAATCTTTGGGTGGAATAATTGAAATATTTTCTTTACTTAAGCCGCCTACCACTACGTTGGAAGTAGCCAGGAATCTCCATTTCCATTTTTTAATGAGCGGAATCCTGTTAAAAAACAAACCTTCAAAGTAATGCCTGTACCGGAGTGTAGCATAGGTATCGCTTATGAACTCAAAATAATTCATGAGATTAAATCCTCCGGTGGTATAAAAGAATGTTTGGTTACCGGTGTGAACTTCCAACAGGGGATACGGCAATTTAGAAAAGACTCGTCCAGCCTGGATATCATAATAGGAACGACCTAGAGCACCAATCCGGAAATTATGTGAAAGTCCGAGATGCAGTTTATAATACTGAAAATCTCCCCGCAGGAATTGCGGCAAGCCAAACGTATTTTTTATGGTAAGGATAGGCCAGCGATCGGCTCCCAGGCTGAGGCGCTGGTTGTCGTTAATAATCCAGCGCTCGTCCCTGCTTAACCGAGTGGTTAATACAGCTTCGGTGGTACTGAACTGGGAAATAAGAGTGGAATCTCCTTGATTCAAACTTTGGTAATATGCAAAGGGATATTCGGGAAGAAAATTCTTAGTGCGTAAGCTGATTTTTTGTGTCCACCCTTTAATGATGTCGGATTGTAATGTAAGGGTATGCGAATGATTGTAATACGGTCCCCGCAAAGTTCCATTCCTAACAAATGCAAGGAAAATATTATTATTAGCCAGATTCTCTACATTGATACTTACCTGATCAATATCATAGCGGTGGATGTACTCTAATGTTGTCCAACGTTTTCTATTGAAAATATATTCGCCGCCCGCTACATATTTGAATTGTTGATCAAGAAAACCATAGGCCAGATTACCCTTCAATACCAATTTTTTACTGAAATCAATATTTGTGCGACAGCCCAGGCTTAGGCGTAGCCCTTCTATGTCATTGTAATTCCCCAAATACAAGTAAGGGCCTATATCAAGAGGACCTACTTTTAAATAACCATTCACCGCAACTTTTAATATCTCTACGTAATTACGAACCAAAGGAACGGATTTGATTTTGGAAACCATCTGAAACATGCTGCGCTCCGTGGCACTCAAAGTGTCGTGACGGAAAGATTCCATATTTTTACCAAGTTCCGAAGCATCTTCATTGACTACTACCAATTGATCATAAAAAGTGGCAGGCAAATCTTTATTGGTTTGAATACTGTCTATTGAATTATAAAACTTAGCCAGTATCCCCATTTGTTCGGTTCCGAAATCATATATATCCACCAGAACCCTTGTTTTAACGGGCATCCATGGACCGGAAGAAGTGGGAAGAAGTTCTTGCTGAATTTTTATTTTTTCAATAAAGTTTAGGTTTGCCTGTTTTCCAATGGTGACGTCGATTTGTTTGAGCGCGAAAGAAGAATCGGCAATCCAAAGGCTTCCGGTAAAAGCTAAATCCTGAGGTTGTTTAGGCCGTACATCAATTTTAAAACAACGAATTCCTCCGAGTTCTGTAGTATCTACCAATTCTACCTCATAGAAGGTTTGCCAGCTATCGGCCAGTGGCGAAATAAAGTCTTTGGAAAGTATATTCAACCAGTTCCTATAAAAATTATACTCCTGGTAACTGGAACCAATCACCTGTGAAACAAGAGAGCCATCGTCAATACCAATACCTGTGATCCGGGTTGCTTTAACTACTTCTTTATTCCGATCGGGATTTTCGTTGTGATAAATATCCGACACCGATTCTGAAATAAATACAGGAACTACCGGACTTCCATCCTCTCCAGCCAAGGCCTTCGCAGTATCCAATAATCCTTGAATCTGCGTAAACACCTTACGACTTTTCATTTTGTCGGAAATATTATCGAGGCTTACTTCAATTTTAGTATAACTTTCGTATTGATAGCTGCTAAGGGCTCTTTTGTCGTTATTCTTTTTACGGTTTACCGCTTTGCGCATGATTCGAAATGCAGGATTTTCATACACCGTAACAACCACTTCCTTTAGTACTGTTTCTTTAGATTGCATTTGAAAATCCAAGGGCTGCATCGGATCCAGACTAACAGGCTTTTTCTTTCTGGAATACCCCATAGCAGATACTACAACAGTATCGGTTTCTTTGAGGCCAAGCGCTTTCAAAGTATAATTGCCTTCAAAGTCACTTTGGGCTTTGAAGTTTGTTCCCTGAATAAAAATTGTGGCGAAAGGAACCGGCTCGCCCGACTCAGCGTCTGTAATTTTTCCTTTAATTACAAAAGGCGACTGGGCAGATAATGCTACTGTAATTAAAAGTATGGCAAAAAAAAGAATACTCTTCAGGTTCCTGATTTTCATTCATCAATTTGGTCGTCCTCTCAAATATAGTTTTTTTTTACGTAGCGTAAAATCCATGCCTCAAATTTCATTGAATATCCAGACGCTGTTAATAACAACGCAGTAATTGCTGGCTGCAGGATGCACGTCAAGTAGAAGACTAAAAATCAAGAAGCCGTCCTATCGATCCAACCACTCTTTAAACTCGCGGGCTTTCTCCCTGCTTACAAAGATCTCCTGGTCAAAGCTAGGACTTAACTCAATCTTCAATTTCCCATTCAAGTGATTATAAATTTTATGAATTGAAGAAAAGGATGCTAATACTTTTCTGTTCAGCCGAAAAAATTTCGCCGGATCAACCATAGACTCTAAGGCATCCAAAGTATGCTCCAGAGGATAAAGCTCTTTACCATAGGCAAGCCAGGTATGCTTTTCATCGGAATAAAAATAAGCAATGGATTCTATTGGAACGGAAACAAGCTTATCAGCAATCTTCACCAAAAATCTACTTTTGTATTCGCGAGGAGGCCTGTTAAACTGATCTAATAATTTACTCAGATCAGAAGGGCTAACGTGTACGTTTTGTTCAAACTTATCCAGCACACGTTGTAATTCCGATGGCAATATCGGCTTCAGGAGGTAGTCGAATCCATTGACCTGAAATGCCCGGATGGCATACTGGTCGAAGGCTGTCGTAAATACTACGGGCACCTGGGGTTTAATTTTTTCAAATATCGAAAAACTAAGTCCATCCGAAAGATGAATATCCATAAAGATGATATCGGCCGCCGTTTGAGACAATTGCTCAACCGCTACCTGTACGCTGTCTGCAGAGGCCACCAAGGTCCAGTCAGGACGCATTTCCAGCAACAAATCCCGGAGTGCTTGAGCGGCTAACGGTTCGTCTTCAACAATGATAAATCGTTTCATGCGTAATATTGAATTTCTAATAAGGGCAGTCGAACCGAAAATATGGATTCAGAATTTTCGACGACAACTTCTTTGTTTGACAAGAGTTGATACCTACGTTGTATATTCATTAAACCTAAACCGGTAGAAGCTTCTTTATCCTGTTTTACTTGTTTGTTGTTTCGAACAATGAGCCATCCGTCCAACTCAAGTATTTCTACAAACAAAGGATGCTCTTTGGAAATCACATTATGCTTTACACAGTTTTCGATCAGCATTTGAATGCTGATGGGAGGCAAAAATTTCTGGTACGTTTGTTCGGATAATTGTATAGACGTATGAAAACCTTCCTGGAAGCGGGTTTCCAGGAGGAAGAAATAGGATTTCACCATATCCATTTCCTCTTCCACGGAAATCAATTCGGAGTTTTTAGATCTTAACAAATACCGGTATACTTCAGATAACTTACGTACAAAATCAACCGACTTTTTAGCATCTTGAGGAATGAGTGCAATTAATGTATTGAGACTATTGAATAAAAAATGAGGATTCACCTGTGTCTGCAAACTTTCCAACTGCGCCTGCATACTCTCTCGTTGCAATTTCTCAGAAGCAATTAAACTCTCTTTCCACTTCTGAAAGAAATAAATAGACTCATGAAATATTACAGCCAAGGCTGTAAAGAGCAAGGAATACTTTAAATTATTAAAAAACTTAACGAATGGAATGTTATAAGGAATAACACAAATTACATAAAATGCGCCCGTAGAAAGAATGGTAGTAAGTATGGTCATGGATATTACTTCATAAATTATCCGTTTGCGTGTATCCTCCAATCTTGGAAAGGTTTTGAGCAAATACATAAACAATAAACTATTCCCAATCCATAATACAGAAGTATTAAAGAGAACTATAAAGAATTTGGCGACTATAGAATGTAATTCCCCGCCAAGCATTTCATATACCACTACGGTAATTACCACTGATAATATCAGAATGCCCGCAGCATGTATTCTCCAATCCCTTGTATTCATTCGTGTTATTTTTTAGAATCTTCGTATCCGGCCTTCGTAGCGGATTCCAGGTATTTCTTTCGTTGTACCTCAGTGCTGTTGCGCACAGGTGAAAGATAAGTAATTTTTACCGGGCTTACTCCACAAAACTCCAATACCATTTTCTTTAGCTGGTTGATGGCAGGCCTCCCATTTATCAACCAATAGTACCAATAAGGCTGATCGGAAGTACAAATAATTCTACCTGATTTTCCTTTTAAAAGTTTATCCCACCATACTGAATTTTCTTTATACTGAAATGCCATTCCAGGTAAGAATAAACGATCGATGAACCCTTTTGTAATGGCAGGCAAACCTCCCCACCACAAGGGATGCAACCAAACTAAATGATCGGCCCATTGTATTTGCTCCCAGGCTTTCAACAAATCAGGTTCCAACTCAGTTCTTCGTTGATACCCAAATTGTAAATTGGGATTGAACTTCAAATCCCGAATATTAATACGCTTATATTCGACATTGGATTGAGAAAGTCCAGCTATGTATGCATCGGCTAGTGAAGCCCCAAGGCTATCTTTATTGGGATTTCCATCTATGATCAATATCTTTTTCATAATTATATGCGATGATTTTTGAAAATTTTCTTGTGGGATGAAACTTCCATCCATTCATTCGTAGAAATAATAAATTCGTTTTGCGTTTTGTTGAATGAGTCAAAAAAGAGGCTTGAAATTATTTCCTTTATGGATTTGGATCAAGCCTCTCATTTTAGATCTTAATTTCGCAGAACGCTTTCTTCATTTGTTAACTATGTAATTTCCTTAGCAATTGAATGTAGTTAGAATAATATTCTGTATTGAACCATAGGAAAGAAGCCCAGTTGATTTACGGTAACCAACTTACGCTGATTTCGGCTGTATCGCTCGGTAAATGGATTTTGCGTATTGGTTACATTTTGCAAATTCACAGACCACTCTTGTGTGATTTTCTTTCCTTCCTGACGCCATCCGAATTTAATATCAGGTCTGAAATAATCTTTCAATTGTTTTTCAAAAGAACGGCTGTAATCGTATACCGCATAACCAACTGCACGCGATGAATCAAGATTTACTGGCACATATCGTTTTCCTCCGGCGAATGTGCATTTACCATCCACAAAGAATGTACTTTTATTACCCAACTTGAACTCTTTACCGATCAAGGCATTCACAACATAGTTGCCATTGAAGGCGGTATTTCTCCATACCTCATCACTTCCCTGGTATTTAGACTCGAACAGGGAGGTCGTCACCAATAAATAGTACCCTTTGTTCAAGAATTTTTCAATAGTGATTTCGGCTCCGTAGTTGTACCCTTTTCCTTCATTCACCAAACTGTCGGCATTTTGATTTCCAAAATCGGCACCACTGTTTAATGTAGAAAAAGTACTTTTCGTCATCTCTACAGGAACGTTATCCAGGTGTTGATAGTAGCCTTCTACCTTTACTCTCCATTCAGCTGCCAGATTCCAATCGTATCCTACAACGGCGTGTGTGCTTCGGGTAAACGACAGCTCTTTGTTCGTTTTAACATAAGAACCATCCGCCAAACGGGTTTCGTAAAAATACAAGGACGTTGCCTGCATTTGATTGTGCACTCCTCCACCCAAACTCACCGAATGCTTGGGCGAGAATTTGTATCGCATACCAAGGCGTGGCTCCAGAGCCAGGGAATTGTTAAGTGATAAATGTTGAACGTGGGCTCCAATATTTAGCGATAATTTCTCGTTAAATTTATGCCTCCATTGTGAGAATCCTTCTGACAATATTGTCCCCCCTTTAGAATCCGTTAGATTTCTCCAGTTACCCGTTACCGCATTAAATGATTCTTCCTTATAATCATAAGCAAGGTAATGAATGAACACACCCGATTGCAACGTGTTTTTAGCAGAGAATTTTTTATTCAGCTGAGAGGTAAAGGTTATGCGATTGTCGGCACGCTTTCCTTCGTAGCTATCGTAAATTTTATAGGTAGTTACATCGATAGAATCCTGAGTGATGGTATTATCAAAACCAGATATAGCAATACCCGTTTTTAAGGAAGTAGTAGGATTGAAATAATACTGGTGATTGAGTCCTACAACTCCCATGCGTGATCCAAAATAAGTATCGTAGCCATCGTTGTTATACAAATTCCCGTCCCGTTGGGTAGTATCGGCTTCACTGTCCAATAATTCAATATAACTTTTACCTGCGATCAAAAAGAGCGAAAACGTTCCTGCTTTTGAAGTTGGCAAATTAAATTTGGCAGATAAATCCTGATAATACGGAACGGCAGCACCAGTGCCAAGGTTTAATCCAATCTTCCGCATCAGCGCTAAAGACGAGTAGCGATAATTGATCAGGTAGCTAGCTCTTTTACCTTTTTTAAAAGGACCTTCAGCACCCAATTCAAAGCCATTAAATCCAATCTGACCGAGGTATTCTCTCTTATTGGTATTACCACTTCGCATATTGATATCAAATACACCAGAAGTAGCATTTCCGTATTCGGCAGGGAATGCGCCTGTCATAAAATCCGAATTAGCGAGTAAGTTATAATTCAGCATACTTACCGGACCACCTGTAGTTCCGCTAGCTCCGAAGTGATTAGGATTAGGAATAGGCAATCCGTCTACACGCCACAACAAACCCGTTGGAGAGTTACCGCGAATTACGATATCGTTCCGGGAATCGTTGGCACCGCTTACCCCGGCAAAGTTAGCTGCCATGCGTGAGGGGTCATTGAGAGAGCCCGCATACCGTCCGGTTTCTTCTACCGAAAACTGACGGGCACTTACGGTAGTCATTTTATTCAGTGACTTCGTTTTATCTTTATCACTGGCACCTTTTACCACCACCTCTTTCATAACTTTAACTCGTTCTTCCAATCGCATATCGAGCATGGTTTCTTTACCGGAAGAAACCAGAATATTGGAAGAAATTTTCTCCGCATATCCATCCATAAAAAAACGAACCGTATGGCGACCTATTGGAACATTTTTTAATAAGTAATAACCGGCAGTGTCTGTCAGAACATTTAATGAATCGAGCCCTAGTATCTCCACTTTTACTCCTTCTATAGGAAATCCAGATTGAGCATCGAGCACTTGCCCACGGATGTGTTGAGTTTGTTGTCCAAAGACACATATTCCCCACCACAATAAAAGACTTTGTATTAGTTTTTTCATAATCTATTGATTTACGCTTAGTAAAAGTACGCTCTTCCAATCAAAGGGCACGGGCACTTCGGACGAAGCGTAGAATATATGGGATGAAATGTGGGGAATACCTATTCATATTGGATAGGAATAGCATCAGGATTGTCCACCAGACAAGGATTTGGTATTGCCAAAGCCAAAAAAACTGCCGCATAAACCGCCCAAAATGTGAGCAAAATGTGAAATATTATCGGTTTGAAAGGACAATAGCACTTCCTGGCCAACATATATAATCAACACTAATACAAAGGTTAAAGGGATTGTTCCGGACCTAAAGTTGGAAAAGGAGGATAAAACGATCATCATGAATACTAACCCTGAAGCGCCCCGCAAGCCAGTATCTAAAAAAGCAACATTTAAAATACCGGTAATAAGAGCGGTAACCAAAGACATCATTAGTAAGTTTTTGGTGCCGTACTTTTCTTCAAGTCCTGGACCTAATATTAAAATCATTGAAAAATTACCCAATAAGTGATTCCAATCAGAATGCCCGGCGGCATGAGAGATCAAACGAAAATAATCGAGTGGATTACCAAAATTTATATGCGCTCCTACGGTAAAAAAAGTGTCGGTAAAATCATTCCCCATAAACCGGATTATGACGCATACCAAGGTTAAGGTAAGTACAAATGGAGCGTTGTATGAAATCTTCATGGTGTTGCTCTATTGATTCAAAAAAAACAAATGTGCTTTTTTCGATTATGTAGACTTTCGTTATTGAAAGACAATATAAGGTTAATTTAAACCTGAATCAATACGGATTTATTTTCCCGAGTAAAAGGATTCAGTCCAACTTTCGGGGGCAGAACCCAGCTTTTATTCGTCGGGATTATCGGCCATGGATCTACGATCCAAGAGCTTTTCCATCGTGAGATTTGCTTCCATTGAGAAAAGCCGATTGAAACACGAGGCACTATTACTATAAAAGCAAAAAGTTCCGCCAAGGCGGAACTTTGCTAATCACTAAGGTTATAGTATTATTTACTGATGTAGTATTGAAAGGAAATACTTGGAGAAAGGGTAGACAATCCAAATCCAAATCCTGAATTTTTATATTTAGTTGTTCTATAATCTTCGTAAGGAACCTCAATACTACCCGATGGAGTTTTATAGTCAATTTGATTGTTGCTAGTAGTAAAATTCAACAACCTACTTAAAGAAAACTCAATGCCAATTTTTTTCCCAGGAAGTATTAAAATAGAAGGAGATATCGCAGCACCTATTGAGCTTGATTTTGATTTTGAATAGTCATTCACAAAGTAATAAAAGACATTGAATGCATCTCCTCTACCACCAACATTTTCAGAGGATCCTCTTCCCGAAGAATAATCAAAAGAACCTTTCAATGCAACAAAAGCTTTTTCTCCCAAGCTAACATAATATTTGCCAAACAATCCCACTCCTATTGAATTATTTTTACTAACCACATCCATCGCCTTATACTTATCATCGTTATCATCATAATACCTTTCACTGTTCTTATAGGTATTAGAACTATAGTTAGCACTAATTCCCAATGCCAATTTATCCGATATAAAGTACGATATTTCAGGACCCACATTGATATTACGCGGACGCTCTTTGGTGTCTGGAATTGAGTATGGCCCATAGTTTGGATTGCTTGAACTTTGGGTTGTTTCACTCTGGCTCGAGCTAGAAGTGAAACCTAAACTTCCGCCTAAAGAAATAGTTCCCTTTTGAATTTGCGCAAAACCTGACAATGCGAACATCAGAGATGCACTCAACAGTACTTTTTTCATAGTTAAAAGATTTATATTAATGATTATGTTGATCAATGCACAAAATTATCGCATTCTAAATTTGAAAACAAGTTACGATCACTGTACTTAAGAAAACAAGATGATTTAAGGAAATATACTACGCATCATTTTCAGATATCGCCATCCTAAATTCGCTGAAAATACTAATAAAATAAGGGAATACAGCAATATGTCACGTGACCATAATGCAACAAAATTTTCTATCACAATTATAGAAAATAAGAAATTGAAGAACCCATTTCTACAGATGAAAGAAGCGTTATTCCCCTATTTGGTTTTTCATCCTCAAACCTTACGCGGTCGTATCTCTGAATGTTATTCATTGAAATTTCACTTCGTATCAGGCTTTGGTTAATAGTGAAGAGGAAGTAAAATGATCCTTCCACGTTTAAAGGAATACGATCTTCCGGCATACGTTCTTACCTCTCCTTCTTTCCACACATTTACCTTAGGTATAAATTCCAACGCGCAAGTAATGCTGCCGCCCGTTTCCATAGCTACCTGAAGGTAATGCGGATGCAAAGCAAAATCCGCAGACACTCCGCATACAATGCTATGTACAGGAAATTTTATTTTAGCAAGCAGTGGCAAATCACGAATGGCGGCGGCATTATCGGCCACCATAACAATTTCCTTCCACCCTTTGCATACACGTATGCCTTTCCATACTGCCTCTAAATTATTTTCCTGAACATCGCCACCATTGCCTCTAAATGCCACGAATGACATTAAGTTCTGTACTTTTCTAACAGAATCTCCATGACAAAAATAAACCCCTCCGGTTCCTCCAATTCGCTTTTGAACATCCGGTTTACCATTACCGTCGTTGAATAGCACATAGCCTTGTATGGTGGATTTGCCTTGCTGTTGTTGCTGCCATCGAAGCACCTGAGCTCCGTAAGGATACATACTGCTTGTCCAATCAATTACAGCTAAGGCTCGTTCTAACTGAAGTTTTTCCAGCGAATTCCAAACCAGGGAATCTTCGAGCACCTGAATGCCCGAAAGAATTGAGGTAACCGTTTGTCTGGCCTCCCTGGCTCTCAGTGTATCTGCAAACAAAGCAGAGGACTTTGAAGGTGCATCGTAATAAAGAACTACCCCATGAAACATTTTCCTGGCGATGGAATCGTTGCTTGCCTTGGTTTGCAGAATTAATTTCCAGGGACATTGTGCTGCATAAGGATTAAGACGCACCACCGCCTCCATCCTTTTTTGCAACAAGGAATCATAATCGCGAATCCAGCGTTCAGGATCTAATGGATAACGAGTAAATATCAGTTCTACTTTTTTCAATAATGCATTGGCTGGTAACATCATCTCATGCTGTTGCCACTTCCAATCTGCACTGGCATACAGCATGGGAAGTATTATCCCTTTTCCCTGGTAACGATATTCCGGAACAAAAGCAGTATCAATCTGCTCTGGAGGAATACGCAGAACGGTCGCAAATGAATAGGATGATATGCTGAAACTAAGGGTAAACAGAAGCGTGAAGGCAAAAGGCGGCCATTTATCAAAGACGCTCCCTATCAGCTTTAGCTTATGCGATACGCTTTGTGTAGAAAATTTCGACATATTGAATCTTCGCCTTTACCCAAATCTCAAGGTATGTAAACGGTTGAATGTATAGCTAACACTTCCACCGTTTTTGTACCATCACCTACAAGCACATAATGTACAATTTAATAAAAGATACAGGAGAGCTTAGAAAAAAAATTACAAAGCCGAGCGCCATAGCTGAAACGAAGCGCAAACGGCCATGGCTGCGGTCTCAGTGCGCAGACGCAAGGAACCTAAACGAACCGATGCAAAACCTGCTTCTTGTGCCTGACGAATTTCCAGGGGACTAAAATCACCCTCTGGTCCAATGAGCACGAGGCTATCTTGCTGAGCTTGCAAAGCAGGCAGCCAGTGTTGGGTGTGTCCTTCCTCCAGGTGACAAATGAGTTTTGTATAGGAATCGGGCACCTGTGCGAGCCAATCCTTCCACTTGAGCAAAGGTTGCAACTCAGGCATCCAGCGGCCTTTGGATTGCTTTAGTGCCGAAACAGCAATTTTCTCAAGTCTTTCCATGGACAATTGCTTTCGCTCGCTATGCTCGCAAAGAATAAAAGCAATAGAAGCCACACCTAACTCGGTAGCTTTTTCTACCAGCCATTCGATACGATCCGCATTTTTGGTGGGAGCCAAAGCCAAGTGTAAGGAAGGGGTTGGCTTAGCGTCAAAAGAATCCTGAATAATTCGGATACGACAAGTTTTCTTGTCCGTGTGTACAATAATGGCTTCGGCCCAGGATCCTTTACCATTCAGCAAACCTATTGTATCGCCTTCTCTAAGTCGAAGTACACGCAAGGCATGCTGCGTCTCTTCTTCCGACAATACTTCCGAGCTAAAATCAGGATGATAAAAAAGCGCCATCAGGAAATGGAAGGGGACTCGGTATTAACCATGAACATTGCCGTTTGAGGAAAACGCTCAAACAGCTGATCTTTTAATTCTTCTGAAATATTAAGCCTTGAAACGGCCTTGGACATGCATGCCAGCCACTGAATAGCATCTTCCTGCGTGATGGAATGAGGCATATGACGGGCTCGTAGTCTGGGATGTCCATACACTTGCGTATACAACCCAGGTCCACCTAAAAACTGTGTCAGAAAAAGTTCCTGCTTACTTTTAATTTCATCTTTTCGAGAGGGATCAAACAAATGAGCAAGAGCCTCGTTGGCGAAAACTTCTTCATAAAAGTATTCCACCAAACACTTTACTTGCTCGGCCCCAAGTTGATCGTATAAATTAGGCAGCATTATTCAACATCCACGGATGGATCAATCTCACGTTGCCAGGCCATAATACCGCCTTCCAAATTGTACAGGTTCGTATAGCCAAAATTATTCTCCAAAAAAGAAATAGCGTTCGCAGAGCGTTTCCCACTGCGGCAATGCACTACTACTTTCTTTTCTTTGGAAATTTGTTCTACGTTTTTAGGAACCGTTTGCAAGGGAATATGCAAGCCGCCCAGGTTTCCTGTTTCATATTCTGAAAGCTCACGCACATCGATCAGTTGAAATTCTTCCCCCTGATCCATCATATCTTTCAATTCACTTACAGTAATGCTTTTCATAATACCGATCCTGTTTATTCCTCAGTAATTTCCAGTTTATTAATTTTGTCGCCTTGTTTGATCAAATCGACCACTTCAACACCTTGCACTACTTTTCCAAAGGCGGTATGCTGACCATCCAAGTGTTGTGTATTGGTGCGGTTATGACAAATAAAAAATTGCGAACCTCCGGTGTTGGGACCACGATGGGCCATTGAAAGAACACCACGATCGTGAAATTGCTTCTCCGCTTTGGTCTCGCAAGGAATCGTATATCCTGGTCCTCCGCCTCCGCTGCCATCCGGACTTCCACCCTGCACTACAAAATTGGGAATGACACGATGGAAGATAGTTCCATCGTAATACCCCTTCTTGGCCAAAGTCACAAAATTATCTACGGTAATAGGAGTTTCTTTTTCATACAACTCCGCTTTCATGATTCCTTTTTCTGTATGGAAAATAGCGTATTTCATATTAGTAGGTGTGTGTTAATAGAGCGCTTGAATGCAGCAAACAATCGCCCGTGATTTAATTTCTTTTATTCAATTCATCTCGAATGCGAGCAGCCTTTTCATAATCCTCATTGGAAAGAGCATCCTCCAGCATAGATTTCAACTGATCAACACTCGACGATTTAAAAGGGTCGTTGGATTTACTTTTATCGGTCGAAGAGGTGGCGCTGGCTGTTGCCGTTTCCTCTTTCTCTTCCTCTTCTTGCTCCTCTTCTATATCGTTGAGCACTATACCGGCTTCCGATAAAATATTTTCATACGTAAAAATGGGCACATTGAACCGCAGTCCGATGGCGATCGCATCGGAAGGCCTAGAATCTACTTCCACGCTGTGCACCGTGTCGTTACAAACGATTTTAGCAAAGAAAACTCCTTCTTTCAAATCCGAAATAATAATTTCCTTGACTGTGAAATTAAAAGAGTTGGCAAAGGTTTTAAAGAGATCATGCGTCATCGGTCTGTTGGGATGAATTTTTTCAATCTCAATAGCGATGGCTTGCGCCTCAAACATTCCTATAATGATGGGTAACCTTCTATTTCCTCCATCCTCGCCCAATACCAGCGCAAATGAACCAGTATGAGACTGACTGGATGAAAGACCTAATATTTCAAGTTTAATCTTTTCCACGTTCAATAATTACATGTAATTTTTAGCTGCTGCGATAAGTTTCGGAACCACTTCAAAGGCATCTCCCACAATACCGTAGTCGGCAGCTTTAAAGAATGGAGCTTCCGGATCTTTATTTATCACGACAATACATTTGGACGAATTAACTCCGGCCAAATGTTGAATGGCTCCGGATATTCCGATGGCTATATATAAGTTTGGACTCACCTTCACACCTGTTTGACCAACGTGCTCATGATGGGGTCTCCAATCCATATCCGATACCGGTTTACTGCATCCTGTAGCAGCACCCAATTCTTTCGCCAGATCAAGCACGATTCCCCAGTGCTCCGGACCTTTGAGCCCTCTACCACCGGACACCACGATGTCGGCTTCTGTCAACAATAAATCGCCACTTGCCTTCTCCGTTTTTGTGATTTTTGTTTTAAAATCCGACTCAGGAATGGAAGGATTGAACGCTTCAATAGCAGGTGCGCCACCGTCTTCTTTGGGCTGCACTGCATTTTTAGCGACCGTCAATATTTTGATTGCTGATTTCACCTCTACGTGAGTAAAAGCCTTCCCCGTGTAGATGGATTTTTTCACCTTGAATCCCGCTGAGGTATCGGGTAATTCTGTAACACCGGTAACTGCTCCAGCTTTTAGTTTACTCGCCAGGCGAGAAGCCAGGGTATCGGAGAATGTGGACTTAGGTAAAACCACCACACTTGCCTTTTCCTGAGTAGCTGCAAGGGCTATGGCTGAGGCATACGGCAAAACCTGTGGTTGCTTCAACAATTCGGATGCTACTGCGAGTACTTTGGAAGCGCCTGCTTTTCCTAAAGCCTGAAGAGCAGCCTGATCCTGCACCCCTATGGCGATGGCTACTGGAGTTACCTGAAGCTTAGCAGCGAGCAAAGCTCCGTAAGATACGGCCTCGATGGAGGACTTCTTAATTTCCCCGTCTACTGATTCTACAACTATTAATACAGACATACGTCGAATTATTTCAAAAAATGATTAAAGTACTTTGGCCTCGTTTTTAAGAAGCTCTAACAATTTTTCAGGAGTGGTCGCATCTACCATTTTACAAGCCCCCTTCGCAGGAGGCAGTTCAAACGATACAAAACTAATTCCTTCTTCAACGTTCACAGGCTCTACCACTTTCAAGGGCTTTGTACGGGCAGACATGATGCCCCGCATGTTTGGAATTTTCCATTCGGCAATTGGTTCCTGGCATCCGGCTACAAAAGGAGTTTCCAGTTCGAGGTATTCTTTTCCGCCTTCAATTTCGCGGGCTACCGAAGCTTTCGTTCCATCCAGTTCCAATTTCATAATCGGCGATACCGAAGGAAGACCAAGTAATTCGGCTACCATCCCATGCACCAAACCTCCGTTAAAATCAATGGATTCCCGTCCCATCAAAATGATATCATACTTTTCAGCAGTAGCAATGGCGGCAATTTGAGAGGCTACATACCAGGCATCGCGAGGATTGGCATTTACTCGGATAGCATCGTCTGCGCCAATGGCCAAGGCCTTGCGGATAGTAGGTTCGGTATCGGCTTCTCCCACGTTAAGAACAGTTACAGAGCTTGCCTTACCGGCTTCTTTTAATTCTACCGCTCTAGCCAACGCGTACTCATCGTAAGGACCGATGATGTACTGGATGCCCGAAGAATTAAATTTATTGTCCGTAAAGGAAATTTTGGAAGTCGTATCTGGTACGTGTGTGATACAAACCAATATCTTCATAAATCTATCGAATGTTAAAGAAAAACTGAAAATCCGCTACCATTGGCACGGTGCGTGTATACAAGGAAAAAATCTTTTCGGTTTCCGCTTTTATCATATACCTGTTTCGCATTCCGTATGCCATCGTTGCAACTTGCATTCGGATTTCTTTCCTGAATCAGAAAAAATACCCTTATACAACTTGTAAATTTGTTCGTAAGATAATGAAAATCAAAATATATTCAGAAAAAATTACTGGAATGTTACTTGGCCAGTAAAATCAGGCTTGCTTTATTGCCATTTGCCATCTAGGTTTGTGCTTTTCAATAACAAAAACCTCATTCACAATAATTTATTCCATGGATAGAATCCAGCAATTACTAGAATTTTTGAAAGAGGATCCCTCCGATACCTTCAGCATTTATGGCCTTGCCTTGGAATATTGGTCTATAGACCGCCATGAATCCTGGCGATACTTTCAACAATTGCTGGATCACTTCCCTCTATATTCTCCCACGTATTACCATGCCGCTAAATTTCAGCGGGAGGAAGGTAATGCTGCACTCGCCGAAGCATTGTACCGTAAAGGCATAGAAGTTTGCCAGAAAGAGGGTAACCAGAAAGCCTTGCGCGAATTAAGAAGCGCGCTGGAAGAAATGCTTTTTGACATGGAATAATTCAGCGTAAGAATCGTACCAATCATTTTTTCATCCACTGGACATTGACACTCAATCCTGAGGGTATCTGGTAGGTTTTTAGGTAAAAAATCAAAAAACACCATTCTGTTTTGTACCATCTACTTATTTTTTGAACTTTTCACATAGTAAGTACTTTCATGAAAAAGTTTCCTGGGGATTCATTTTGAATCTAAACCTGCCAATCTTAATTTAAAATCAGTCTAATTATAGAAAATTCGACATTTATTTTATACCTTTCAGTATAATACCTCTTAGTATAATACTACTTGGTATAAGACAAAAAAATGTAATTTTAAGCATGCAACGTTCTCCATTTCAATACGGCACTACCGTCAGTTCTGAATCCTTCACCAACCGGGAGGCGGAATTCCTGAAACTGAGAAGCAACCTGACTTCGGGCGTGAATACGATGTTAATTTCTCCTCGCCGGTGGGGTAAATCTTCTTTGGTAGAGAAAGTCACCTCAGATATTCGCAGAAAAGAGAAACAAACAAAAGTGGTGTTGATTGATTTGTTTTGTGTATCAAACGAGCATGAATTCCTGGAAACATTCGCGCGGGAAGTCATCAAAGCTACCTCTGGGAAATGGCAGGAATGGCTAAAATCAGGCAAAGAAATATTCCGGCAAGTGATTCCCAAAATCAGTGTAGGACTAGATCCAGATACGGATTTCAGCATAAGTTTTGACACCCACGAACTTCAAAAATACACCGAAGAAATATTAAATCTGCCGGAATTAATTGCTCAGAAGAGAGGCATCAAAGTAATCATCTGCCTGGATGAATTTCAAAGTCTGGCCAATTTTGCGGGGTATGAATCGCTCGAAAAAAAAATGCGTGCGGTATGGCAACGCCAAAAGCATGTAACGTATTGCTTATACGGAAGCAAACGTCACATGATGAGCGAAATTTTCAATTCCCCTGCCAAGCCCTTTTTTAGGTTTGGTGATATTATTTTTCTACCCAAGATTCAGAGAGAAAAATGGATTAAGTTTATACAAAAAAGTTTTGACGGTAGTGGAAAAAAAATTGCGCCGGAGCTAGCCGGAAAAATTGCCGACCAGATGAAGTGCCATTCCTGGTATGTTCAGCAATTGGCTCACTATACGTGGAACCTCAGCAATAAAGAGGCCACCGAATCGGAATTCACAAACGCGCTTAATGAACTGCTACAAGCCAATTCTCCCCTGTACGAGCGAGAGGTGGAATTGCTCAGTGCCACTCAACTCAATTTACTAAAAGCGGTCGCCAAAGGGGAAACACAGCTGACCTCGGCTGCGGTTATGAATGAATACCAGTTAGGTACTCCCAACAATGTGAGCAAAAACAAGCAAACCTTGCTGCAGGAAGACATGCTCATGGAATACGAAGGCAAGCTGGAATTTCTGGATCCTGCTTTTGAAACCTGGTTCAAAAAAATGTATCGAATAGGTTCCTGAACATAGAAATAATTGAACCGGGATTAAACAGCAGCGATTGTAGTGAGAGCTTTTTTTTTAATAGTAGAATTTTAACCCTAATTTTTTAATAGAAATTCTTCTATTGAAAAACGACTACTAAAATCAAGGGCTTGAGAAGGAATTGAATAAAAGAAATTCTTTTCTAAGCCCATGATTTTCTAAGTCGGGATTACCGGCCATGGATCTACGATCCTTGAGCTTTCTCCATAGTGCGCTTCGCTTCTATGGAGAAAAGCTGGTTTAATAATTGATTACCCCACTGATTTCCCCTTATTGTGAAGGATCAAAGGGACCATTCCTTGAAATCGTGGGAAAGTCTATTCCTGTACTCACCGCACCATATTTACTAGGTGCTATTAAACCGATTTCTATTTTATGAATGCGATTCGGTTCGAACTTTTTATTTCCATGATTTCCAACATTTTCAATCGTACTCACTTTAAATTGTGAGAATGGTATGGATATCAATTTCCATCCTTCGTGTTCAATAGTATACTCATATACCCAGGAATCATCGACACATGGACAATGCTTATTTTGAAAGTAGGGCCCATTGGCACAATCCAACACCTTCGGATCTTGGTTTTGAGGATCTTTCAATTGGTCCGTTTCCGGATCAGCCTCCATCAATCGTAGTGCTATGCGGTCCCCGTTGGCTCTGCCATACACATACAAATTAAAATACAAATCATTTTTTTCCTCCCAATCAGAAAGGTAGAACGAAGAAAGGTTTGACCAGAATTGCATTCCGCCTACAAAATACCCATTTTCCAAACACGAAGCATTTCCCTGTATTTGAAGGTATTTTTCTCCGTGTGGAGGTTTCAAATCATTTTTTACTTCCATGCGAAGGTTTGATTGACACAAGGCATAAAATAAAGAATGCTGATAATATCCTTTAATGTCATTTAATCCAAATTTCTCAAAACTGTTATCTTTACTCAATGCGTAATAATTGTTGCTTTGGAGAAAATTATTTATAGAAATTAACTCGATAGTATCTTGAATGATCTTTGCACTTCCAAGAAAGGATAAGCTCATCAGCACTTTTTCTTTTTGAAAAAAATACAACCCATCGTGCCCTCCCTTCCAGCTAAATATGGTAGAATCCAAATGGTCGTTAGTGCTTACAAAAATTCGCTCTGCACCACTTTGCATGCCTTTTAACAAAAGCTGAAATGTAAAAGCTGAAATGTAACCCGTTCATTAAACAATGCATCCACCGAATAGGGTCGATTAGCTACATCGGCTTGTTTTGCCACTTCGAATTTTAAAATCTGGAATGCAGGACTGGCTGGCATGAAACGAGGCTCAATCGCTTCCTGCGTTGGACGCTGACAGGCAATACCAAGCAAGCACACCAACAGCAGCCACCAAAATGGTTGGGGGGATGTTCTAGTCGAATAAGACATAACGTTATCGCAGCAAATATACCTACTATTGATCATAAATTCCTGCCATTTACTCATTAAAAAGCCCCATTCAAGAAGTACACAGGTCATCCTTTAAAATTACCAGAATATTTTTTGTAACTATGTAACCTTTGGTCTCCTCCCGACTCTTACTGTCAAGAATGGCGTTAACAGATTAAAGCATGACGGCCCAAGAATACCAACAAGTTATCCTATTAAACAACCGGGTTTGCCGATTCGTCGACAAATTGGTTATGGATAAGGAAGTTACTAAAGACATCGTTCAAGATAGTTTCTTAAAACTATGGGAATGCAAAGAGAACGTTCAATTTCAAGCAGCGCTTTCCTGGCTATTCACCACTTCCTACCGGATTTCTCTGCGTTACCTGGAAAAAAGAAAGCGAAGAATGCCGGAGTCTTCAATTCCCATCCAGGAAACCTATCAACCCCAAACCGATACTCAAAAAATTGTGCAGGATATCTTTGACGGACTTAGTGAACGACAACGATCCATTCTGATGCTCCGGTATTATGAAGAATATAGCTATGAAGAAATTGGAAATATCCTTCAGATCAGCGAATCGCAAGTGAAGGTATATTTATTCAGAGGCAGACAAAAAGTTAAAGAGGTTATTAAAAGTTTAGATCGAATTTTATAAAATGAAAATAGATTCTAGCAATATTGAATTCTTATTGTTTGAGAAGCAGGAAGGCAACTTGAGTGCTGCGGAGCAACAAGAGCTTGATTTATTTCTGCTGAACCATCCGGAATGGATGCTGGTGGAAGAAGAATGGAACGAATCGCTTTCCTTTCTTAAAGCCCCAACGGAAGATTACCAGCTTACAGGTGTGCTCCAACAATCGGTAGTCAATCATCAGCATTCGCTTCGATGGATGTATGCCAGCCTGATCTTGTCTGCGGGACTTTTGATTGCAGCCACAGCCTGGCTGCTTCATAAACCATTATATCCATTGGCAGGTAATGCCAAACGACTCACTTCCGGTCAAGCACCTTTCTTAAAATATCAGAACTTAATCAAGAAGGAACCAACATCTATAATTTCTTCCATCTCAACTCCTGCTAAGTTTAAGACAGCAAGCTCTCCGCCTGAAAAGGAAAGGTTAACCCAACACATGGAAGCGAAAGTAGAAAAAGAAATTATTCCTAGCCAGACAGAAACACCTATCGAAAACCAAAATATAACTTCCCAAACGGAAGGTGAAAAAATAGATGCAACCAGCAAGGAAGTATTGAATACCAATACCACACCCTCAATCAAAAAATCAACACCAGCACAAAAAACAAAAGTCAGTAAAAAAATTTACCGAACAGGTTTAGATCCAAAGTTCCAAGAAACAAACACTAATTTCTAATAACCAAACCGGAAAATAAAAAATAAGATATGCTGATTAAAATAAAAATATTCCCGTGAAATTGTAAGATGCAAAATCTGTGTACCTTCGTCTGAAATTTTCAAAATAGTGCTATTCCGTTGGTTAAGTTGGGTCATGATTGCAAGCTTTGTGAAGCTGTATGGTCAACTATACTTTCCTCAGCACAATCAGGCAAACGTGCTGTATCAACCATCGTTTGTGGGTTCACAAAAAGCGCCCCGTATTGCGTCCATCTTTAATTTCCAAACCAATCAAGCCCCCATTCAATCACCGGGCATGCGCAATGTATTTGTGGCGTATGATAATGTAAGCCGATCCAAAACAAAAGGCTACGGAATGTACGTGCTGTTTGATCGAATCCAATATTATCAGAATGTGAGTTCTTTTTTTTCCTTAAAGGATCCTCCCTTATTTAAGGAAAATTCTTTTACTACTGCATTCTTATATTCGTTTAAATATTCCCTTCCTAACCTTCAGGCAAAAAAATCCAACTATTCATTTTCTCCCGGATTCAGCATTAAAATTGACCGAGCGAATGGCTTGGAACATGATGGGTTTTCTGTAAATAGGATTCCCTTATCAATTACGTATACCAAAATATTCTTCCAGCGTTATGGCGCATCACTGGGAGGTTCTTTTCTAATTAACTCCAAAAATGCATTTCTGGGAGCCTCAGTAAACCTGCGTGGAATTCTTCAAAACAGCGAAACACAAACGTTTGTGTTGGAAACAGGAAAAAACGCCTACGATAGCACCCAATCAAACTTTGACAATGGCTTGATACTAGAGCATATTTACTCTGCTGGATTTACCTTTCCTAAAAAACCAAAACGAATCTTTTCATGTACACTCCTGGGGCATGTGGGCTTTGTGCACGCAGAAAACAAAAATCTTTACTCGCAAATGCAGAAAAAATATATCAATGAGGGTAGAGTATTTTCCACTTCACTATTCAATCAGCACGGACAATCGGTACAATTAAAATTTTATATCCTTATCATAGGGATTAGTCACCAAGCCTATCTCAATTATTCTCAATCCTTTTGGCTTGGAGGAATTCAATTGAAAAAAACAAGAGTACTTGCTGCATTTCATGCACAAGGATTTTCTGCAGGAATGAATACCACACTGCACTGAGGCAACCCTTAATACAAATACTGAATATCAAGTTTATCAAGCAGATACTGCCCTTTGGAATAGAGATTATGCAGACTAAACCGGGAGTATAGTCCATCCGATTTGTAATATATTTTTTTGATATCGTGCTCGGCCAAATACGCATCTACCTTCCCCCACAGAGCACTAAAATTTCTTTCGTTATCTTCACCAAAAGACATATTAAAATTAACGGTATTAGTCTGGTGACTGGCTCGTTTATTCAGCAGCGTACTTTCACCCAGGTAAATAGCTTTAGGTCCACCCGATTTATTCGGTAAATTCACCAAGGCCATATACTCCGAAGGTTCCTGCTCTTCTACTCCATCCTTCACTAAGGATTTACCTTTCATCTCTTTTATTTCTACTACCGCCTCTCCGTCCTTTAATATACGCTGAACCTGCTCCGACTTTTCCTCACCAGCCTCCCCTTTTACCATACTTTGCAAGTAGAGTTGCTTGCGTTGCTCCTCCTTTTGTTTATGAAGTATTTCTAAATCCGATTGTAATGAAGGAGATTCCGGATCCTTTTTCAATTCTTTATGCTTCTTCCTTATTTCTTTATTCAGGTGAGCCAGTTCCTTACGATCGGCTTTCAGCAATTTATCT
Organism: Cytophagaceae bacterium; assembly: GCA_025454925.1. Lineage (GTDB taxonomy): Bacteria > Bacteroidota > Bacteroidia > Cytophagales > Cytophagaceae > JALONM01. The sequence goes on from JALONM010000046.1 coordinate 34,673, forward strand.
CCCCGAGCATCTTTTCGAATTTGTTTATCTTTTTCTTTCGACGCCTCCATTCCCTCTTTTTTAAAATCAAACTGATCGAGGGTTCCATATTCCTCCGTGCTAAATTCCTGGTATTTATCAATCAACGAACTCCAATACTTAATGCCATAGCCTTGGTCCCTGAGCATTTTCATTTTATTGCGGGTATATTGATGCATCGTTTCTGCATCGGCATTATATCCATTCTGAAGCATGGAGGGACCGACCTGAGAGGCCAGGGTATCTTCAATTTTATAAAAATATCCAAAAGCTCTCTGGGATCCACCCATGAGAAATCCATCCAGATTTTCATCGGACTCACAACCATTAACAATTGTAAGAGGAACTTTAGAAAAATCTTGCTGGGCAATTTCCTTCTTATTCATTTTACCATCATCGAGGGCATCGTCCTGCGAATACATTTCATTCATGATCAAGCCTTCTTTTTTATCAGAATGCAAAATGAAATATTGTATCCCCTCGTGATTTTGCTTTTTATATTCGCTTTCGCGGGTTTTATCTCCTACCATTACCTGCACCGGTACGCCTGTTTTTTCAGACCACGAAAGCACCTCCTTTTCCTCCTGCGCTGCCGATGGCAAAGCCGATGGAATCATCCGGTCCTTTTTTTCTTTTTCCGAAGCAGTAATTGGTATAATAATCGTTTGACCAACTTTAATGGTATGAATATCCGGTAAGCCGTTGAATTGCGCTATGGTTTCAAGCTTTTTAAATTTAGCAACCGTATCGTATTTAAGATACGGTAAATACAGATCCAGTTTTGACCAAAGGGTATCGTCTTCCTGCACCACAAATTTAAATTGGTCAACCACTGGATCATCACCAGCAGCTACTGTTGTGGCTTGTTGTTGCGACGAATTTTTAAGTTCTTTTCCGTTATCTAGTATACCCATGGCGCTGCACCCAGTCCTATGTGAAGCAAGGTACAAAAATGACATACAAGAACATAACGGAAGATTGTTTCAACAAGTCACCCTATCCAATCTAATTTTAGATATGGAATGGTTATTAGAGATTTCTTTTGGGGCGGCTTTTCCTGCTATCGCTTCAAGTCCTCGTGTTGGTGGCGCTGCGAGCGCCACCACTGCGGGCTTTCCGCTCTATCAGGGCCGCGAAAGCATCACAGGCAATTCAACCGGCATTTCTCAATAAAGGTGAAACGAACAATAGAGAAAGATCATGAAACATAAATCCATGAACGAAAAGTCCGACAAGCATCCTGAAGCCCTTGACTTTATGACTCGTTCTTCAACAGAAGAATTTCTATGAAAAATTAGGGTTTATGAAATACACAGTGAATCCAACATCTAATTATAAATCCCCAACAAACTAAAAAAGGAAGACGCAAGCATCTTCCTTTTTTAGAATAAGCGATTGGAATTTTATTTTTTAATACATTTAAGAAAATCCGTTTGACCGTCTTCTTTGAATTGGAATAAATAAACTCCAGCGGGAAGATGCTGAATGGACATTTCCTGATAATTATGAATCGTTCCTACTTCTTTTTCTTCTTTTTCTTTTTGGAAGAGCCATTGTCACTAATGAGGGTTCCATAAAAAATTTCTAAATTCTCATACGGGGAGACAACCCGCTTTTCTTCTGGAATGGGGTTGTTATAGAAGGATAGTCTCGATATATTGGATTGAATTAAACTGGGCGGTACTTCTGTCAATAAATTATCGTTCAAACTC
>JALONM010000109.1 GCA_025454925.1 Cytophagaceae bacterium
TTAATGCATTCATGTTGCTGTCATCAATATAATATCCTGTTAAGCGCAGTATTATCTTGTCCATGTACAGACCTGGTTTTTACCATTTGGGACTACCACAGCCCAAAAACATGGGGAGATTTTTTTTATATCGAATGAGGTGTTTATTAGAACAAGTGTGTGATTGATGTTTGTAGTTCTTTGGATTTATCGTTTTTGATAGTGCCTCATCATCTCTGTCTTTGCTTGCTTTAAAATTTTCACAAGCCCAAACTGTCAAAGCAGCACCACTTGGAGTTTTAAAAGGTTGAAGGTTTGCCCACCTTTTTAAGAATTTGATAACACGCAATAGCTGACCATCATTATTTATTTCCTTTGACTTACGATTATCGTTAACCCAATTCACAAATTTTTCTGGGTCGTCCTTTACCCAGTCACCGTTTTTTACTGCAATGTATGCTTGTCCATTTGTCCCTACTTGATAGTAAACAGGCAAGTCTGCGTTAAACTCTCCAGCATAATTTACCCTGATACACTTTTTTAAATGTTGTGCTCCGATTGCAGTTTGTGTCTTTACAGCTTCAAGAACATTTGATTGCATTGTGGTTGGAGTAAGATTTGGTTTTTGAGAAAAGAAAACTCCTAAGTCCACATCAAAACTTCCGTCCTTCTTTTGAACCATTGTGTTCATTTTGTACGAACCTTGAATAAAAAAATCAGGAACGGTAATACCATTTTTAAGCTTAAAGTAATTTGTTATTACTGTCCTCAATGCAGAATGTCGTTTTACAATCAAATCTCTTTGAGTTGAACTTATAGAAATTCGTTCTTCGAACTTTTTGAACTGGGATTGTAAGTTTGCCATTGTCTTGTAATTTTTTATTTGTCAATTTTTATTTTAAAATGTCCACTTAAGGTTAGCACTGTCCCAAAAACTTGCCACCAACGTTTTCCATACACTCATCCTATTGCGTATCTATTTCATTTACTACTGAAATTCCCCTAACCTGATTTAAAGCAAGAAGGCTTTGCTTATGCCCTCTAAAACTTGCTGCGCGCACATTTCTTTAGCACCTGCAAGCTTTATGTTTCCTTGACTCTTGTTCGGTAGGATGGCAGGTCTTTTCCAACACTATGCTATTAAAAATTTAAATTTAGAAGTTTTGAGATAAATAGGTTAGGTATAAAATCGTATGGAAGAAAAATATTTTCAAAAGTATTGACAATTGTCAATAAAATGAATAGGAGAGAGGGATTGATAGAATGATTGAGTGATTGAGTGATAGAGTGATAGAGTGATAGAATGATTTATTGATCCAGTTTATCTTTTGATCGGATAAATCCTAGTTCAGACGGTGTGAACGTTGGGAGTTTGGTGTGGGAGAATGGTAATTTGAGTTTTGGGGGAAACTCAAACCGATAAAAAAAGGAAAGCCACGTAGTACGTGGCTTTGTCAATATCGATGTGCACCCGAAGGGATTCGAACCCCTATCTTCAGAACCGGAATCTGAAATTCTATCCATTGAACTACGGATGCAAAATGGAATCGCAAGTTACTAGAATATGCTCATTTGGCCTAATGCTGTCACTATTTTATTCCATCCCTCGGTGCTCTTCATGTCCGTGAAAAACAGTTTTTGTTTTTCTATACGGCTACGTCGTTGTCGCGAAGGGCGTCGTTGAGCGAGGTTTTAAGGTCGGTGCTTTGCTTGCGCTTTCCTATAATAATTGCGCATGGCACGTGGAATTCTCCTGCCGGGAATTTTTTAGGATAGGAACCTGGTATTACCACCGAACGCTCTGGCACATAGCCTTTGTATTCAACGGGAGTGCTGCCGGTTACGTCTATGATTTTAGAACTTCCGGTAAGGGTCACGTTGGCGCCCAGCACGGCTTCTTTGCCTACGCGCACTCCTTCCACAATGATGCAACGCGAACCGATAAAAGCTCCGTCTTCCACAATAACAGGAGCTGCCTGCACTGGCTCCAACACGCCGCCAATACCCACACCACCGCTAAGGTGTACATTTTTTCCGATCTGCGCACAGCTGCCCACTGTAGCCCAGGTATCCACCATGGTTCCTTCGTCTACGTAGGCGCCAATGTTTACATACGAAGGCATCAGTATGGTTCCTTTGCTGAGGTATGCGCCGTAGCGGGCCACAGCCGGAGGCACCACGCGTACTCCGAGTTTTTCGTAGTCGCGTTTTAACTCCATTTTATCGTGGTATTCAAAAATGCCCACTTCGTGGACTTTCATTTTCTGAATGGGGAAGTATAAAATCACCGCTTTCTTAATCCATTCGTTTACCAACCAGGATCCGTCGGCAGCAGGCTCTGCTACACGGATGCGGCCTTTGTCTAGATCTTCAATGATATGACGGATGGTGGCAATTACTTGCGGATCCTGGAGCATGCTCCGGTCGTTCCATACTTTTTCGATGAGGTCTTTCATCTTTCTTAGCTTAATTTTTGTTGTGCAACGTTCCTTGAATAATTTTAGTAACTTCATCTCCGACATGAGCCGGATTTTACTTGCATCGATACTAAAACCTGTCAACGACGCGCGAAATTACGAAAAAACCGGAATTTCCATGGCCCGGGCGGGGTATAAGGTAGGGATTGCCGGCCGAAATCTATCAACATTCGAGTCTCCCGCCGAAAACACTGAGTTTCTGCCCTGGTTTGATTTCCCTCGCCATCATCCGCGACGCTGGCTCAGTGCCTGGATTTTTATTCGGAATGCCCTTCGCTGGAACCCTCAGTTGCTGGTGCTGGGCACCTGGGAATTGCTGCTGCCGTCCCTGGTGCTTAAGTTGCTGCGTCCTTCGCTGAAGGTCGTATACGATGTACAAGAAAATTATTTTCGTAACCTCTGGTATTCGCGGGTCTATCCTCCAGTGCTGAAGCATGCGCTGGCGGTGGCGGTGCGGGCATTGGAATATGCCTCGCAACTTTGGATAAAAGAATATTGGCTGGCTGAGCGGTGCTATGCTGCTGAAATTTCTTTTCTGGAAACGTGCATGGTGCTGGAGAACAAATGCAAAAGGCCTGCGCAAAAAAATGCGCCTCCAACCGATGGACCTGTTACCTATTTGTATTCGGGAACGATTGCGCAAAACTACGGAACCGAAAAAGCGATAGAATGGTTTTTGGCGCAGGCGGCACAAAACCCTGCGCTGCGCCTGGCCATTGTAGGGTATGCGCCTCAGCATGCGTACTACCAGGCACTAAAAGCCCGGTATGGCGCGCATGCCTCCCTGCATTGGGAGGGTGGCGACGTGCTGGTTCCACATACGCGCATTGTAGCATGGATGCAGCAAGCGCATGCCGGTATTATTTCTTACGTACCCGATCCGAGCACCGAACAATGCATACCAACCAAACTCTACGAATATGCGGGCTATGGCTTGCCCATTGTGCTGCTGAGCGAAAACAAAACCTGGCAAAGACTGATCGAGGAGATGCAGAAAAATCCGGAAGCGGAAGCTTGGTATTGGGAAAGTCAGGAAGTGGATTTGCTGCACCGTGTGCGAAAATTATTAGCCGGTCATTCCAATCCAAGCTTGGAGGTTTAGCGAATGAATTTTTTTTTATGAAGCGGCAACAACCCCTCCGGCATCCTGTTCGTAAGTGAGTTAAACATTTTTTATTTTTATGATTGTTGGCATTCCCAAAGAAATCAAAAGTTCCGAATACCGGGTGGCAATTACCCCTTCGGGCGTTATGGAGTTGAAAGCCGCCGGGCACCAGGTGCTGGTGCAGTCTGGGGCAGGACTGGGTTCGGGCTATACCGACGAATCGTATGTGGCTGCAGGTGCCGAAATTCAGGCCGGAGCCGCAGCGGTTTTTGAAAAAGCGGAGCTTCTGCTCAAAGTGAAAGAACCCCTGGAATCGGAATATGCCATGATACGGGAAAATCAAGTGGTCTTTACGTATTTCCATTTTGCCTCTTCGCTGTCCTTAACCAAGGCCATGATGCAGAGCAAGGCCGTATGTATTGCCTACGAAACGGTAGAAAAGGCCGATCGCTCATTGCCTTTGCTCATTCCCATGTCGGAGGTGGCGGGTCGCATGAGTGTGCAGCAAGGGGCCAAGTTTTTGGAAAAGCCGCAGCAGGGCAGGGGGGTGCTGATGGGAGGCATACCCGGTGTGGCGCCAGCCGAAGTGTTGATCCTGGGCGCAGGGGTGGTAGGCACACAGGCCGCGCGCATGGCGGCCGGACTGGGTGCGCGGGTAACCCTGATGGATGTTAGCCTGCCACGGCTGCGCCAACTTGCGGAAACGCTGCCGCCCAACGTGCAAACCATTTATTCCAGCGAATACAACATACGGCAAATGCTGCCGCATACCGACCTCGTGATTGGCGCGGTGCTGATCCCCGGCGCCAAAGCTCCCAAGCTCATCCGCCGCGACATGCTGGCGCTCATGAAACCGGGATCCGTACTGGTGGATGTGGCCGTCGACCAGGGTGGATGTTTTGAAACCTGCCGGCCAACTACCCACCAGGACCCCGTGTTTATGATCGACAACATCGTTCACTATTGCGTGGCCAATATGCCGGGGGCCGTACCTTATACCTCTACCATAGGCCTCACCAATGCCACCTTGCCCTACGTGCTGCACCTGGCCAGGCACGGCTGGCAGCAAGCCTGCGAACAATGGAGCGATTTGCAAAAGGGCCTCAACCTGGTGCATGGAAAAATTGTGCATGCGGGCGTAGCCCAGGCCTTTCCTGAATTAAACAACTTGTAAAACCTGTCATTCATCGCTATGAAACACGTGGAGCCCATCGCCGCAGTTTTTGTACTGGTCGGAATCGTACTGAAATTGCTGAATGTGAACCTTGCCAGCACCCTCCTGATCACAGGACTGGGAACGCTGGGAATATCGTACTGTATTTTATTGCCAGTATTTCTAAACATCCCCTTGAAATCCTTTTCCATACTCGCCATGATGTTTTGCGGGGTAGGACTTTCGATTGCGTTGGTAGGGGTATTGTTTCGCCTGAATTTTTGGCCAGGTGCCTCGACGCTGTTGTACATCGGATGCGGTGCCGCCCTGATGGTGCTGGTGTACGCGTATTTGAACAGTAGGCAACTGGAGTTGCTGCAAACCTATGATCCGGGCGAAAAGCCTGCCTACAATTTTTACCTGCCGCTTCTGTACCGGGCCGCAGCGGTGCTGCTGCTGGCGCTCAGCGTTACGGTGTGGCCGGAAACCAGGCAATATGCCTTCTGGAATCGCAACGACCCGGAATTGGTAAGGCTTTACATGCGTATGAAAGAAAATCCGCAAGACCAGAAAGCACAGCTTGCCTGGCGCGAGTATGTGCGCGCCAAGCATTTAAACCCGAAGCGTTAAAAAGTTGATGACATGGAGATATTCCCTTAGGTTGGGCGTGTCCCGCGTAGCCACGCGGGCCGGGCTATCGCTGCAAGCCCACGCCAAGGCGTGGGGCTTTACACTCTATCCCTCACGCAGCATCGTTAAAAATTCCACCGGAAAAATTAAGGACGCTACTCGGGTATAAGTCCGATGAAGTAAGCTCAAGACGGAATTAAACTGGTTAATATCGGATTCCATAGGAGTTTATGGAGATACGATTCGACATTTTTGGAAGTCAAAAAACATTTTTATTATTTTCACCTGTCAAACTTTTTAGAAGCGATGAAAAAGTATCTGTTGATTTTAGTAATAGCCTTTGGCGCTGGACTGGCGGGATCGTTTTTGTATAATACACTTTTCAAAACTTCCGATACCTATTATACTTATACTACCCAGCCCAATTATGGCTATGCCAGTTTAAACGACGGCAAATCGGTGCAAATGAACGGAGATTTTGTGGTGGCTTCCGCGGCTTCTACTCCAAGCGTGGTGTTTATCAATACGCTTTCGCAGCAGAGCACCAACAATTGGTTCGACTTTTATTTCGGAGGCGGCTCCCAGCAAGTGCAAGGTTCCGGATCGGGTGTCATTTACAGCAACGATGGCTACATCATCACCAACAACCACGTTATCGACAATGCCACTAAAATAGAAGTGGTGCACGAAAAAAGAACCTATGCCGCAAAATTAATTGGAACCGATCCATCCACCGACCTGGCCATATTAAAAATCGAATCGGAAAAAGACTTGCCCGCCATTAAGTTCGGCTCTTCTCGTGACTTAAAAACGGGAGAGTGGGTATTGGCAGTAGGCAATCCGTTTAACCTTACGTCTACGGTTACCGCTGGTATTGTAAGTGCCAAAGGCAGAAATATAAACATTGTAAACTCTCAGTTTCCTATTGAATCGTTTATTCAGACGGATGCGGCAATTAATCCTGGCAATTCGGGTGGGGCGCTGGTAAATGTGCGCGGCGAACTGGTGGGCATCAACACAGCCATACTTTCGCGCACGGGCTCCTATACGGGCTATGGCTTTGCTGTTCCGGTAGACATTGTGAAGAAAATCGTGCGCGACATTATTAAATACGGCGAAGTGCAGAAATCTTTTGTAGGCTTTGAGGTGGATGAAATCAATTCTTCCCTTGCTTCCAAATACAAGCTCGATGATTTGACTGGGGTCCTGGTTTCGTATTTACAAAAAGATGGTTCAGGTGAAAAAATCGGACTCAAAAAAGGAGATGTAATTGTAAAAATAAACGAAGAACCCATCAACAGTAAATCTTCCTTCGATGAATACATCAGCTATTTTAGTCCGGGCGAAAAAGTAAAACTCAGCTGGAAGCGCGATGGTAAGCTGATGACAGGCGAACTTACCCTTACCAACCGGGAAGGCACCACCGATATTCTGAAAAGAGAAACGTATACCTCCGAAAAACTTAATGCTGATTTTGAAATCATTTCCAAGGTGGAAAGAGAAAAGCTCGGCATTAATAATGGGGTGCGCATTGTACAGGTGCGCAACGGACTCATTCGCCGGCTGAATCTTTCAGAAGGGTTTATCATAACGGCCATCAACCGGGTACCTGTAAGCACACCAGAAGAGGTAGCAGAAATCTTAGAGAAGATCAAAGGCTCTGTTACCATCGAAGGCGTTACCGCCAACGGCCAAAAAGGATATTACTCTTTTATCTTTAATTAAATTGATTGATTGATTGATTGATTGATTGAATGAGTGATTGATTGATTGATTGATTGAATGAATGAATGAATGAATGAATGATTGATTGATTGAGTGCCGGACTATGTTATTGGCAGTGGTCAAAAATAATCTTACTTTGTACTACCATGCATGTTTGCATGCTTCACCTTGATTCGTGCACTGGTTTGAAAACGTTTGAAATTTCCTGTCCGTATTGTTCCGCCCCGCTGACGGCAGGGAGCAGGCTGAAGTGGGAAGGCATGCTTACCTGGTCGGAATGCCGATGCGCCTCGTGCCGCAAGGAATTTGACTATGCTTTACCAGTGGCCCATGCCGCGCGCTTTCCTGTATACCGGTCTCCGGGACAAAAAGTAGAAAGTGCGGCCGAACTGCAGTGGCTGGTACAAGCCTGGAACAACAGCGAAGCCTCTCCGCTCTCGTTGGAATACCAGGGCCAGGCTTCATCAAAAATACTGCGTGTTTTCAACTGCCTCGATCCTTGCTACGGACATGCTTTATTGCGGCTGTTGCAAGTATTTCCCTGGCTCCAGCATCCTGAATATGATGTTTTAGTACTTGCTCCGGCCCGCTTACAATGGTTCATTCCTGAGTCGGTAAAGCAGCGCCTGCTGGTGCACGGACCTATGAAGGCCCTTGCAGGTGAAATACAAGGACTGTCGGGCTGGATGGACGCACATCTTGCCAGCCATCCACACTGGCAATGGGATACGCTGCCGCTGAATTTTGACTACGAACGATTATCCCTGGAGCCTTTTCTGGGTGCCGAATACCAGATCCCAAAAGCCGAAGCAGCTACCCTGGTCATCCATTGGAGGAAAGATCGGTTTTGGATGCAGAGCAGGGCGGGAGAGGCCCTGGCCTGGTGCTACTACAAGTATCGATGGAGCTGGCTGCAATCCTGGCTCGAAGCCCAGCAGCTTCGCAATTTCAAAAATCTTGTCAGGAAAGTACGCCAGCAAGTGCCTGGGCTTTCTGTTTACTTAGTTGGAATGGGCAAACCTAAAATGCTGCATTGGGCCATAGACGAGCGAGCGGAGTCTCCCGATGCGGAAACGGAAAAGCAATGGTGCCGCCGCTATGCCCAAGCCGGCCTGGTAGTGGGCATTCATGGATCGCACATGCTTTTGCCTTCTTTGCTCTCGCAGGGCATAGTGGAATTACTCCCCGATTGGAAAATAAATCATTGGGGGGAAGATGTTTTATTTCTGAAAAAAGACCTGGAGAAAAGAACCCGGTGCCGCATGGTGCCCACACGGAGCTCCACGCAACGCGTAACGGCGCATGTACTGGCATTGCTGAAGTGGTGGCCCCTGTGGTACGATGAAAAAAAACCAGGAAAGGCCCACCTTGGAGCTTAAACCGGCTTTTCTCCATAGAAGCGAAGCGCACTATGGAGAAAGCTCATGGATCGTAGATCCATGGCCGGTAATCCCGACTTAGAAAATCATGGGCT
>JALONM010000047.1 GCA_025454925.1 Cytophagaceae bacterium
TTTTCAATTTTCCAAGGAATTGTTGTTTTGTCATAAATTGTATTAGCACCTAATCCACCGGGGACTTCTGGATGAATCTTAAACTTTTTCATTATGGTTTTCTTATTGGTGGACTGAAATATTGACCGAACATATCATCTACATGTTTAGCCCAATCTAAAACTTGTTGCTTGCTTGGAATAACACCATCTGGGAACTCATCGTAAAATTTATCCCACTCTTTCCTAATCCTACTTAAGTGAACATCAGAGTTTATTTCCCCAGAAATACCTCGCAAGTTCGGAAATGAATTAATTTCTGCCTCGTCAAATAAATTTGGCCATTTCTTTTGTACTTGTTGTTCAATTGAATGATGAACATTAAAATTTCCACCTTGCAGGCTAGGGAAGTTTTCTCTCCATGTTTTGATGTAATCGTTTGTTGGCGCCCTACTTAGTTGAGTGCCACCTTTAAGCATATCAACATAATTTATTGCAGTAACATTAATACTGTGAATAGAATTAGAAAGTATTTTCCATGCTTCCAATTTATCAGGATTATTTCTTAAAAAAGCAAACAATTCGTTTGATTCGTTTAGATCTCTTCGAAGTAACGCTTTATAGGAATCGTCAACTAATTCAACAAGTTCATCTATTGTATTGATTATTTTTGAAACTTTTGGTTTCTTTATGTAAAACTCTCCATTCTCCTTTTGCACCATCTGAAAGAAGCCAGTTTTGGTTGTACCATCAGGGGTAACCATTGCCACTTCCTCAATACCGAAACGAGGATATATAATTTTAATTTCCAGTTCATCAATCCAGTTTCTAACATAGCTAACGCCATTATTTTTTATCTTTAAAAGTATATCAGCTTTATTAGCGCAATAGATCCAAATTTCATCACCATTTGCTGCTATTTTTCCACCTAAGCTCTGAACTCCTGATACTAAATCAGATGCCCAAGGTGGAAACTTTCTCAACAAAGCCATAAGCGCCTCATCCAGCTTCGGATATACTTTTCTGCTTACTCCTAAGATTTTCTCTAAGTAACTTTTCAGATTAGTTCTAGTGAGTACTCTTGATATTTCAGCTCCCCTCACGGCTACACTTGCCATTGCTAGTTCCTCAATTCCTGTAAACATGAGTGCCACAGATGTTCCTAAGTATCCGGAACAGTACAACTTCTCCTGCGCTGACGATCCATATCCGTAGCATTTTTCGAGCTCTGTCCCCATCCAGATAAATGGAGTGGACATGGCAGCAGTAACATCGGCATCAAGTTTTTTGATGTCGATAGATTTTAAATTGGTGATGAGTTTAGAAATTAGCTCTGGTCGTTGGTATTCTTGCTCAGTTATATTCCCAAAAATCTGGTATTGGTATCCAGTTGCAAAAGCAACTGTCTGAACCAATCCTCTGGTGTACTCAAATGTCTTACTGGCAAGTTCTCCAAATCGTGTGTTTATTTCATCGCGATACTTTTTGTCCGTAACGTACTCGAAAACCATCATCATCGTGCTGTTTACAGCATCAAGAATAGCAATAGGAAGTTCGTATACGATAAGTTTTGCAAGTCCGGCAATAGCTTTAATATCGTCAATTACACAATTATAAATACCCACATAAATCGGATCAATTCCATGGCTAAGCCATCCTCCTTCTTTATACCAGCTTTCAGGAATTCGACCTCCATTATCCCATAACTCTTTGGAAAGATCGATGAAGTAGCAAAGTTTCTTAAATCCAATATTTACTAGTTCTGTGATTTTATCGCCAATCGGCAATAAAACATTGTCGGTTACATCATAGAACGCTTCTGCTATATTATCCAGAGAAGTTGGCTTGCCAATTTGTTTCCATAAATCCTCCATTACTGCTTTGGGGAGATAAGATAAGTCATCACTGTATTTTACATCCCAAATCATCCAGACCTTGTTGGAGGCTATCGTAAAATGAAGACCCATCAAAATTGTAAACGTTGGGACTTTCTTTTCTGTAATCAACTGCATGGCAGTTTTTCCGGATGGCATATTAGAGTCGGTAGTGGTTAGTAACTCTATATTAACACCACTTTCATTTCTTGTGCGACTTTGATACTCCTGAATAATTTTATCCAGATAAGGGCTTACGTTCCCATAGTCAGTTAAATTAGAGGCCTTTGATGGATTGTAATCAATTTCAACAGGATTCTTAATCGCATTCTTAAATCCTTCAACATCGGAAGTTGATAATTGAGATAGCTCAACCTTGTACTTACCTTGCGCAAGATTAAGATTGCCAGCACATAGAAAGTTCCATCGAATTATAGAAACATATTCTCTTAAAGAACTTTCCCGCTCTTCCTTACTTTTAGAAAATACAATGCGACCATTTTTCCTATCATGCTTAATATCTTTTATTAATTGATTTCCTACTTCCGGATTTAGATTCTTACTATAAGCTGCAAAGTCCAGATAATCTACAGTCCAAAGTCTTTCATATTTACCTTGGGCATTTTTTGATACACCCTTATGAACCAAAAGGGATTCAATGTTTATTAGTACCCCTGCGTTATTGCGATTACTTAATTGACTGGTTTTGGCAATATAATTAGTGTAGTTTTGTAAAAAAAGTAATTGAGAACGACCATCAAATGTTTCAAATAGACTATAATTTAGCGCATCATGTCTTGTAGCATCGGCTTTGGCTGCTTCACTGATTTGTTCGGGAAAAAAGGGACTAAGAACGATGTAAGCCGCTTTTCCTGTTTCCAAATAAAACTCCTTTATCTTTTCATTTAATTCAAGTCTGACAGTCGTAGATATGAATTCCGATCCCGAGCCTCCAATTTTTCTTCTCAAATCAATCACAAAATCAAACTGTCCAAAATCCCCATCTTTCAGATGTTTTTTATTCTGAGCAATTCTTTTGTTTAGTGCAGTTATTGTAGCGTGGGCACGCTCTTTTAGAAATTTATCAACCCGTTCTCGATTTTGCTTTAGCAAATGCTCCGCTAAAGCATTGTAATTCCCCGTTTCTTTTTCCTGTGAGGATTGAAGACTTTTACGAAATGAACTTTCATTTAATACTTGGTTTTGATAAATGGCAGTTTGAAACCTCTTATCGCTTTGGGTCCTTTCAACAAACCTTGTGGTATATTCGTCTTTATCAATAAAGTTTGCAAAACCATTGATTGACGAGGTCAGCAGAAAGATGATTGATATGAAATTTAATGTTTTCCTCATTGTTATTCTCCAATAGCTTCCTGAATGCGGTATTCAATTACTTTATTTAAATATCCTTTGATATAATCTTCTGCCGTTTTATCGATTTTACCATTCATAATATCTTTAAGGAATGTTGTTCCCATGCGTTGAGAGTCAGTCTTAACGTTTTCTACAAGTTCTTTCAGATTATTATCAGATAGTAATACCACTGCAATTTCGACACTCTTGGTTAAGTATTTCAGGCGATCGATCTGTGCATGAAATCCTTCTACTCCAATGATGTAAATTTTTAATTTAGGGTCCGACTTTAAGGAGGTAAGTAATTCTTCAGATGCCACTTCACCGTCTGGTTCTCCTTCCCACAGTTGTTGTGCAGGTTCAAATTCATTTTCACCAGTACCACCTAAGTCAAGCTTTTGACGGTCTTCTATAATTGATCCTCTGGAGTCATAAGCATTTCTGGCATTTCGCAAGAAGGAAAACCTTAGTCTTGATTCTTCTGTACTGTCTGTAATTCTTCTTTCACTAATATATTGTTGAATAAATTCCTTTAACTTATCCAACATATTGTTGCCACCACCGCCAAAAACTCCACCTAACTTCTCCCAGGCATTTTTTAAAATATTGCTTCCTTCTGTAGAATCTCCTCTCCCAATTGCTGCCAGACCATTTTTAATTTCGTTATGTATTGATTTCATCTCTCCACTCAAGGTCGAATCAATGCCTGTCACCGTTTCTGCAATACTTTCTATTTGACTCAAAATACTGCTGCTGTTATTCAACAGCGAGGTTGCCGTGGCAAGTCCGCCATCGCTGCGGTTTATTAGTACGTTTAAGGTCTCCAGGTATCCGTCTACTTTCTTCTGTACTTCAGGAGGCAATACGGCTATATTTCCAGCACTAATGTCCACCACTCCGCTGTACACCTGATAGTCACTGTTAATTCCTAAGTTTGAAAAATTTCCTTCCAAGGTAGTGTTTAAAAACCGCACGGGAACTTGCAGTTTTCCTGAGAATCTTCCCTTGTAACCATTGGCGCTAATGATCGTCATGGTAAAACCACCCATGGTTATTTTGTCTCCTGCTTTCAGGCTTTGAAGTTTTTGAGTGCTGTCGGGTAAGGGTATTCCGCTTCGCGCTCCGCAACTCAGACTGCGGTTGCGAAATAATTCCTCGGTACGAAAAGAATCTACCGGGGAGTACTCCGAAGACTGGGTGCCACAAACGTTTTTCACCCGGTATTCATACCATGTGGTAGGTTTGAGCTGGGTAGATAACGTGTAACTGATATTGGTGGTTTGCAGCGGATACCATTTGGACTCTTCTCCAAACTTGGGCCTGTATTCAAGGGTATAGCGCAGCACCGCAGGCGATGGATCCCATGAAATGGTTGCTCGCTGACCACCGTCCATTTTTGCTTTTACATTTTCGGGAGGCGAACAGGCATCGCCCCACTGAAACTTACAGGGCTGAGAATATCCTTGTTGTTTGTAAACGGTGAGGCCACTTTGGTCACGAGCTTGTACCCTCCATACATATTCCTCTCCTGGAATCAATGCCGGTTCCGCACTGGTATAAATGAGCGATGGCGAGGTTGTGGTGGTCGTATAGATCGGGATGGAACTAAGTACTACATCGCCAGCCGGACGGCCTTTGGGTTGTACCCAAAACAACTGAAATTCATATTCTGAAGCACTGAAGTTCACCGCACGGTTCAACCAGGAAAACATAATGTACTGAGGATCGTTGATGCGAAGTTTCTCCGAACAAGCTGGAAAAACAGTGAGTGGAATTTCGTTGGTAGCTAAAAATACATTAGTGAAAATTTCATCCGACAGGGGCTGGTTGCTCAGCTGCTCAAACACCTGAAAGGACACTTTATAGAATCCATCCGGAATGGCTGCATTGCGTAAATAAGCCTCTCTGCTCATTCCCTGAAATTGAAGGGAAGTGGCCCGAACGTATTCCTGTAAATCGGCACCATAGAAAATTTCGGGAACACCGTTGATAAGTGTAATAGGTAGTCCGATAAAATTTTGTTCTGTTTGCAATCGTATACCAGAACCTTCTAATTTAAACCGAAGCTTTACGGTTGCCGATGTCGTATTCTGGTCGTTAAGCAGCAAGGATAAGCGGAAATTATTGCTTGCTGAAGGCAAAGCCAATTCATTCAATACGGGAGAATATGGCGGTGTCCAACTTAGAGAACCCGTTACCGGATACAATTGGGCATGACATACACCGCCAATAACAAACAGCAATAGCCAACCATAAATAGTACTAGTCAACCGAAAGGTAGAGATCATTGAGCTGATTTTATTGTGATCAATTATTTGTGCCTTCCACAGCATTATACGGTCAGACTTAAATCATGATAAAGTAAAACTGACATAATTTCAAAATTAATAAAAAAAAGCGAATGTGACAAAGGACACATTTGTATTATACAAAGAATTTAACCGAATGTAAATCATTGTTTTTTTACACACAATCGTTACGTATAAAGACGTAATGAAGGTGATTGATAGTTTTTAAATCACTTAAATACAGGTATTTAATTTACATACATATCAATGTTTTGCTTTTTCATTATGAATAATTTAGGTATACAGGATTTTGTACTGTCATAAAAATGGAGGGGAGAGTCTTAGGGCTAAGATTGTATTTTTACTTATCTTTACCCTTGTCGGCAACCGATTTGAAGCACTCTCCAGATGAATGCAGGAACAAGAAAGAATATTAAATTAATACAATTACTAAGAGTAGTTATTTTTCTACTTTCAGTATCTATTGTTGGGCCTTTTGGAATGGCTCAAAGTTTTAATGAAGTGATTGCAGCTACGTTTACGCCCCTGGGGTATGCGCATTCTTCGTGGTGCGATTACGATCTGGATGGTGACCTGGATATTGCTGTGATGGGACAAACCAATCTGGGCGCCAGAACTTGCAAGGTTTATCGTAATAACGGAGACGATACATTTACCGATATGCTGGTTGCTCTTCCTCCTCTTGCCTTTGGTGCTTTGGCCTGGGAAGATTATGATCTGGATGGAGACATGGATCTGGCAATATGTGGCATCGATGCCAGCGGCATTCGTCAGACGGCTATCTATCGAAACACCTCCGGTTCTTTTGCCAACAGCGGTATTTCATTTCCTGGCATATCGAGCGGCTCGATTCAATGGCATGACTATAATTATGATGGCTATGCCGACCTTTTGCTAACAGGCATCGATGGCAACAATCTCCCTCAAACTAAACTATTCAAAAATACCACAGGTTCATTTTCAGAAGTAACGAGTGCTTCTTTGAGGGCTCTTGGCAACAGCTACGCTCTATGGACCGACCTGAATGGCGATGGCAGGAAAGATTTAATTGTCCAAGGCGAGGATATCAACAATACCAAGCATTGTTCGTTTTACAAATGCCTTTCTTCCGGCACCTTGGTAGAACAAACGGTTACCGGCATATCAGGCTTGACAGACGGGCATATTGCGATATCTGATATTGATTCGGATGGAAAAACAGACATGGCAATTTCTGGTTTTAATGCCCTTGGAAACCGAACACTGGAAGTATACCGCAATACCGGTAATTTTTTGTTTAGCAAAGTAGCAACGCTCACTGGACTTGGAA
This sequence comes from Cytophagaceae bacterium, assembly GCA_025454925.1. Lineage (GTDB taxonomy): Bacteria > Bacteroidota > Bacteroidia > Cytophagales > Cytophagaceae > JALONM01. The sequence continues at coordinate 6,824 of JALONM010000047.1, forward strand.
ATTCTGCAATTGCATTTGGAGACAGCGACAATGACGGAGACCCCGATCTTATTGCTACCGGAGAATCGTCAAGTGGAAACACTACCTCTCTGTATGTGAACAATGGGGATTTGACATTCTCGGAACAAAGTGGATTTACCGGAACTTTCGCTTCTTCTGTTACCTGGGCAGACTTTGACAAAGACAACGATTTGGATTTCTATCTGAGTGGCATAGGAGCCGGAAGCAATTACAGCAAACTGAGTCGCAACCTTAGTACTACTGCCAATACACCTCCAGCGGTTCCTACCAATTTATCAGAATCAACCTTTGAAGACAGTGTGCGTCTTTCCTGGAATGCAGCAAGCGATCTTAACGGAGGGACCTTGGGATACAATGTTTTTATCGGCACTTCAAAAACCTCTCAAAACATCCTAAGTGCGCATTCCAATCTAGCATCAGGATTTCACTGGCTGGTGGCACAAGGAAATGTAGGACCGACTACCAGCATTCGCATCAACGAGTTGCCTCAAGGAAAATACTATTGGTCGGTACAAGCCATTGATAATACTTACAAAGCATCCGCATTTGCTCCCGTTGATAGCTTTGTAATCTGCAAGCGTTTTTCCATTGGTAACGACACCGTACTTTGTGACGGGGATGCCATTAACCTATCTGCCGGAATAAGCGGTGACGTAGTAAACTGGTATTCTTCTTCAACACCCATTATCGCCACCAACCTCCTATCCATCCATCATTCCATCACTCAGAATGATACCATTTGGGCGCAACGCAGCAACAGCGTTAGTGGCTGCGTAACCTACGATACCATAAACATTCGGGTGAACCGATATCCGAGCATTAATCCCGGAACAGACTCATCCATTTGTTTAAAAGCTTCTTTGGTTCTGGGAGGAAATCCGACGGCCACGAGTTCTGTTTTTACCAATACCTATCGCTGGTATCCTGCTTATGGCCTGAACGATTCTACCCTGGCTAATCCAACCGCCAGTCCGCTGGTGGATACTACCTATTATGTTATTGTGAAATCCGGGGCCTGCGAGGCCGATACTGCTGATGTGCGCATTACCATAGACCCACTTCCCATCGTGAATGCCAGTGCGGATACCATTATCGGGTATGGACAAGCTGCGATGTTATCTGCCACCGGAGCCAATACCTTTTCCTGGACACCCTCAATATCTCTAACCGGAGCGCTAACAGCCACTCCTAAAGCACAGCCTGCTGAAACGACTTTGTATGTGGTAACTGGCACTAATGCAGCTGGATGTAAAGATACAGCCGATGTAAAGGTAAGTGTTGAAAATAGATTCTTCATCCCAGATTTATTTTCCCCGAATGGAGACGGCAGTAACGATGTATTTCTTGTGTATGGAGTGGGTATTGAAAAATTAACGCTTCGAATTTACAATCAATCAGGACTGGAAGTATTTTCATCTTCAGATGTGAGAGAGTTGACCGAAATCGGATGGGATGGAAAGCAGAATGGAAAAGCGCTGCATGGGCAGGCGCTCTTGTGGACTATGGAAGGAAAATTTGCGGATGGTAGTGAGGTAAGTTATAAAGGGAAGAAAACAGGATCGTTGATATTGATGAAGTAAGAAAAATGAAAAAGCTAGTAGTATATATACTCCTGTTTGGTTCTCCACTATTGAAGGGTCAGGATCTCCAGTTCTCTCAATTTGAATCTACTCCAATTCAAATTAATCCAGCTTCAGTTGGCGCCAACCAAAGCTATGAGCTAATATTTGGTTACCGTTCCCAATGGAAACAACTGGATCAGAAATTCAATACTCCGGTTGTTACTGGAATACTTCCGTTTATATCCAAAGCAAATAAATCCAAAGGCGGACTTGGCTTTACAGCATTGACCGAATCAAACGGTTCTGTACTAGCGTATAAAAATTCAGGTGGGGCAATCAGTTATTCGTATGCTGTGAATTTCAAAAAGATGAATCTATTTGCAGGTATTTCCACTGGATTTTATCAGCGTAGTCTTTCGGGTAGTTTTTCCACAGGCACTCAATATCAATCAGGAACGGGCTATAACAGTAACGAAGCCACAGGAGAAGAAGCCAATCTTCCAAGTCGTTCATACGTTGATCTGGGTTCTGGTTTGTATATGAGTGATGCCAACAATTGCTCTTACCTGGGTATTGCTGCGTATCATTTAACTTCGCCGAACATCGGTTTAAGCAACACCGATAAGTTGCCGATGCGCTTTACCATTCATGGAGGATACAAATTCCTTAGAAAATCAAATACACCCATCACACCGGAGTTTGTAGCCAACTTTCAGAATGGAATGCAACGCACTATTGTCGGTGCAAAGCTGGATTACCTGATTAAAGGAAATAATGGATTCTCCAAAGATCTTTCGTTGGGAGTAATTGGTCGTTATGCGCTCAAAGATGCTTTTATCTTTGGTTTATCGCTCACCAAAAACTATTTCACCTTGGCAGTATCACAGGACTTCACGCTTTCAAAAGTTGGAACCTACAACAAGAATCTGGGAGCCTCCGAGGTCAGGTTATCCATGCGTATTCCTTCCAAGCGTAAGCAAGCGCCAGAGGCATCCAGCACTTATAATCTTAATCAGACTCGTGAATTCATAGTGAAGAAGGAAGAAGAAAAAGATAATACAAAATCTTACACGCTGCATTTACAAGAGACCGTGAAATTCGCATTTAATGATTCTTCCATCACCAGCGAAGGCAAGCGAACCATTGAAGATGTTGCGCAATTGCTGATAGGCAATAAATACCTCAAAGTAAAAGTAATTGGTCATTCCGATAACCTGGGCAGCAAGAAACGTAATCAGGAAATCTCTGAAGTTCGCGCAAGGATGGTCGCTGAGTATCTGATTTCGCAGGGTATTGATAAAAAGCGCGTGCAGATAGTGGCCAAGGGTGATTCGGAACCAGTGAAGGGCAATGATACAGAACAAGGGCGGGCAGAGAATAGACGAGTGGAATTTTTAATCTGGAAATAAATGAGCGATTTTAAGGACAAAACGGTAGTTCCGCAGAATGTGGCTGAAAAAATATTCCACTTGAACTACTTCATGTATTTGGTTCTAAAAATGGACAAGACAGATTGCATTGGGATTGAAGTTAAGGACGACTGTAATGTTGACTTCAGCAAAGGTACAATATTGTCTCAGCTCAAGCATTCGATATCTACAACGGCAAAAGGAAATGCAATAAATTTGACTGATAAAGACGACGATTTGTGGAAAACAATTAAGACTTGGATAGAGTATGTAGAAAATTCAAAAACAAAAATCGAAGAATTAGAATTCGAATTAGTAACAAACAAAACTGTTGTTGATAATAATATTCTTAAATGGATAACAGAATTTCAAAATTCTAAATTGGAGTTCGAAGATTTTACAAAAAAAATAAATGCGCTAATAAATCCAGTGAAAAATCCTGAGGTAGACTCTTATATTAAAAAAATATTAGACTTGGATCGTGATAAATGTATGTCCTTTCTAGGCAGAATCAAGATGCAAAACATTTCAAATGATGAAATAATCAAATTAAGCAAAGAACGCATAAGTGAAATTTATATTGGAGCAGAGGCCGCACTTATAGAATGTATATTTGAAAATGTATACTCGAATTTACATCGAATAATTTATACAAAAGCAAAAGGAAAGAAAATTGAGATCCGATATAACGAACTTGAAGATCTCCTAAAAAAAGCATTTAGGAAATATACATCAATTAAAGTTTATCAAACAGAACCTTCAGACTTCAATATTCCGGATGAAGTACTTGACAGTCTTGCAGAACAGACGTTTATTAAACAGATGATTGATATCGATTACATTGATGGCGATGATGAAGTGATTGATTACACAAAATCAAAATTTGCAGCTTCACGTAGTATGGAAAGATGGGTAATGAATGAAGGGGCATTGGACGCGAAAGAAAAGTTTAATAGCGAAATCATGAGCCACTTCGAAATCACATTCAAGGAAGTATATTCTAGACGAAGAATAAGAGAACTTAATACGCTTACAGAAGATAAAAAAGAAGAGGCGCACATTGATTCAGCTACGGACTGCCTAAATAAGGTAAAAAGTAAAAATATTCTTTTCGATAAACAACCACTGGATATCAAAATTTCAAATGGACACTTTTATGTATTATCAGACATCCCTTCAATCGGTTGGAGATTAGACTGGAAAGAACTATATAAACCCAATAAATCATGAAAGTAAAGTCAGCATTTCACAATGAAGTTCTAGGTGCTCTTACTTTGAATTTCGTTCTAGCCCATCAGGAAGCGATTGATTATTCAAAGTCATTGTTGGTTTTACCATTCTTGTTTCATGCAAGGACAGTTAATTTGATTAATTCCAGCAAGAGTTTTAGGTTGGAAAAGCTACTTAATGATAAGGAATTAATTGGTGGATTCAATGAACGCTACTATTCCTTTCTTCCAATATCTATCAATACGATATTTGTCGCTAACTCTCTAAGTTTTATTTCAATAACGAATGACAATATTACCTTAAAGAATACGATAATATATTCTCCTGACATGGGAGACAGAGCATTGAAAATATATAATGCTGCACCAATGGTTTCATCAATTCTACAATCATTTTCATCGTCTTATTTATACACTAAACTAAAGATCAACCTATGAATTTTTTTATTGAAAATGTAGTGGTTTGGACCAAGAGTTTAACTAAGCCTGTTATAGTTCCTTTGTACGACAACAAGATCAATGTAATAACGGGTGGTAATAATACAGGCAAGACATCTGTGTTGAAAATAATTGACTATTGTTATTTTGGTAGATCAAATGATATTCCAGATGCTATTAATGAACAAGTAAGTTTTTATGGGATTAAACTTGTAATTAATGAAAAGAAATTTTTTCTAGGAAGAGCGCCACTAAATAAATATGGTGGTAAAACTTCTGAAGACTTTTACTTTTCTGATAATGGTGATATTCCTGAACAAAGCCCGGAAGAACTAAAAGAATATTTTTTAAAGGAAGGTGATGTTAAGGATTACTTTGAACGTGAATATAAAATTACCGAAGAGTATGATTTGATTAAGGTTGGAACAAAAATCAGGGAAGGCAGTAAATTAAAACTGGAATATTTCTCAATATTTAATTTCATATCACAATCTTTGATTTTAGATGAAAATAACTTCTTCGATTTTCAAATCAACAATAGGGACCGGGATCTTTTTAGGGAAGCATTGATTAGCATATTTGATTTATGCATAGGAGTTAACTCAACTGAAACCTATGCAATAGAAAAACAACTTCGAGTATTTACTGATAAAATTTCAACTCTTAGCAAAAAAAAGCTTGGTGAAGAAAACCGTCTAAAATCTCAATCTGACTACATTATTAAATTAATATCAAAGGCTAAAAAAGCTGAAATTTTTGATGACGAAATAAATTTAGAAAACATTGTTGAAGCGCTTTCAATTTTAGAAAATAGAGTTGGAATTAGGTATAGTGAACTAAAAAAATTGGAACCCCCCAAGGAAATTGAAAACTTAGATAATGAGAAATTCTACTTAAGACAGAGAATTAGAGGATTAAATCAGATAAAAAAGGAAATTCAGGAATTTGCTGCTATGCAAAGTGAAAAGGAAGAATCACTTAAACCGATAGAATACCTGAGAAATAATGTTAATTTAATTGAAAGCCCAGAAGTCTCATTAATTCTGACATCGTTACGAAGTGAATTAGAGCAGATAAAAAATAATGGTTTTGTTCCGATTGATGCAAAACAAATTGATGAAGAGATAGAATTTCTAGCAACAAAATTAAAGGACGTTGAAACCAGAATACAACAATATCCCGAAAAACGTGCAATGATTCCTTTCAATGAACGCTACATTGATTTGATTGAGATAAAAAAAGATATAGAATATTTGTTTAATAATAAACCCAAAGATATTTCTGACTCAAACCTTGAAAAGTTGGTAGAAGAAATAAGATATTATGAAGATCAAATAAACGATTTGAATCAAAAATCAATATTAATTGGTGATATTGACGAAGTCAGGAGAATTAAATTAGAACAACTTAATCAATCAATCATTCGGTATTATGATCAAATTAGAAATCAAATGGGAGACTACTCCAACCATCAGCCTTTTTATAGCAACAAAGATTTGAAAATTAATTTACTTAAAGCTGGCGATGATAAACCAACAAAAATAAGCGGTAGTTCCAATTACTTATTTTTACAACTGTGTCTATTTTTGGGACTTCATGAAACATTTATAATGAAAAAAAAGGTAAAGAAAGATATAAATTTTGTTCCCCAGTTTATAGTTATTGACTGCCCCAGTCTTCCTTATAATTCAAGTACACAGGTATCAGATGGAGATTTCAATATTAAAGACAGCGACCGAATTAAACTTCAGGCTGCATTCAGATTATTAAATGATTTTATTAAGTATATAAATACAGAGTATAATGAAAATTTTCAAATAATCATCCTAGAACACATTAATCCGGAGATATGGGAAAGCATCAGCTTGGATCGCTTTATATTATCTGCTGAATTTAGAAATGGAAAAGCATTACTCAATTTTAATAATAATTAGGGCAATAGAACGGGCAGGGTTGGTCCAATCCCCTGCCGTCCACAGACCAATGAAATTCTTCAATGTTTTGGAAAGAAAAGAAAATTGACCCTATTCCCAAAACTGCCATTGCAAATTTGATATTGTTGTAAAAGTTTATGACTGTTTGTATTGGATTCCACTTATTCTGGTGCTTCATTTAAACAAAATTTATTCCCCGATGTAGGCAAGGTAATAATAGTCAAAGTTCCAACATTTTTGTTTGAAAAGTCGTTGTCTTGAAACCCAATCCGACCGTCTTGGACAATATTTTTACTAAAAGTCAACTCAAAGTCAACCCTACGAGTAACTATCTGCCTTGAAAAATCATCCCTACTAGGAGGTAAAATATTTTTTTAGTTACTTTTTGGAAGCATTACGTATTAAAGCCATACTAACCAGTTTTACTCTACGTTATAATACAAGTAATTTTTTACAAACATTTTAAACAGTTATGGAAACGCAAATTCAAAGGGGCATCCCGTTTCAGGGACGAAGTGCGATGCCATTTTCCAGTAATCAAAAAGGTCGCTATTGTTGCATGAAGTGTCGTAATTCCTGTTGATAATAAAGCGCACAACCCTCCTCAACGTTACCAGCTAATCAACTATTTCCTATCCAGCCATAATTCATTGGAAAGGCTTCTAATGGATCATTGCTGTATCTCACGAATTTTCCAGTATGAAATCCATTTTAATCCATTATGTGATCCGCATCAATGAGCAGACACCTATTACGCTTGCCATAAAACTTGAAGAACTCGAACAACAAGGAATCGAGTGTTGGCTGCAACATAATACTACTATAAGACCATCAGACAAGGTCCATGTTTTGTCTCGCTATGTATATGCCAATCCGGCAAGGCTACTAAAGTTCCGGGTGTTTTTAAAATCTATTTCTTATTTCATCAATACCGAGTATCCAGAGTACAAGGATGTAATGGCTATTTCCAAGGGGAAGGCAATCATAGAGGCCCTTCAAAGTTCGGGCATCTACAACTTCCCGGATGGTTGGCGAGACATTAAAGTAGAGCGGATATCGGGATGACCAAAAACATCTCAAAATAGTTAACGCCTATGAAACCGGAAGACAAAAATGAAAAAGAGCCAGTTCGTTACATTAAATTAGAAATGCAAACTCGGGAGCAGTTATGCAAATTATATCATGTAAGTACCAAAAAAATAAGAGCCATGTTAAATCATCCAGATATAGCACCACTCGTTTGCAAACGTGATTTAATTTCCATTCCAGCCTTCAAGAAAATCCTTCAGATATGGGGGATTCCAAATGGGTATTTATTAACCGTTGACGAATCGGAAATGCATTAATAATTAACCTAGTTAATATTAGAAAGAAAAAGCAGGCAGTGCCTGCTTTTTTTATTTTAGAAACTATGCATTTCGATTTTCCCCACAAAGCATAGTACCTGATGAAACTCCATTCAACTTAAACGATCTTTTTAGTACCTCATTTTCCCTGATCGAACCTAATCGAACCTCGCGGTAAATCGATGTAGTATTTTTGTATCAACAGTAAAACAAAAAGAAAAAACATCATGATACATCAAAGCACACATCTGGATACGTTTTCAGCCTTTTTGCTGGGCGCCTTGTTTAATGTTTTTGCCAGCCTTGATATGACCAGCATTGCTGACTATACGGTCAAAGCACTGATTGGAGGTATCATTTGGGCCATTCTAAAAGTGGCTTCAGACTACATGGTTGAATGGTTGAAAAAGGATACAACTAGTCCAGTGGTCAAAAGCGATGATACGGTTGCATCAGCATTACCCTTAAAGATACAAGCCAATAATGCCAATGAATTTCCCAGTCTTGTTCCTGCTGGTGGGTTGGAAAATGAGGTCATGGAAATATTTAACAACAACAAGACAAAAAGTAAAAAGACAAACCAAGGAGACAATGCCATCAAAAAAGTAAAAGCCAAAAGAAGTACTTCCTTGCCCTCACGTTTTAAAGGAAAATCAAGCGAATCCCTTTAATCGATTATGGGAGCAATTACTTTACAGAAACAAATCCTTCTGTAATCATTTAGTAAAAAACAATCAGTTACTAATTATAGATATATGAAAAATCAGTTAACGGTATTGGAAGATACCATCCAGCAACGCTTTGGAAAAACCATCCTGGTATTTGGGAAATGGAAAGTGACTTCCTTAGGTCTATTGGGAATTATGGAAGAGGGTAAAAATCCGATCTTCATAAAAAAATCGAGACTATGGGATTACCATCGGGATCCCCAAGGTGAGCGTTACTATGCCCATCCGATGGAGGTGATAGAATCCGAAGAATTAAGCATGGAAGAGTTCTATGAATTTTATGTGGCCTTTGGTTATGCACGAGCGTTATTTTCCGAAGAGGCCTCACTGATTTCTGAATCGATATCCGAGTGCCTGAGCTTGCAAATGGGTATGGCTCAAGTGATCGCCAGAAGTCATATACAACATCAACGAGTACTCGAAGAAAAACAGTATGCATAGATGGAGTTCAAACCAAGTTCAGGATGGAAAAACGAGAAATGATGCTAGTAGGGGTGTTGTTTGGAGCAGCAGCGCTGACATACGGAATAGGAGTATTGAGGCCACTGGTGCGAGTTTCCAAAGACCTGGAAATATCTATGAGCGGTCGGATTCACAAGCTGGAGGGCAGGGGTGCGACACTGGCCATCGACGTTGTGATGAAGAACCCTGGCAGGGGCAACCTTCGCCTCTCACACCCATACGTGAAACTGTACCACGTGAAAACGATCGCAGTCGGTAAAACGGAGGATGTACTGCTTGCTTCTTCGGAAATCAACACCATGGTCTACGAGTTGAAGCCTCAGGAAGTATTGACCTTAAAGCCAATTTACATCTTTCTTCCATATAGCAAGCTGGGGAGTATTTCTTTCACCCTAGTCAGGACACTAAGCAAGGAAGGTCGAATTGATTTAAAAACCATTACCGATACTCGCATCAACGATTCCTTTTCCAAAAGCGATGAAGCCATCCTTGAGTACCAATTGAAGTAAGCAGGAAAGAACCCACCACCATCCACCACCAAGTCCTCGATAGAATATGGAGTCCAATAGCCAACGCATCATTTTTACGGGAAACGAATACGATTCTCTTTTTCCTCGTCCGCTTCTAAAAAGGACTACTATTTTAGAAGATGCCAGCGTGGAGGATACGGTAGCTTTTATGCAGCAAACAATCCCGAAGGTAAAAGGAGAGACAGCCAAAATAGCAGCACTGCTGGAGGCTTCTACCCTGAAGGCAACCTGTCGCAATATCTGGAATTTTGTCTACCATCATATCCCCTATAATCCGGATGCCAAAGGGATAGAGCAGGTGCGTAGTCCAGCGATGGTTTGGTGGAGCCGAAACCACCGGGGGGCTAACGGAAAAGTTGGCGTTGATTGCGATTGTTACACCAGCTTTATTTCAGCGACTTTATGTGTACTAGGCATAGAACATCAACTTCGGATTACCCAATACCCCAAGTCGCCTCCCGAGGTTCCCTACTGGCAGCATATCTACATTGTGGTACCAATCAATCAGGAGCGGGAAACAAAACTAAAAAAGCGCAGCGAGTACATCGTCCTTGATTGCGTGAAAGATCAATTCGACGATGAACAACCATTTCTTAGACACAGGGATTATCCTATGAAACTAGAATATTTAAGTGGTCTTGAAGGCATAAATACCTACAAGGTCCCCAGTAACGTAGATGCCCAGGATCTGGCAGCAGCCGATGAATTTGACGAGATGGCAAGGCTTTCTGGTTGGGAGCAGGAAACCCTGGATTTGGGTTCTCTGGAAGGTCCCAAACTAAAGAATGCCATAAAAAAAGTAGGAAAGAAAATCGGTCAGGGAGTCCGCTTACTCAACCGTGTGGTGAACCCTGCAACGATCGCCCTGCGCAATGCATTCCTGTTAGCCATGAAAGTCAATTTCATGAAGGTAGCCTCAAAGCTTCGCTACTCTTATTTGAGCGACACACAAGCCCAGCAGCAAGGAATGAACATGGAGAAGTTTGCCAAGCTGAAAAAGATCCGTCAGAAGGCAGAAGATATTTATTACAAGGCAGGAGGGAAAAGAGAAAATTTTGCCAAAGCGATCCTTCATGGAAAAGGTAATCGTGATGGCAAGGTGCCGCTCCAATCCTTATCAGGCTTATCGGGTTTAAAGGAGCAGGAATATTGGGATGAAACGGAGTATTCAATCTTGCATGGAGACTATGAGCAGGAGCAATCTTTGAATGGACTGGGGGAGTTAGTATCGGCAGCTACCCTGGCAGCAGCGGTACCAGCGATTTCTGCGGTAGCCATGGCCCTCAAAGAAGTAAAGGGCTTGTTTCCAAAATCAAGTCCCCAAGGTCAGGAATTTGATTCGGAAGGTAGTTCCCAGGCAGTCCAAGCACAAGGAGAGGATGTGACGGTGGCTCCCACCAGCGCACCTGCTGTAGAGTCCACAGAAAAGATTCCATCCTTTGTCGAAAACAGATCTTCAGAGATCCCTTCGCCAGCCTCTGATGTGTTACCAGCCAATAGAGGACAAGAAATTCCTGCAACACCCTCCGCACCGGTGAGCGCCAACCCAAACACCGGGGGAGGATTCTTTGAATGGATCAAAGAAAATCCTATGAAAGCAACCGGAATAGGGCTGGGCGTATTGGGGGTAGGGGTACTGGGTTATTTCCTGCTTAAAAAGAAATCCAGTCCTTCCAGATCAAATTCTCTGGAAGGCCTTCCCACCAGGAGTTACCGAAAGAAAATCGGCCACAAGAAATTTCATCGATCTTCAAGGGAGTCGCTCACTCATCCACGCATTCAAACGATCAACTTACTCTAACCAATACGAATATGCCAAAGAAGAAGTATAAAAAACAAGTACGCAAGTATGGCCCCAAAGCAGGCGGACTATCGGGCATTTCCGATGCCAAGGTCACTCGCCCCAGTACTACCAAGGATTATCTGTTGCAAGGAGGCGGCATGATACTATCCGGCTTGGCAGGAGCAGCGCTGGGATCGGCCTTGGGCAAGCATTCCCTGCTGGCAGGACTACCAGCCATTTTCGCCGGACTAAAATTGGGCAATCCCTACCTGATCAGTGGAGCCATCGGCACGATCACTGTGGCTGGGTACAATACCCTCAACAGCACTGCCGAAAGCCTGGATATGGAAGGGGCAAAAGAACGGGTAAAAAACTACTTCAAGAATTTCTCTGAAAAACTATACCTGCCAAGGAATTCTTCCGATTCGGGGAATGCTTCTGCATCCTTGTCCAATCAAACCACACAAGGACTTGAAGGGGGATCATATTTCATCAATCCCTTTTCAACATCAGGTTCCGATGGCATGGATACCCTGCATCGTATCGAAAGCCAGGTGGAGCAGATGAGCGGAGGTCTGTTTTCCGAAGACGAGCTTCCAGCAAGAGAATTGTAGTCTTCCACCAAGTATACGCATTACGCCTTGAGCGAAAAGAAAAATAGTAACCACCACTTTTACACCAATCACTATGAATGACAAAATCGGCATGATGATGCGCTCAGAGTACAACAATCCGGGAGAACTCTATGGATTGGACGGAGACGACATGAGTCCCGAACTGATGGGGCATCTGGCAGGAATGGATCCTGTCAACAGGATGAAAGTCATCCAACGTCTTCGCAAAAAAAACACTCCCTCCATCGGATCAAGGGCGGAGATGGAAAAATTCTTTGGTGAATTACCCAAACACATCAAAGAACAGCTTGGCCAAGGCAAACTTCGGTTGGCAGACTATACCGTTTATTCCATCAAACCTTTGGCTGGCAGCAAAACCATAAAGTTGTTTGAACCGCAAGATACCAAGCAAGTGGGTCTTCGATCGATTTCCAATGCCAAGCTGCCTTCTAATACAGCTTTGCTGGTAAGTGGTATTTACCTGTTGCAGGGAGTGGCTGCTTCGCTTTCCGAAGATGATATCAAACAAACCATCTTTTCTCCCATAGATACCGTGGGGCCTCTGGCAAATGGTGAATTCAAACTGCTGGCCAACAAAAAACAACTTCTCACCGATGCCAGCAACCGAAAGTTTATCACCACCAATTACCACCTCTATCCGCAAGGATATTACAAGCTGTCCAACCCCCGTCTGATTCCAGACGATGTGACCATTGAATTTGAAATCGAACTGGGAACGGTAACGGGCATCAACCCTAACACGGTATTGTATGTATGCCTGGACGGTACAGCTACCATTCCATAAGGGGCAAGGAACGCAGCCGAATATTTCTGCTCGCTTACCATTATCAGCTTTAACAAGAGTAACAGGGATTTTCTTCCTGTTGCTCTTTCAAAAAAAATAAACGGGCAAATGCTCACCTCCATGGAAAGGAAATACACCTATAAGCCGCTGGTTGTCGAAGTTACCACACCAGATCAGGCATACACCAAGCAGATCATCCTTGACAAAAACATAGCCTCGGTGATCGGAATTGTGATGATCTGTTCCCATCCTCAATTACTTTTCTACCGTGGCTCCCAGAAGATTGACATCAACGGCAATGAAATCATTCCCGAAGATTTTGATTCCATGTTGCTCATGTCGGGAGGCATCGGAGTTTCTCCTAACGATAAGTTCAAGGAACTCGAACATCCGGTGCCAGCAGGAAACGGCGAGGTGAAGCTGATCTATAAAGACTCTGCCAATGCGCTGGTTGCCTTCGCACCCTACAAAGTAAGGCTGATGCTCAAGTGTCTACTTCGATAACCTTTAAATCCAACAGCCAATGCCACTGGTAATCAAGACTACCAAACGGGTACGAATCTTTCGCATTCCGATCAGCAAACTGGAAGTAAACAAGCAGTTTGAACTGAAGATGCCCCCTCATACCAAACGCATCACATCAATCCTTGTGCTTACCACCGCATAAGGGCATTCCACTATTAACCGTTGTATTATGCTTGGTACCATTCATTTTCAAAGCAGCGATGAGAGCGATGTTTTTCTTGTCTGCCATTTGCTTGCCCGAAGTGGAGAGCCGGATGATGAAACCCTGCTGGGTATCGCTTCCTTGGACTTTGACCAGCAACCCTGGATCACGGGTAAAGTACCGGAACCCTTGCCAGTGCTGATCGATGGAGACACCTCTATGATTAACGGCTGGATCCGCGGCCAGAGTTTTACCCTTCCCTATACAATCAAAATTATCGTGGAATACGATGAGGTGGAAACCGTGGAATCCCTGCCCCCTCAGGTGAATTCTAAAGAAAAAGATTCCAGTCTGTGTCAGATGAACGATCGCTGCTATCTGCCCGAAGAAAACCACATCGGAGATGTTTGCTCCGATTCAAGTTGATGTTTCACCTAATTAAAACATACTCATGTCCGAAGAATTTATTCTTAGTTACCTTCCACGCCACATCAAACGGCTAGGGTATAAAAACTATCACCTGCAATACAAAGACCTGGTCTTACAGGGAGGAGAAACCATCACCATTGAATCCTATAACGAACTTCATTATGTAGTCGGGGATCCCATGGGTGTAGTCATGGAGTCCGATGCCGGGTTTTACGATTCTACAGGATTTAACCTTTGTGACAACCAGCATATCCATAAAGGGGAAATAAAAATTTCCAACCCTGGAACCCAGCAACGAAGAGTAAAATTTGTACAGGCTATCATTGTTCACTAAACAAAAACCGATCAGGCTATATGGCACTTATCGCAAAAACCCAATACAACCAGGAGACTGTAGATAAGGTATTGGAGTATCTCAAACTCTACCATCAAAACAATGCGCCCATAGAATATGAAATCATAGTGGATGGTTTCAAGGCCGTACGTAGAACCTCCGATCCATCCTTGTTTACTATGTTTGAGAATTTTATCCTGCCACAAACCAGCAGTATGCAAATACTGCTTTACACAGGTTCCAGCAACAACAACGACAAGTATATATTCACCTTTTCCGATGGATCCGCCGAAGATAAATCCTCTCTGACACTTGGCAATCTTGATATCGATAAACGCATCGAAGAGCGTTTGGAAAAAGAGAAACGGGCCTGGGAATTCGAGCAGTTAAAAAAAGAATACGAGCAACTCTTGGAGGAACGTAACGGGCTGGTCAAGGAAGTAAACCAAATCAATGCCCGATACGAAGATATGCTCTCCCGTCAATCCCCCCTGAATGGATTGCTGGGCGAAGTAGGCTCTGCGATGCTGGAAAGTTTTGTGCGTAGGAATCCCAAGACTCTTTCTTCCATCACCGGCAATACACAAATAGCTGGATTATTGGAACAGGACTTCAAGGAGCGAGAAAAATGGTCTTCCTCAACAGGGGAAAGTGAAGTCAGCTTCAAACCTAAATCCGAGGACACTACAACCACTTACAGCGAACAGGAAAAGCAAGCCATGACTTTTGTGGGGCAACTGAATACCCATTTCTCCAAACAGGAAATGGATAAGGTGGGTCTTATCTTACATTATCTGGCAGAGGAAAAAAATCGCATCGATACAGTGCTCGATCTTCTTGAGGGATAAGATAGGATACCGCCATGAACTTTAAGAAAGCCCGGGATGCACTTTTGCTGAAAGCAGCAGTGTTGGCCCATCAAGCAAGCGTAGCCTTGTTCAAAATTCTCTTTTACCTGTTTTCCTAGACCTTTTATCCAGGAAGAAAATCAAAAGAAATCTATATGGCAAAATTCACATTTGAAGTCAGCATCGAATCGCCAGGCGAAAAAGATGCCATTGAAAAATTAAAGGCAGCCACCACCCTGATGCAAAAGTTACAGGTGCATGAACTTTCCCGGCTTGCCGATATTGTCAAGAACGATCCCGTAAAAACCAACCTGGCTAAACGAGCCCTGGGATTATAGGTATGAAAAAGAAAAGTAAAAAAAACAAACGAGCCTCCGCAGGCCATTCCAAGGGAAGCCTGGAAGGATTTGGTTACAAAGCACGTCCACCCTCCAGGGCATATCCTGCTGAAAGCATCCATTCCCTGGAGCAGCTAAAAGTACTGGCGATTTATTCCTTATTGGGAGTTGGAGCGTTGACAGGATTATACTTTCTGGGAAGATATACCCTTCGCAAAATCAAGCGGACTCACACCGAATCCCAAAGTTTGCAGGAAGGAAATCCGGCCAATTATGCCAAGCAACTCAAGATGGCTTTTGACAACGACAACTGGGCGGGTTGGGGAACCAATGAAAAATTAGTTTTTCAAATATTCCATCAGATACCTAGCCTTGCCAGTTATAAAAAAACTCAGAACGCCTACAAGAACCTCTACGGGGAGGATCTCAGCAGCAGGCTGGAAAGTGAACTGTCCTCCGAAGAATTCTCCACAGTGATGAGCATCATCAAGGCTAAACAATAGAACCATTAGTTATGGAAAACCAACACAAAAATTCTGGTAAAGATCGCAAGGTATCGGTAAACCCAGAGCGTATGCTGATTTACATCCTTGGAGTGGGAGCCATAGGTCTAGCCGGATATTTCGGCTACCAGTATTATCTGGAATTAAAAAAACGAAAGGAAGAACCGCAAACACCAGAAATTTTCACGCAAGGGGCCAACAGTAGATCGAAAAGTTCCCTGCCTAATTACGGGGATGCCTTTCCCTTGCGCTATGGAAGTCGTGGGCCTAAAGTTAAACAACTACAACTAAAGCTGATGGCTAAACTGGGAGCTGGCGCTGTCGGTAGTGCCGGAGCCGATGGCATCCTGGGTAAAGATACCCTCAAGGCTATTCGGGCAGCAGGACTTCCCGATCTGATTAGTGAAGAAATTTTTATTACCATCACCGGAGGGGAGGCCACCCTGATCTTTAATCCTTCCCAGGTGGCTGAGAACTTATTCAGGAACGCAAGTTCAGAAAGCGAAGATGGTGTAATCGCTGCCCTCAGGGAAATGCAGGATACAAGCCACTATGAATCGGTGAACAACTATTACAAAAACATACGTGCCTTGCGCAACAGCTTCATGGGTCGCACCATCGTAACAGATTTGCTGAATTATGTTTTTACCACCAGCAGTCCTGCCAAGGAAAGAGTAAAAACCGAACTGCGCAGAATCGGTCTCAAGGAAAACGCTGGCAAATGGAGCCTATCAGGAATTTACGGATTGAGAGATGTTATCACCATTACCAATACCTGGGTGCGTGATGCCAAGGGGAATATCATACAGGTAAAAAAGAATACCATTTTGGGCGAAGAAACCGGGGCAAGAAACGCAATGACCTATTTCCGTGCCCTGGACAATACCATTGCCATGGTTCCCACACGGGACGTAGGATACCTGCGATAAGAAACGATCATACTTTCCAATTCACATTCAAACTTTTTGAAAATGAAAACTCTTGTTTACCAACAAGCAGTGCCGCAAAACCGTGCGCTGTTTGTTCAGAAAGTCATTGCCATCTGCCAGCGTCTGGGCTTCAATCCCAACTGGCTGATGCTGGTAATGTACATGGAATCAAACCTGAATCCGAAAGCCATCAATCCAAAAGGTGGTGCCAGCGGCCTGATCCAGTTCATGCCTTTTGTAGCACGCGAGTTGGGTACTACTGTAGAGGCTATCCGCAAAATGGATAATCTGCAACAACTCGATTACGTCGAGAAGTATTTCCGAAAATACGCTAAATACGTGCGCAGTTTTACCGATCTGTACCTGATCACTTTTTATCCCAAGGCATTGATTGAAAAGTGGCCCGACGAGGCACGCTTCCCCGACATTGTCTACGAATACAATAAAAGTCTGGACCGTAATCGAGACAAGATCATCACCATCGGAGAATATAAGAATTACATCATATCCAAAGTGCCACCCACCTTTCCTTATGATCAATTAGGAGAAAGATCGGCACCAAAAAACGAGTAAAGTCTCTTCCGGTCATAGTGGCCCTTGTACTACTCGGAGTTGGAGGATTCGGCTATTATGCCTACCGGAAGGGGCTGTTTTTAATACCTGAAAAAAAATCTAACCAGAAGACCAAATACCCACGTCGATGAAAATTCCACGGCTGTATGTTCATGAAATTGTAAGCGACCTGCTGCTCTCCCTGCTCTTGCAGGGAGAGTGTGTAGGCAGCGAACAAATCACCATCAATGAGGTCGCAGCCTCTCAACTTACCATTCCCAAGGAGGCCTTGTATGCTCTCATCGTTTGCACCGCAGATCCTTCTCCCTTTTTAGCAGATAAATCATGGGTGATTAATTATAAGCAATACGACACCCTTGACCAACCTCCTAATTTTTTTATCGGAATGCCTCTGGGGCATTTGGGAGTGCTGGAGGTGAAAGGCAAAGAGAACATGGAAGCTTTTCGGGCCATCAGCGTGACTCCCGGCTTTTTTCATACCCTTCGGGTGGAATATTACGGATAGTTAAATAGTATATTATGCTTCTCAACAGACTCAAACTTTACCAACCCAACAACCTTTCCAATTCAGGTGCAAAGGTCTTGGATGATCCCTATGAAGAAAGCCTGTGGGATGCAGACACCTCCCATGGGGCTTCCCGTAACGCATTGCGTGATAAGTTTGAAAGCATGGGGTATATGAGTGGTCGTATGCTCTATGTAGATCAGATTCATGGAAGCGATGCTACTGGGAAACGGGGAAATATACTCAAGCCTTTTGCAAGTCCTTATGCTGCGATGGCTTATGCCAATCCTGGAGACCTGATTGTTATGTTTCCCGGAACTTACTATTTGTATGCCTTTGGACTGCCCCTCAAAGATGGAGTGGATTATATGTTACTTAAAGCTACTTTTCAAAGTATCGGGTTCTGCTATGGAAGCATATTGGTATATCCAAGCGCTGTAAGTTGCCGGATTTTTGGTCAGGGAGAATTTCGTAATTCTTCCTCCAATGCTGATTGGGCGCAGATAACACCCTATGTAGGTTGTGCTATTTCCTTTGAAGGGATAACCTTCACTGCCAGCAAACAATTCATCGGCCAGCAGGGACTGCTGGGGGGAGACCGGTTTCTGTCGTTTAAAAATTGTCAAATCTATGCCTCTGACAACATCATTCCAAAACACGTAGGGGCTGGAAATTTTATCAATGGTTCTGCCCGTTTTGAAAATTGCTATTTCAAAGGATATATGTCGGTAAGCAACGAAGGGCAACATCCCCAGCACGATTATAAACTTCACTTTCGTCATTGCTTGCTAGAGGCCATTGATACCAATACCAACGGGTATTCCAGTTCTCTTGGGCTTTGGGATTACAATGGCAATAGTGATCGGGCTAAAACGGTCTTGGAATATTGTACTCTGGTTTCCTCTCAAAATAATCTGGTGGCCGGAGAAGGCTACAATGGAATTGGTACCAACAAATTACTCGTGCTTAAAGATTGCTATTGTCTTAATGCCAATGGTTATGGATGGCTAATCAATGAGCATCCCACTCTGGGATTTAAACTGCTCAACAATTGGACACGCTATCCTGCAACGGGCAGTGTGCTGGCAGCAAACCTTCTCTCTACTTCCATGGGGATGAGTGAAGATCCATTGCTTGAATAATATACATCTTGATTAAAGTATAAAACCACTATGCTGTTTCTTGAATATAAAACCTATGTATTGCAAGCGGACCCAAGGGGAGAAGCTTGCAGCCTTGGACTGTTTTTGGTAGTCATCGAAAATGAAACCTGCTTGCATCGGCGATTGCTGGATACTCGCTTTTTTATGGGAACATCCGCCAGTGAAATTCTTTCCCTGCCACAGGGTAACATTCCAGACGAATTGGAGCAGGAATGGATAGAGCAACTCGGTGAAGAGTTGCAACAATTATCCGGGCAGATCGGATTTGATCACAAACTAAAAAGAATCCGCTAACATGAAAACGCCCATCAGCTATTACGGAGGCAAGCAGCGACTGGTATCGCGACTGCTTCCTATGATCCCCAAGCACAGGCTCTATTGTGAACCCTTCTTTGGTGGCGGTGCTTTGTTTTTTGCAAAGCCCCAGAGCGATACCGAAGTAATCAACGATACCAACGGAGAAGCGATCAACTTCTATGCAACGGTAAAAAAGAACTTCAAGGAACTGGCAAAGGAAATCCAGTGTACGCTGGTTAGTCGGGAACTATTCCAGAAGGCACGCAACATCTACGAGAATCCGAAATCCTTTACTCCGGTAAAACGGGCGTGGGCATTCTGGACGCTGGCAAGTCAGGGCTTTGCCAACCTGCTCTCTTCGTGGGCGGTGGCAAAAGATGCTTCCATTGAAAGTAAAGTCAGAAACAAGGTGGCAGGCTTCACCGAAGAATACTCCCGAAGGCTCCAGCACGTGCGCATCGAATGCAACGATGCCTTAAGAGTAATAGAACTTTATGATGCTAAGGACGCTTTCTTCTATCTGGATCCTCCTTACATCAACTCCCATCAGGGACATTACAAAGGCTACACTGAGGAAGACTATACCAAACTGCTGGAACGCTTGAGTAAACTTAAAGGTAAGTTTCTCCTCTCCAGTTATCCCTCTGCGGTACTTAAAAAGTTCATCGCCAAAAATAAATGGGAAGCACAATCCATGAAAATGGCCATTGCCGTGACTAAACATACCGATAAGATGAAAACTGAAATGTTTGTGGCCAATTATCCCTTGGGAGAAGTGGTAAAGAAAAACAATTCGGAAGTAAAACGCTCTGCTATTAGTTCGGGCAAACAAGCGAGTAAACTCATCCGAAAACTCAAGTCACTTTAGAAGCTATGATCACCCTTGAAAACTATTTTGAAACGGTCGACTCAAAAACACTGAAAGGATTACCGCAGACCCTTAAGGAAAGCCACCACTTTCTGCTGGAGAAGACCGCTAACGGAGAATCGTGGCAACAATACCAGACCGATCCGGCAACCAGGGAGGTCATTGATCTGCACCTTCAAAAACTCAACGAGCAGCTCTGTCAGGCTGCCTCAAGCATACAAACCAATACAAAAGACTGCGACTGCACTATGGAAGGATTGCAAACAACAACCAGCGGGGATTTTGAAGAATTAGCAGACTCCGGCAATATGGGGAGCCTCAATGGTAAAGAACAAACATCGAGCCGTATGCCAACCAAAGACCAAATCAAACAAGCCCGTAAGATACTCTCTGGTCAAATTGCCAAAGCCCGAAAAAAAGTAAAGTCCCAAAAAAAGCTGGAAAGGCTTTCAGAGGATGTAAAATTCATCCGTCGCGTGGTTGCCTTTCACGGAAAGGAGCGTTCCGTGGGTTCATTGCTTCCGCTGATCAAAACTCTCCATAAGCTGATGTTGGAAAAGAAGATCAGCAAAAAGTCCCGCTATGCATCGGTCATTATGATGCTTCAGGAGAAGCTGCTGTCCATTTACAATTCTTATCCTGAAAGTACGATGACCATTTTTCGCATCCCGGAAGATAAACTGGTCAAACTGGTGCGCATTGCAGGCGGAGAAACAGTGTATAAAAGCATCGGTCTGATCAAAGCCTTTATTTCCTTGCAAGGGAAAAAAATGGATCGCGCCAAGGCAAAAGCCTTGTATGAGAAAGTATACAAAAGCAAGGTTTCAAGCGACGATCCCTATATCGGTAAACTCAAGTCCATCCTAGAACAACTCACCGCTGTAATCAAAGGAGAATCAGTAAAATTCCGTGCGCAGGAACTTCGGGGTCTGGAAGGAATTGCAAAGTCCTATAAATCCAGCATTGGCAGCACAACCAAGATTCCCTTGAATGAATTATCGATGAAAGAAAAGATGGCTCGTCTGCGTGCCATGAGAAAAGGCAATGGTAAAAGAATAGAACATTCACTGGTAAGTACCACCAATAAAACCGTTAATGGTTTATCGGGCATCATGACCGC
>JALONM010000048.1 GCA_025454925.1 Cytophagaceae bacterium
CCATTGATAAGAAAATGTGTTATTTCCTCCGGTTGGGTTACTACCTAGGATTGTGAAACTTTGATTATTAAATATAGATTGAGGACAACAAATAGAATTATTTAAAATAGGTAAATCTTGAACATAATAGACAGTGGCGCTAATATTTGAAATATCAACTCCAAAAATTCCGGCTTTTATTCCAATTATAAAATTGTTAGCGTCAAACCATGTTAGCCCCTGTTGTGCATTGTCTTTATCATAGACTGTAATATGTTGGGTATTACTTATTGTAGGATCTGAAGATGTATAGAAATAGTTTGTGGTTAAAGAGGTGCCGTTGGAAATACATTGAAATATACCCATTAACTTATTGTTATCCATTGTGCTAGACCAATCTGTGCTGTTGCAAGAGGTAAAATAGCAAGTAGCATTTCCAGCTTGGCTAACAAAAGAATAGTTTTTTTTTCCTGTAATATTAATTACAACTTTTTTTACATCTGTATTTTTAAAAAGCGGATGATTGAATTTGAATCTTACATTTTGACCATCATCACCTCCAATATAACTTTTATAATAAACGTTGTAGGTTGATCCATAAGTTCCCCACCAACTTGTTATTGGTGAAGAGACGTAGCCAATATGTTCCACTCCTTGGGCTGCAGAAGGATTTAAGATTGTAGTCGCAATCACTTGTGAATTGCCTTGAAATGGTAACCATAAGTTTACTGCAAAAATCAATAGAATGAATTGATTGGATTGTAGTTTCTTGAATTTTTTTCTCATAGCATTGAGTAAGTTTAAGTTTAAAAATCAGTTTTAAAACCTAGTAAGCTACTATATAATAGCAACATCCTTTTAAGATCAGCATAATGACAGCAACTGCATAGTCTAAACTCAGAGAGAGGTGTAGAGATTACCTAATACGTTTTAATACTTCTGGGGACAAAAGTAAAAAAAAATATAGAAGCTTAAAACCAATTTATAATAATGTATGAACAAAAACAGTGTCCGTTGTTACAATTTCATTGGTGAGTAGTTTTTTGTATAGCAAAGCAGGATTATGAACCGTACAGCTTTTTTCTCTTTTCTCTTTTAAATTCAATCTCAAATCTGAATAAATTTATTATTTCATTTCATCTTAATAGGTCATCTCAACAAAGTAAAATACTTGCTTAGGATTATAGCTATTCCATTCAATATCATTTCCTTTCTATTTGCCACATCTTCCAATTTCCTTTTATTCTCTTAATTTCAAATCTGAGTATCTTGATAGCCAGTGTATTATACACGCATCGGAATTGGGATTTACCGGGTTTTTAGCTAACTTGCACCACTTTTCTAAGGAATACCATGTTTGAGAATTTAAGTGTAAAGCTAGATAAAGCGTTTAAAACCCTCAAAGGCCAGGGGAGAATTACAGAGATCAACGTTGCTACCACGGTAAAAGAAATCCGCAAAGCTCTTATTGATGCCGACGTAAACTATAAAGTAGCCAAGCAAGTTACTGATACCATAAAGGAGAAGGCTTTAGGGCGTGAAGTATTGATTTCTGTTTCACCTGGACAGCTTTTGGTGAAAATAACCCATGAAGAGCTCACCGAGCTCATGGGAGGGGATAAAGAAGACATTAGCATCAAAGGGGATCCTGCGGTAATTCTGATTGCAGGATTGCAAGGATCTGGTAAAACCACTTTTTCTGGTAAGTTAGCCAACTATTTGAAAAAACAAGGACGTCAGGTTTTATTGGTGGCTTGTGATATTTATCGTCCGGCGGCGATTGATCAGTTGAAGGTACTGGGTGAGCAAGTAGGAGTAGAGGTGTACGCAGAACCTGAAAATAAAGATGCAGTTCAGATTGCCAAAAATGCTATTCAATTTGCCAAAAACAATCATAAGAAAATTGTCATAGTCGATACCGCAGGTCGTTTGGCGATCGATGAAGAGATGATGAATGAAATCACAAAAGTGAAAGAAGTGTTGAAGCCTTCTGAAACACTTTTTGTGGTGGATTCCATGACAGGTCAGGATGCTGTGAATACAGCCAAAACGTTTAACGACCGATTGGATTTTGATGGGGTAGTTTTAACCAAGCTCGATGGCGATGCCCGGGGTGGTGCCGCCCTTTCCATCCGTTCTGTGGTGGAGAAGCCGATTAAGTTCATGAGTACCGGCGAAAAGATGGAAAACCTGGATGTTTTCCATCCCGATCGTATGGCACAGCGTATCCTTGGCATGGGCGATGTGGTGTCGTTGGTGGAGAAAGCGCAACAGGTATTTGATGAAGAGGAAGCCAAACGTCTGAATTCTAAAATCAGAAAAAATCAATTTGACTTCGAAGATTTTATGACCCAGCTTCAGCAGATTAAGAAGATGGGAAGTATTAAAGACATCGTTGGCATGCTTCCCGGGATGAATAAGATGATGAAGGATGTTGAAATTGATGATAATGCCTTTGTTCCAATTGAGGCTATTATTAATTCTATGACTCCAGCCGAACGTCAGAATCCGGATCTTATTAATGGCAGTAGAAAGAAACGAATCGCATCCGGCAGCGGAACATCCATTCAGCAAATCAATAATCTGCTGAAACAATTTGAGGATATGCGCAAGATGATGAAGATGATGAATAAAACCGGAGGAAAAGGCTTGCCTAAGATGGGAATGCGCCGTTAGTTTGGACAAAGTCCTTGACTTTAGGGTAGTAATCTTTATCTTTTTAAGGCTTTTCGCCTTTTCGGTGAATAAAAAACAAAGGAATTATGTAATTCCTGTTTGTTTACTTTCAAATTATTTTATTTTTGTAGGACCTTAAAACAAGTACTTTTTCATTTCATGAGTGTTCTGGTTAATAAAAATTCCCGTGTGATCGTGCAGGGATTTACAGGTTCTGAAGGGACCTTTCACGCTTCACAGATGATTGAATACGGAACCAACGTTGTTGGTGGCGTAACCCCAGGCAAGGGTGGTTCTACCCATCTCGACCGTCCGGTGTTTAATACCGTGGAAGAAGCCGTTCAGAAAGCCGGAGCTGATGTATCTATTATTTTCGTTCCTCCAGCGTTTGCTGCGGACGCTATTATGGAGGCTGCGGATGCCGGAATCAAAGTAATTATCTGCATCACCGAAGGTATTCCTGTAAAAGACATGATATACGCGAAAGAGTATATCAAAACTAAAAACTGCCGTTTGATAGGCCCTAACTGCCCCGGTGTCATGACTCCGGGAGAGGCGAAGGTTGGAATCATGCCAGGGTTTATTTTTAAGAAAGGTACCATCGGAATTGTTTCCAAGTCTGGAACACTTACCTATGAGGCCGTAGATCAGCTCACCAAAGCTGGATTGGGTCAAACCACTGCCATTGGTATCGGGGGGGATCCTATCATCGGAACCACCACAAAAGAAGCGGTTGAACTATTGATGAACGATCCAGAAACGGAAGGCATCGTGATGATTGGTGAAATCGGTGGAGGAATGGAAGCAGAAGCTGCCCGTTGGATTAAGCAACATGGAACTAAACCTGTAGTAGGGTTTATTGCCGGACAAACAGCTCCTCCTGGCCGTCGCATGGGACACGCCGGTGCTATTGTTGGCGGTGCGGATGACACTGCTGCTGCCAAAATGAAAATCATGTCGGAGTGTGGAATCTTTGTGGTTCAATCTCCCGCTGATATTGGAGATACCATGGTAAAAGCTTTGAAAGAATTTAAAAAATAATTCACGATTCTATTACTTTCCCCAGTATAACGTACTTTGGCCGAACAATGCAGGTAATGTTGCATGTGTAGGTTAAGGTGTGAAAATTGGTTATCAAAGGTGCGAGACAACTGTTTCGTGCCTTTTTTTATACAATCCCATTCAGGCTTATGAATGATTTACTGATTGCTTCCGTATTCGGTAGTAATTGCTTTGGCTTTAATGAGAGTTGCTAAGCACCCAGGATTCTGATTTCTGTAGATATAAAAAGTAAATACCAAGACAGAGCTGCCATAGCATGATCAGTATGCCTGCCGATTGAAGGTCGTTGAACAAGACTAAAAAACTGCGCTCAATAAATGGGCTAATCAAAAATTTCCCCATTCCAGTAGATACCAAACCGATTACTCCGGCAATAAGTATATTCTTTAGTTGTACTTTTTTGAAAAACTTCAAAATGCCTGCTATGGTGACGGCACCGATGGTACCTACTGTTAATTCAATGCCAGCCAGATTTGAGGAATCAATTACCCCTTCTACAAAGAGCTTCAGACAAAGAAGATAGAGGATTGTCCACGATAGCGTTATTAGGGATACCAGCATTATTTTCTTTTTCCCAGATTCATTTTCTGCAAACAGAAAGGCAATAAATAAGCTGAATAATAATCCAGGCATTACAAAGCTAAAGTAAAAAATAGGGTCTTGTAAATTACCCTGGAACGTTTCCCAGTAATCCGCGAGAAAAATAAATGCAGAAACGAGTGCTCCGGTAATCAGGACTATGGCAGATATAAGTAGGTTTCCTCTCAAGATAATGACGTTTGATACCCAATTGTTAACTTCAGTAAAAAAAAACAACGATCTGCATCGTTGAAGGGGTAGCAGTTTGCTCGTAAGCAGATACTCAATGCACAGATCAATCACACAACTGCGTTCTTAATGGAATGCCTTCTTTAAGCAAAGTAATTTCAAATAAGGCCTACTTCCCATCTGAGTTCTACGGACCTTTGCTTAAAAAGTTCCAAACATACCGTTGTAATTTACCTCAAACGGTCTAATTGCTTGGTGCTCTAGCGTTTCTTAAACCATTTTTTTAATTGAATCGGATCAAAAAGACCATATTCGTGGTGAATATAGGTTTGACAGAGTTCCCATTTCATGCGTTCACTAGAGGGATCACTTCCCAAACCTTGGTTTATTCTTTCGATTTCTGCTTGCATGGAGGCATTCATCCAAATAAGTTGTACTGAAGCAAGGACTTTTATCTCCCTGTCTTCGATACGATACGAGAGTATGTCAGAACTTAAAATAGAATCAATGGAAACTTTTCTTTTCTCCAAGCTGGAGAGTAGGCGAGCACTATTAAAAAATATTTTTTGTTTGGATTTGCGTAAGACGGTACTGATTATTTGTGTACTGCTATTTTGTTTATAATGGCTTCTTAGGATATACATTAATTTGGAGTCTTGCGTGGAAGACTTCTGTTGGTAAGGGAGTTTAAACGTTGCATAGGGGAGTACAAAACGAGAATTGCCAAAGTATGTCCCTAAGTCGTTGACCGGATAGATTGATGAATTTTTATTATTTCCAGGAAAATTCAATTTGTTGCTGTCGGAGGCCGCAAGTGAGCGCGAGGATAGGGGAGGGAGGTTGAATGTATAGAGAGCATTCTCATACAAGGCAATGATCGCACCCTTAACAACTCCAGATTGCAGCAGGGTTCCAGAAGTTAGTAACTGACCGTTTTGAAGGATCACACCCTTTTCATCTTTAATTTCACCTGTTACTTTGATTACCTTCCATGGTTGCGCCAGGAGAGCATTTGAAAAGAGGAGGCAATAGAATAAGTATTTCATAAGCCGATGTTACAATACTCGTTTTAGCAAAGATAGTTTGTGGGTATATATTTTTTTCTCGGTATGAAATATTCCAACCTCATCCAGCAGGTCTATTCGAACTTCACCAGATGCATGAATGATCTGATCTCCGGGAAGGACGATGCCCACATGAATTATTCTTCCATTTACATTTTGAAAAAAGGCAAGATCGCCCGCTTGATGAGCTCCGTAGGTAACCGTTTGACCTACCTCCGCTTGTTTGTAAGAGTCCCTGGGTAATTTGATGTTATTTAATTTAAATACTTGCTGCACCAATCCCGAACAATCAATTCCGAAATGCGATTTACCTCCCCATAAATAAGGTGCTCCCAGGAAATTGCGGGCATAGTTCTCTACTGATTTGGCATTGCCAAGTTGCGGATACATATGCTCTCCTTCAAATTCAAATTGTTCTTCCCCAATTCGTATTACCCCGGCGTGGTACATAGGAAGTGTACTTCCCATTAATATGGGAAAAAACTTCCGTTGCCCCTTGATCAAGCCAAACAGCCCTCTGGAAATTGGCATGGGTTGCTGAAGACAAGTGTAGTATTGCTCTTTAGGAATCTCTTTGTATTGTTTGGCGTCTATCCATCCCAGGTACTCATCCTGGGCTTGCTGAATGTAAGCCCATTTGCCGTCCTCTGAAATTTTATTGACGGTGATCAGGTCTCCAAAAAGCAGCTGCGTACAAATCTCTGCTTTATCGGAAGCTTCGTAGCGTACAGGAATTACGCTCAAATGGCAAATGCCATATATTTCACTCGTTGGCTCCACAAAAAATATAAATTCGTTCGGAAAAGATACTAATAATCTCTTGAGCGTAAAATAAATATTTTTATAAACCCTTTATTTGGGATTGTATCTCCATAGGTTCCTATATTCACCAGCTTGGCAGCCTTAGACCTCGCTAAGGTTTTTTCGGTTCGGAAATTGTTTGTAAGTTGCTGACCGAATGAATTCTTTCAGACGTTTATGCTTGCTTGGGGTAGCCCTTTGGATGGGCCAGGTTTCTGTATTTTCTCAAATTCTTGATGATAGCACGAAACTTGTGTATGGAGCTTTTTCAACACGCTACCGTTACGGTGAAGATGTCCTCTATAGCAGGTCGCAGGAACAAAAGGTGGATACCAGCTTTCTCAATTTTCATAATTATTATTTTTATTACCGGGATGGAATGTTGTATCAGGATCTAGGTAATCTTGGTACTGCCTTGCGTCAGGTGTATTATACCCCAGCCTCCAGTCCGGGCAGAACCTTAGGGCATCAGGTGTTCCAGCCTTATATGGTGGATCCGGAGCGGATACCTTTGTATAATACTCGTTCGCCCTTTATGAGATTGGCATACATACAAGGTTCCCGAGGTCTGCAATCGATCAATGCAGAATTTTCAAGAAACATCAAACCACATTGGAACGCCGGATTTAATATCCGCCGCATGGTGGCATTAAAACAAATTGGCGTTTCCGATAGAACGGAACAGCAATTTAATAATTATGGATTTCAGGCTCAAACGAACTATACTGCTCCTTCTGGTAAATATGCGGCCTATGCCTGGATGAATGTAATGCATCATTTTCATTTTGAAACAGGAGGGATTCTCCCAGATTCAGGTGATACCCAAGAGTTACTGTTCGATTATAAACTGGAAAATGTTCGTCTCAATAAATCATCCGGTACGAAAGCGCGCCTTCAATCGGAAGACCGGCGTACTTATTATCGCTTATATCAGCAAGCATCCATCGCATCCAAGCGATTGATGGCCTTTCATCAACTTGATTTCCAGAAACAGATCATACGGTACCAGGATAATAATCTGAGCCAGAATTCCTCTTATTATCCCGCTATTTTGCTTGATTCATCCAGTGCCGATGATTGGACGAACTATCATGTGTTAGAGAATAAAGCAGGATTGAAATTTGCTGCGGGAAAATGGTATGCCAATGCGTACGTTCGGCACCGTAAACTTTTTTTCAAGCAAGACGAGGTGCAGATGATCCTGAAAGAATACCAGGAATTATTGGGTGGCGGTGTTTTGGAATTCAGAATGCAGGATACGCTCACCGCAGGGATTCAGGTCGAGCAGGGGAGCCGGGATTATTTGCATCGGGTTTATGCTCACACCAAGTGGCTGAACCTGGAGGCTAGTGTTCGCTCTTTATCCCCCACGTTGTTGCAGGAAAATATGTCCAGTAATTTTGCTTCATGGAATTACTCCTGGGCCAATTCCCAAACCTTTCAAGGGAAGGCCGAAGGGATTCTGGCATTCAAAGATCAATACATCAAACCCGGGATTTCTTTCACCTCGGTAAATAAACTTATTTATTACGACAGTACCGGAACCCCCAATCAATCGGATAAAAATATTGGCTGGGCATCTGTTTCTTTGCGATTAAAAAATGGTTACCGTTGGATATGGATGGAAAACGATTTGATTTATACACAACGCTCAGGTCCTGAATATTGGCCGGTGCCACAATGGTTTTATATGGGCAGGATATACACGCAGGGACAGGCTTTTAAAAAGGTATTAAAGTTGCAGGTAGGAATAGAGGCATTCTTCACCAGTTCCTATGCCGCACCTTCTTATTCTACTTCCATTCAACAATTCTACATTACTCCATCTTCTGATTCTTTAGCTCGAATTAACGATGCCTTGCAAGCGAATTTTTTTATGAATGCATATTTAAAAAGAGCTAAATTCTTTTTCCTGGTGAGTCATGCTAATCAGAATTTACCTCAAGCCGGATTCTTTAAAACTCCTTATTATTCGGCTCTTGCACGTACCATCCAGTTCGGTGTTACCTGGATGTTTTATGATTAGTCCACGAATGTAATTCGAGTATTGTTTGAACTTTTTTTATTCATTCTCGTAACTCCTCATTGGTTCTCATGGTTTTTATTTTTAAATAGTGCTTCGAAATAAGGGAATGCCCTACCTGTTTCTAATAACCTTATCAAAAAGTAGTTCAAGAGGATGTATATTATTTTGGCATCGTAATTGACTTACTGCAAATGTAACAATTCATAATCCTTATCCTTTCCATTCGTATGAAACGCTGGATTTTATTTTTAGCTTGTTGTATTTCCATGTGGGCACAAGCGCAGACCAATCAGATCAGTGAAGGTCGCATTAAGTTAGGCCTTAATTCTGGCGCCGCTTGGCAGCAGTCTGATGTAAAGGGGGTTTTTGGTTGGGGTACTGGCGCAACCTTAGAATGGGCATTTTTGCAAAATAATACCAGTGTTTTCGGATTAAGTTTCCGGGGGCGTTATTTATTCTCCTCTACCCGCGGAATTGACCGCGTTTCAAGATTGGGATTGCTGAATAACGATGCCTTGAATGGTATAGCCGGACCTGATTATACTTCGTATTCAAAATTTTATCACAACCATAAAACCTTTGCCAGTAATCTGGATTTGGAATTAATGCTTCATTTTAATCGCTTAAGAGCGAAGCACAATATTATTCTGTACCTCTTCGGAGGCCTTGGCTACATGGGGTATCGCGCATTACTCGACCAGCGCGACGGTTTAGGTGGTCTTTACGATTATTCAGGTGTAGGCAATTCTATTTTTACCGTTAAACAGGATTTGCGTTTTTTAAGAGATAATACCTATGAAACAGCGGCGGAAGGCTCTGGTACCAGGAATTGGGTGTTTGCACCTTCTTGGGGGGTAGGATTCGGATTCAGATTGTCCCCAGTTTTTTCCATGATTTTCGAACATAAAATCACCTATCCCGCCACCGATTTACTCGACGGTCAGCAATGGAAATCGGATAATACCTTGTCAACTCGTCAGGATATACATCATTACGCCAACTTGGGGTTACGTTTCAGTATGTTTGGTGGAGACGCTCGTGTACGCACTACGGGGCATGTGCGCACGCATCAGGAAATTAATCCACCTCCCTTTATTACTATTAACGAACCTTCTATATATCCCGCTACAGCCCCCAATTGTCAGGCAGAATTGATTTTTACAGTAGCTAATATCACTTCCAAAGATCAGGTAGAAATAAGACTCAACGGCAGATTGTTAGCGCAGTCGGAATACACCATGGATTATTCTACCAAACAATTTAAAGTCAATAAAGCTCTGACTGGAGAATCTGTGTTTAGCATTCGTGCGGTAAATGCCAATGGGCAAGACAATGAATCCGTTCAATTTGGTTGTTCACCAACGGTATATCCACCGTTAATAACGTTGGTAGAACCAGGTACCAGTGTAAATGCAAATTGCACCGCCGCGTTCAAAGTGGCGATTAAAAATATTACCTCTCCTGATCAGGTGGAAGTGCGTAAAAATGGCATCACCATTGGCCGCTCGGAGTATTCCTGGAATTCTTCCAATGGGATGTTAGTATTGAATCCAGTAGTCATTACTACGAATACCATTTTTTACATCAAAGCAACCAATACTGGTGGTTCCTCTTCATTGGAGGTGAAATTCAATTGCTCAAAAGCCAGAGTGTTGCCTTTACCAGAAGTGCAGATTACAAACCCAACCATTGATCCTTTTGTTTCAGCCTCTTGTCTAGAAACCGTTCGTGCTACCTTGCGCAACGTTAAAGCCACCGATAAAATTCAAGTGAGTATTAATAATCTGTTGTTACGTCCAACACAATATTCTTACAACGCCTCGAGTGGTGTACTTACCATTCCTTCTATTCCAGTGGAAGAAACGGTGCTAGTAAAAATAATGGCAAGTACCGAGGGAGGAACTGCCACCGACGAAACTACCATCACGTGTCGTAAACCTGTTATTATCGCACCTCCGCAAACCCCTCCGGTAGTTACTATTTCTACGCCCTCTACCAATCCTTATACTTCTGTTTCCTGCAAAGAGCAAGTCGTGGCCTTTACACAGTATGTGCAGGACAAATCTGGAATTGCGGTTATGATTAATAACGCTCCCTTATCGCCAGCGCTGTTTACGTTCAATTCCACCACGGGAGAAATCAGGTTTACCGTCACAATAAGTCAGAGCGCATTGGTGAGTATTCAGGTTCGTAATGCCTTTGGTACAGCCTCCGATGAGTTGAGGATGGTGTGTAATCCTACCATCACAGAAACCCAGGCTCCTTATGTTTCTATCTTAAATCCTCCGACGGAGTCTTATGTTTCGATAAATTGTTCAGAAGAAATTATTGCAGAAACTCGAAACGTTAAAACCAAAGAAGAAATTAAAGTATACTGGAATGGTTCCCAACTTTCGCCTACTGTGTTTGTATTTGACCCGGCGTTGCAGCGAATAAAAGTACAGCGTAAGTTTAATGTTAAATCAGTAGTAAAGATAACGGTATCCAACCGGGGCGGTACATCCTCCGATCAGGTAGAATTGATTTGTCAGCCTGAAGTAGTGGTAAAACCTCCTTCCGTGGTGATACAAACACCATCTTCGGAATTTTTGGTTTCTATTACTTGTAAGGAAAAGATTCTTGCGGCACTTACAAACGTAACCAACAAATCAGAGGTTTCGGTATGGATAGGCGACAGATTGCTGGCTTCAACAGAATACATCCTCTCTTCTGATTTAAAAACAGTAAGCCTTGAACCGATCATTGCAGAAGAAAAAGTGGTTCGAATTCGGGTAAGCAATGCCGGAGGTGTGGCAGAAGATCAGGTCACCATCCGTTGTATTCTTCCTCCACAAATTGTTATTACTACCCCAGCAACGGAAACCTTTGTGTCAACGGATTGTCGCGAGTTGGTAAGCGCTAGCCTGGTGAATGTAACTAAACCAGCACAGGTCAGTGTTTTTGCAAATGAAATTAAATTGGATCCAAGTGTTTATGTGGTAGATCTCGAAGCAAAAAAACTGACCCTGAATTATATTTTTCAGCAGAATGTTACGCTTCGCATGGTCGTTACCAACGAAGCCGGCACTGCCAGCGATTTTGTTAAATTAACCTGTACACCTGTTGTAGTGCCAAAACCTTTGCCTATTATTGAATGCATCAATCCTGTGACGAAAGATGGACAAATGGAGGTTTGTTCCGGCAACTGTGATTTTATGATAAAAGCCTCTGTGCTTAATCTGCAAGATGTTTCTCAGTTAAAAATCTTTGTGAATGATAAAAAATTAAATTCGAATCTGTATAGTTTTTCTCCGCAGGTCGGACAATTGATTATTAGTCGTTCGCTTACTATGGGAGCCAAAGAGTTTATCCGTATTGAAGCAAAAAATGACAACGGCGAGGCTAAAGAGCAAATTACGCTTACCTGCAACCAAAAAGAGAGACAACCTCGCTTTGTATTGCTAAAGCCGGCTGATAAAGTAGTGAGAACTCAGCAATGCTCACAACAGGTACAATTTAAATTGGAGAATATTTCCAAAGAGCGTTGCAAGTTAATGCTTAATAACCTGATTGTAAATCCCGACCAATATCAGTGGGATGCTTCAACGTTAACCATTACTATGTTGTTGAACACTAGTTCCGAATTGAAATTGGAAGGTGCTAATGAATGTGGATCAACTTCTGAAACTTTTAGCTTGGTTTGCCTACCTCCGAATCCAGAGGTATTGATTACTTCTCATACCTCATCGCCATTTGTGTCGGTATCGTGTAGTGAGAACATAAAAGCCACTGTTCGTAACATAAAGAAGAAGGAACAAATCACGGTGATGATTAATGAGAATCCATTACCTTCAGACCAATTCAGTTTCAATGCACAAACCCAGGTCGTAGAATTAAAAGCTCAGGTGGCTGCTTCCACAGTTGTAAAGATTACGGCCACCAATGAGTCCTCCAGCGCCACCGCAGAAGTAACCTTGACTTGTAAGCCTGTAGTGCTCCCTCCTGTCGTTACTATTACAAGCCCTGCCAGCGTTCCTTATACCTCTCTCTCATGCCGCGAATCGATTAAAGCAATTGTGCAGCACGTTCAAG
Organism: Cytophagaceae bacterium; assembly: GCA_025454925.1. Classification (GTDB taxonomy): domain Bacteria; phylum Bacteroidota; class Bacteroidia; order Cytophagales; family Cytophagaceae; genus JALONM01. The sequence continues at coordinate 12,448 of JALONM010000048.1, forward strand.
ATAAATCACAGATAAAGGTTAACGTAAATGGAAAAGAGTTAGCCCAGGAGTTGTTCTCCTATTCACCTGCACTGAAAGAGGTGAGTCTGGAAACGGATATCTCAGCAACGACTACTGTGGAAATCGTGGCAACGAACGAAGCCGGTACTGCTTCAGATAAAGCAATGATCGTTTGTAAACCAAAAGTAAATCCTCCGGTGGTAACCATTACCAGTCCTGTCAATCCTATGGTTACAACGGAATGTAATCAGACCGTGTTGGCTCAGGTACGGAATGTTACAAGCAAGGAGCAAGTTAGTGTTAAGCTTAATGGTGTTCCGGTGAATTCATCCCTGTATACCTTCAATCCAACGTCTTCTATAGTAACCTTCCAGACCGAAATCGACAAACAAGCTTCTATTGAAGTATTTGCTACCAACGAAGCCGGAACTGCGTCCGACAAGGTAGATATAACCTGCAAGAAAGAAGTAGTGGTAGAGATCCCTGATTTTCCAGAGAATTCTACTTGTCCATCCACCTCACCATCGCCATATGTGGATTGTGCTTCCTGTCATTCTACAGAACAAGGACTTAGCACCTTGCTTGTGGAAGATGGTAAAAAAGTTTGTATCACCGGTACTTACACTGGCTCCATTACCATTAAGGGAGGAATGCTGGTAATATGTGGTAACGCGCGACCAAGTTCCCTGAATTTCAGCAAAGGGGTATTGGTGATCAACGGCGAGGCAACGTTTGCCAATCTCAATCTGAACAACAGCAATTGTACCGTTCGTAATTTCGGTACCTTACGTGTGGAAGGTAGCACATTCAATGCTCGCATGGAAAACTATGGAGTGATGCATGTAAGCAGCGATTGCAACATCAATTCCAATGGGATATTTAAAAATACTGGTACACTGAATGTGAATGGTAGTGTCAACAATAGCAAATTTATTTGCAACAGCGGTACCATGAACATTAAAGGGAATTTCCATAACAATGGCGCGGCAACACTTATTAATTCCTGTAAAGTCTTGGTTGCTGCTGATTTTCATAATAATGGAAAAATAGAAAATAGTGCTTTAATTCAATCTCAGGGAAATACACATATCAACGGAGGTAGCGATCTGATGATGATGGGAGGCAGTCGCCTCATTACGCGTAGCCTAGACTTTAACGGAAGTGTTACAGGTACCGGCGGCGCTTGCTCGGTTATTTCTGTTGAAACGAATACTACCGTGAATGGAGGTGCTTCCATGAGTGGTTCAGTTTATTTATGCGATGCCAACGGAATCGAAACCAATAACAAAAGCAACGAGATTAAATCAACCTGTACTTGTTCGGTACCTGCTTCTTCGTGTGTTCCAGCCTTGCAGGCTACTGCCGAAAAGGTGCTACCACCTACGGTTCGAATCGAACAGCCTGTAACTACCAATTTCCTGGCATCAGCTTGCCAATATCAATTGATTGCCGCTGTGCTTGAAGTAAAAGGGAAGGACCAGATTCAGGTTAAAATCAATAATCGCGAAGTGGCTGCTTCTGCTTTCCATTTCGATCCTCTCAGTCATAAGCTGAGTGTTGATCTGGAGTTGGAAGAAACCTTAACACAAGTGACTATCACCGCAACGAATAGCGCAGGTACTTCCAGCGATTCTAAAGCATTGCGTTGCACCAAACCAAAGAAGGACGATGGATTTACTTTCGAAATTAATAACGGTTCGGTGGTGCCATCCTCTTGCTTTACTGCTTCTGTAAAAGTGTTGGGATGTGCGCTTAAGGCCAATGGCGTGGGGGCCGATTATCCTATTCAACTGCAAGTGAGTTTAGGCGGTATATGGATTGATCCGTTTGGAACCTATGCTGGATTCCATGCTAGTTCAAACATCAACGATCAGCAAACACATACCTGGAACTCATCTTATTCCATTCCTGCCAACACCCCGATTGTCATCAAGACAAAGTCGTTTGCACCTAATTCCACAGGAGCTCCATTGTTTGAACGCAGTTCGGCCACAGGAGGTGCTTTTGTGAAAGTACTTCGGAACGGGGAGCCTGTTCCTAAGATTAGCGGATTCGAAGGGCAGTCCGATGTGGAAGGCTATTTAAAACCCTATCTCGCTGATGGGAAAATGAAATTGGCCGACAATCAAGCTATTTATTTGTTTGAATTGGGAACGAATTCTGCTACCTCAAAAGCAAATGATATGCAAGACTGTGTGGTGCTTGTAACTCTTAGTCCTTCCTCGTCGAATGATTGTGATGCGGGCAATCTTCAACAGGAAAAACAAAAAGTAGAGGGGCAGAACAAAACCAAAGAACAGTCCATAGAACAGGAGAAGCAGCGCATTGAGGCAGAAAAGAAAAAAGCAGAAGAAGAGGAAAAGAAGCGTAAGGAAGAAGAGTATATGAATGAGCAAATTGAAATTTGCCATAAGCCTCCGGGAAATCCAGAGAATTGCCAGACGATCCGAATTCCTCGAAGTGCCTTGCGGGCGCATCTGGCGCATGGCGATCATGAAGGGGCTTGCACAGCGCTTGAAATGGAATTGAAACGCAAGAAGGAACAGGAGCTGCAAGAAAAACAACGGGAAGAGGAGGAGGAAAAGCAAAAGGAGCAGAAGTCCTTAGAAGAGAAACGAAGAGCGGAAGAAGAAGAGCGTCGTCGTCAGGAAAAGGAATTGGAAGAAAAGCGGAAAGTTGAAGAGGCGGAGAAGAAGCGCAAAGAGGAAGAGTATATGAATGAGCAAATAGAAATTTGTCATAAGCCTCCAGGTAATCCTGAGAATTGCCAAACACTCCGTATACCTCGCAGTGCGCTGAAGGCCCATCTGGCCCATGGCGACCATGAGGGTCCTTGCACCGAGGCGGAAATGGAATTAAAACGTAAAAAGGAACAGGAATTGCTAGAAAAGCAACGGGAGGAAGAGGAAAAGAAGCAGAAGGAACAGCAATTGTTGGAAGAAAAGCGGAAAGCGGAAGAAGCAGAGCGTCAGCGTCAGCAGGAAGAGTTGGAAGAAAAGCGGCGCAAGGAGGAGGCTGAACGCAACCGAATAGAAGAAGAGCAGCGTAAGAAAGAACAAGCTGAAACGGAAGAAAAGCGGAAAGCGGAAGAAGCAGAGCGTCAGCGTCAGCAGGAAGAGTTGGAAGAAAAGCGGCGCAAGGAGGAGGCTGAACGTAAACGAATAGAAGAAGAGCAGCGTAGAAAGGAACAAGCCGAATCGGAAGAAAAACGTAAAGCAGAAGAAGCTGAGCGCAGAAGACAGGAAGAGGAGCTGCAACGCAAGCAACAGGCAGAGCGAGAACAGCAGGAGAGAGAACGCGCAGAGCGTGAGCGCCTGGAAAAAGAAAAGGCAGAACGGGAACGCGCTGAAAGAGAACGACTCGAGCGTGAAAAAGCTGAACGTGAGCGTCAGGCCAAAGAAGAAGCCGAAAGAAAGCAGCGAGAACAGGAAGAAGCCGAACGCAAGCGCAAGGAGGCAGAAGAAGCCGAAAAACAGAAAGAACCGAAAAATGAATAGTGGTAGAATTCGATCTAAGGTAAAACCAACACGTTCATAAATTTGATTTTTTGACTTGTTGCTGCAAGTTGCAAAGGCCCGGAACTACCGGGCCTTTGCCGTTTCAACCGGCTTTTCTTCATCGAAGCGAAGCGAGCGATGGAGAAAGCTCATGGCTCGTAGAGCCATGGCTGGTTTTGCGTGAGGGATAGAGTGGAAAGCCTGGTGGCGTGGGGGGGGGGGGGGGGGCCCCCACGCCACCAAGGGCTTGCAGCGATAGCCCGGCCCTTGTGGCGCCTTAGGCGCCGCAAGGGACACGCCCAAAAAAATCTTATCTCTGAATACTGAATAAAAGCAACATAATGGCTGGAGATTTAGCTGCCTAAGCAAATGGCATCAATATCTTAGATGTAGGGTTCAATGGAGCAATCATTGCTGTTTGTAAACCTCCCGATAAAATATGGGTTGAAAAATCGCCAAGGAACCTGTATCTTCGTACCAGTCCATTTTTTTATGAACGTAGAAGATTCGATCAAGTCAACCATTCGCGATATTCCAGATTTTCCTCAGCCTGGTATTTTGTTTAAAGATTTAACACCAATTTTAAAATCACCTGAACTTTGCCTGGAAATTACGGAAGCTTTCGTGCAACTATTGCGGCCTCTTAAGCCCGATGCGCTCGTAGCGCTGGAGAGCAGAGGGTTTTGGTTTTCTATGATGATTTCTACCCGATTAGGAATTCCGATGATCCCCGTGCGTAAGCCTGGTAAATTACCATTTCAAACCATTGCTGAAGAATATTCCCTGGAATATGGTACCAATCGTGTAGAAATGCATGTTGATGCCTTGAAGGCTGGTTCCAGGGTAGTAGTAATGGACGATTTGCTGGCCACAGGAGGAACGGCTGAGGCTGCTGCCAAATTGGTGCATCGTCAGGAAAGTCAGGTCCTTGCTTTTGCTTTTGTGGTAGAACTTTCTGCCTTGGGTGGCAAGTCTCGAATAAAACAATACTCTGAAAATATTATTACCCTTTCGTCCTACTAAGTTATTAAAAATGCTTTGGCATGGGTAGGGGAAAAATGCATGCTAGCTCATGAAATGGAATTCGGTAAAGACATTCCTGCGCTCTGTTGCAACGGTTGAAATGTCCGGCATTTGGTGGTGTTCGGTGACCATTATTTCTGTGCTCGCTTTTCTGCTTTCCTTGCATTCTGAAATCGGTGATTTTGGAAATTATTATTTCGGGAGTAGTGTATTTTTAGATGGAAATTTTTCGATCCTGAACTATCAGGGATTATCTCATTTCAATCAACAGATCAGGTCTTATTATCAAGGTATATATTTCGAAAATTACGCTCCCGTTCCTCCATTTAGTGTTTTGTTTTATCTGCCTTTGACGTTATTGCCTTTGTTTTGGTCTAAGTTTTTATTTAATCTTTTTGGTTGGCTGCTGTGCGGTATTAGTGTACACTATTTTATTAAAGTAAATAATCTTCATGTTCAGAAAGAACATCTGTTTATTCCTCTTGTTTTGTTTTATCCCATCTATCACACCTTCGCACAAGGACAATCTTATTTTATTATTCTTGCCATCATCCTCTTTTCTTTTTGTTTTGAAAGGCAAGGACGATGGATAGTTTCCTCGGCTTTGCTTTCGATAGCAATTTCTTTGAAAATCTTTCCAGCGTTTTTTCTTCTTTATTTTTTAATTGGGAAAAAATGGAAATCCTTGTTTGCGGTAGGAGTAAGTATGACATTGCTACATCTTCCATTGGTGCCCATGTTGGGTCTTGATACGCTGCTACATTATGTTGGAGAAATACTACCCCGGCTGGCATCTAACGATGTAGTAGGGGCATTTTATTATTCAAATCAAAGTTTCCAGACCTTGCTCCTCCAGTTGTTTTATCCGGAATCCATGCACAATCCAAATCCTTTGTTTTCGATGCCCTGGCTGGTTCCACTGGGAGAGGCAATTTTGGTTTCGTTCGTATTCGCTAGGTTGTGGCTTGAACGCAAAAAAGGAGAGGTTTCTTTTTTTTCTTTCTTGTCTTTGGGAATGATTCTTTGCAGTCGATATAACCCCATTTATGCTCAGCTGCTGCTATTTCCATTTTTATGGATGATTCCATTACTATTCGAATCCGGCAAGGTTCGATGGATTCTGTGGGTAACCATAGCACTTGCCTTTTGGAGTGCCGTGTTCATGCATGGCAGGCTTCCTTTTTTTCTTCGTTTTTTTCGTATCGAAGCATTGATCTTTGTTTTTCTGTTTAGTGCATATCATCGTTCCCTTCCATCCATTCGATTGCTAAGTTTTGTTTTTGTTTTTATGGCCTTCATCCGCGTGCTTGGATTTACTTACGAAAGCCCTGTATACGCCAGCCATCAAGCATCAAAAGGTGTTCTGTATCATTATGAAGTGCAGCAGGATTCATTGGTGGTATATGGCACGATGGGAAATGTAGATACCCGGGAAAGTTTTCCCATTTCAAAAAAAGTATTTGAAGATTCTGCCCTCACAATAAAAGGCTCAACGCTCTGCTACGGCGATCAGGTGTTGGCAAAAGGAAAGTATACAATACTCAAGCCACTTCGATGGGGAGAGGATTCCGTAATCGTTATGAGCGATCTGCACCAGGGCTTGTATATGTATAAATTAATGCTTATTCCATTGGCAGCGAGTAAGCGCCGAAATTTTTCGGATGATTGATGCTAGAATTCACATATGAAAACAAAAAAAGGCCTTATTGCTTCGTTGTATCTGCTGATCTTTATCGTTGTGATGATCAGTTCTACCTCACTTCAGTACGCCGAGCCGAAGTCTGAATCCGAAATACTTTGTCTTCGCTGGTATCCTTCGCATCCTGCCGAAACGTTTCAGGATGTGCGCACCGGTTTTTTATGGTCGCTTTCGTATCTAGGTGCTCAACTTCCCCAAGGCTCCTTTGACAATGCCGTGCATCGCACCGACAGTGTTCATTGGGTTGTAGATTTTTCTAAACTGGGATTTTCAGAGGAGGGCTTAGGGGCATTAAAGGAACTCATCGCCCAGTTGAAGCAATCAGAAGAATATAAAGTGAAAAAAGCGATTGATATGTCAAGATTTTTAGTGCTAGCGCTGCACAGTCCCTGGCACTATTATAAGATTACCGGCGTTTTTCCCAATTACAAGTCCTTTGAACAGCATTATAAACTCGAGGCTGGAAATATTTTTGGAATAACCAATTCCAGTGTAGGTAAAACGCATCGCTTGCTTCGTATGGGTGCCGATACTACAAGAATCAATCAAGTGGCGTTTTCTGTATCGGAAGGGAAGGGGAATTTATTTCAACAAAATTTCAAGCCCTCTGAGCATGAAGTTTTTGATATTATGAAAAATGGCCAATTGCGTTTTGCCGTTTACGATCATCGAGGGCAGCTGGCTTCTGCAGCGTCCTCAGAGTACTCGCTGGCTGGAAAACCTTCCAAGTGCATGTGGTGTCATGAAATCGTTATTCAGACTTTATATTCAGAAAATACGGAAGTGCCTGGTACGCTCTCCAATGCACAGTTCGAAAATCTTGTTCATAAGCTGCAGGAAAAGCTTTATCACTATCGTGCAGGATTGTCATCGGAAATTGATTTTGAAAAGAAACAGGATCATACCTTTGCGGAGTTGTTGTATATAGGATTTATGGAACCTTCCAGGTACCGGATTTCGCAAGAGATGGATCATCAACAACGTTTGTTGAATAAGGTGATGTCGCTCCCTACGCATACGCATGAAGAATTTCCTAAGTTTGGTACATTGTACGAACGCAAGGCAATAGATAAAATTCTTCCTTACACTACATTAAAAGTTCCTGATCAAATTCGAGAGGGAGGTGGTTTTGAGCCAAATTATTTAAAACGTAAATGAGGGTAAGAATTGTAAGGATTCGGCACTTTTTACAAAATGGCATCTTCAAATGGCGCAAAGCATGTATATCGATTTTGCTTGGGGCGAGGTCTCTCTATTTTTCTTCAAACTGAATAAAATATTTACTACATTGAAACGGTAATCTGCGCAATCAAAATGATTGGGTGGTAGGTGAAGAGACGACATGCTTTTTATGGTACCCAAAGAATCTTAAAGGTCTGACAAAAGGAACGGTAGAATGATAATGAAACAAACGTCGGTACTTTTGTTTAATCCCCGAGCAACAAATTATAATCCCCGCATTCCGAATAGCATTTTGCAAGTTGCCGCCAGTATTGACGGTCAATATAAATGGTATGCAGTAGATGGGAATTTGGAGTCGGATCCATGGAGTAAGATAGAGCATTATTTGTCTCAGGGCGATGTCCGTTATGTAGGATTTACGGTAATGCCTGGGCCACAATTAAAGCAGGCCATTCCGTATGCAAAAAAAATACGCGAGCAATTTCCTGGAGTAGTAATGATTTGGGGAGGATATTTTGCTTCCAATCAATACCAGGTTTGCTTGAATTCCGGTTGGGTTGATTTCATTATTAATGGACCCGGGGATTACAGTTTTCCAGCGCTCCTGCAAGTACTAGAAAATGGTGGTTCTCCCGAGGCAATTCGGAATTTGATTTTCAAGAAGGGTGAAACAATTGTCAAAACAGCCAAAGCCGATCTGGCTGACATGGATGTCTTACCTCCATTGCCGTATGAAAAGTGGAATACCTTTTATCCGCTCTCACGTGTTTTGGCGAAAACTTTTTTAGGAAATAAAACCATCGCCTATCACAGCAGCTTTGGTTGTCCATTCACCTGTTCGTTTTGTGCCGTAGTACCTATTTACGAAGCGCGCTGGAAAGGCAGGTCTGCAGATGGTATTTTTAAGGATGTAGAAATGTTGCATCGGGAATTTGGGGGTAATGCACTCGAGTTTCATGATAATAATTTTTTCGTTTCCGAAAAAAGGGCTGTTGCATTTGCCCGCTTGATTCGCCCTTTGCAGATGCGCTGGTGGGGTGAAGCTCGGATTGATACCATGCATAAATATTCGGACGAATCTTTGCGTTTGCTTAGAGAGTCGGGGTGTGTTATGATTTTTTTTGGTGCCGAAACAGGTAACGATGACGTACTCAAAGCTATGGATAAGGGCGGCACACAGACTGCCGATCAAATACTTTCCTTTGCCGAGCGATTGAAACGTTTTGATATTATTCCGGAATATTCTTTTGTGTTAGGATTGCCTGCTAAAACAGAAAAGGAAGTGTGGACACAAATCAATGCCGATATTCGATTTATAAAAAAGATTAAAAGCCTGAATGCTTCTACTGAAATTATCCTGTATTTGTACAGCCCGGTTCCGGTAGAGGGTTCCGAATTATTTGAACAAGTAAAGGCTGCCGGCTTTAAGTTTCCTCAACTGCTGGAGGACTGGATAAGCCCAGCCTGGGAACGCTTTGATCTTAGGAAAAATCCTTTAACACCCTGGTTGCAGCCCTACATGGTAGACCAGATTAAGAATTTCGAAACGGTTTTGAATGCGTATTATCCCAGCTCTTCCGATATTCGCTTGAAACCCTGGATGAAAAAAGTATTACGCATGGTAAGTTATTGGAGATACCATACAGGCATTTATCAGTATCCCTGGGAGTTAAAGCTGTTATTAAAAGTATGGAAATACAGACAACCGGAAAAAGAAGGATTTTAAACTGGAAAAAGAAAATCACCGACTGGTGCCTAAAACCCTTGGTGAAGATTTACTTGTCTCGTCAAACCAGTTTTCGATACCAACAACTTAGGATGCGTATTTTTCCGGGCGTTTTTCATCCTCAATTTTTCTTTAGTTCTACCTTTCTCGCGGATTTTATTTCTGAATTACCCTTGCAAGGAAAGTCCTTCTGTGAGCCCTGTTCAGGAAGTGGTTTGTTGGCCATACTCGCCAGGAAAAGGGGGGCCAAGGTTGTTTGTTTTGATATTTCAGAGCGTGCCGTTGCCAATATTTCAGAGAATGCCAGGCTCAATGATATTCAAGTGGGAGAGGCTGGATTTTTACTGTATTTGTCGGATGGTTTTTCCCAAGTTCCTTCCCAATCGTTCGATTATTTGGTAATTAATCCTCCGTATTTCTTTCACGATCCGCAACGGGAGGACCAGTATGCTTGGTATGCGGGTTCTGAGGGACAATTTTTTCATCGTTTTTTCTCTGCTTTACATTCGTATACGCATCTTCATAGTCAATGCTTTATGGTATTGGCAGATAATTGTGAACTTGAACGCATACAAGGGATTGCGGCTGAATGTGGTTGGAAGTTGGATTTGGTGCGAGAGAAAAGAATATGGTGGGAAATGAATTATATATTCCACCTGAGGAAGGCTTGAATGCCTTGTGCGCCCTAATACATCCGCATCCACCATTTGGAAGCCTGGTACTTCCACCAGTGTTTGAATACATTTTTGTTCCAGCTTTTTTGCCGTAGTAAGAGTTGATGATATTTTACTTCGTTTACCACGCGTCGCACCGCTATGTCATAAAATTTTCTCGGATACGTTCTCGGAAAATCCGTATCTCTATCGGAACCTTCATGCCAAGGTTTTCGAAGGATTAGTTTTTCTTTTACTTGCTCAAAAAGGCCTGTGCCTTTTATGGGATAGGCAACGGTAATAGTAAAATAATCAGGGTCTGATTTTTTTAAATGTTCAATGGTAGCTTCAATGTCGGCTTTTGTTTCACCAGGATATCCCAGCATGATGAATGTGCCGGCACTAATGCCAATTGCCTGACTGTGTTGTATGGCCCATTGCACTTGATTCGCTTGCACTCTTCTGTCCATGGCATCTAAGATCCGTTGGGAACCAGATTCCGCACCGATCCAAATCCGGTGACAACCACTTTCTTTGAGCCGTTGAAGGATATTCTCGGTAAGCCGGTCTGCCCGGGTAATGCATTCAAACCGAATGATTAAATTTTCTTCTTTAATTAAAGCAGCAAATTCTTCAATCCACTTGTGGCTAACGGTAAAAACATCGTCAACAAACCAAAAGGTATTGCATTGGTATCGATGCACGAGGTGTTTAAGTTCTCCAATCACCGATGATGGCGATCTTCTGCGATAGCTCATGCCGTATACCGCTGTGCTGCACCATTGGCAGGTGTAGGGGCAGCCTCGCTGTGTGCTTACCGAGATGCTTGCTTCGCCATGTCTTCGTTGCCAGGCCTCCAGGTATTGCTCCAGTTGTATCGCTTCCCGGTCGGGTACTGGCAACTCGTTTAAGTCTTTTAATTTGCCGCGCTCCTCGGTGAATACGGTTTCTCCCTCCGCATTCACATACGCAATTCCTTGACATGTGGACCAATCTTCGTTGGTCTCGATCAGGCTGCTGAGTTCCAACATCGTTTCTTCACCTTCGCCTACTACGAGCACATTCGCCCCATGAGCTAAATAATTTGCAGCATTGTACCGAACATCAGGGCCGCCTAAAATTACGGTGCAAGAGGCTAGCTCCGCTTGAGTGCGCATCCATGAAATGTTTTCTAATACCGTCTTCCGCGTCATTAGATTAACATAGAACGCAAGGATTCTGGGGGAACGATGTAGTATTTCTTTTCTCCATTGGTCTTTGCTTATAAAGGTCGTGTCAATTACCAATACCTGCTTTCCCTTTTCTTTTAGAAAGGCAGATAGGTAAAGAATGCCAAGAGGAGGGTAAGGGCGCATGATTTCCTGTTCCTTCGGGTCTTCACTTAAAAAATATCCGTGTGTGAGTACAATGCTCATTTTTTTTCCAGGCAAATAATGTAGTGATCTGCGAAGTTGGAAAAGAGACTGCTTGATCCTAGCAGTTTTTCCAGAAGGATTGCCATCGATTTTAGAATGCGATTTTTTTCCACTCGATTCGAAAGATAAGAAGGCGGGATGCCAATACCAATGGGTTTATGCCATCTAACGTTAAAATATGGATTTGCCATTTGCGCCACTTCAGAAGGACTATAATACCAGGTTGGTACCAGGCTTCCATTCACATGCACCAAACATTCCTTGTTGCGATTTCTACGTCCAATTTTAGAAAAATCAGCACGGAACAGAAAATATAGGTTCTCAATCCAGCACTTCTTGCTCATGAGCACCCCAATTAATTTCCCGTTTTTTTGCATCAGCCGTTGACTTTCGCTGAATAGCTTTTTCCAATCGGAAGGTTCTATGCAATTCAAGCCTCCGAAATTGGAAAAAATTAGGTCGTAACGGTCCTCCATCTGGTGCAGGTTTTTGATATCTAAAACCTGAAAGTCTACTTGTAGTAAATTTTTATTAGCCTTTATCCTGGCTTGTTCCAGCATGGCATTCGATATGTCAGTGGCAACTACACGGTGTCCTTTTTGAGTAAAATATATAGCATCCATTCCAGTTCCGCAATTCAATTCCAGAATAGAAAGGGGGGAGGAGGCAAGTATTTTTTTCTTCTCAAGCCAATCATACACTCGTTTACGTTGTTCTCTTCCAACAAAAGTATGGGAGAACTCCTGGTCGTAGGAAATGGCCGCTGAATCAAAGAGTGCCTGTGCCATGCTTACGAAGTTTGTTTAGTTTTTTTTGTTCCATCCAGGCTGCAGGCTTGAAGTAAATAAACGATAAGTCCTTCATCTTTGGGAATGCAGGTGTTAAGATCTTTTTCCGCATTCTTTCCAGCGATTGTTTTGCCCGGAATGATTTATGGATGAACCGGTGAAGTGTTTTGTAAAAACTTGGTGAAAAAGTACTTTGATACATGAGTAGTAACTCGTCGGAATCTTTCCAATGTGTTTTTTCTTTTAATTGGGATTTCACCCGGTCGTAAAATACGGTTCCCGGCAATGGGTAACTGACCGATACTCCAATGTCGTGTGGTTGTAGTTCCTCTACCATGCGCAAGGTAGCTTGGATGTCCTCCCATTCTTCCCCCGGATATCCAACTTGTAAAAAGAAGCATGGTTTAATATCGTGCTTTCTCATGCCCAGTGTTGCTTCATGTATTTGAGCGACGGTAATGCCTTTGTCCATGGCGTCTAGTACTTTTTGGGAACCGGATTCTGCACCAATCCATATTTCATCGGCTCCGCTTTGTGCTAAGGCAAACAAAGTGTCTTCTTTCGTGAGCAGATCGGCTCTTGATTGGATTTTATACCGGAACCGAATGCCCGATGCCGATAGTACTTGATGAAACTCTTGCACCCAATTTGGTTTCAATCCGAAGATATCGTCGCAAAACCAGATGTGATCAAACGCAAACAAACGATGCATCCATATCAGTTCATCGAGTACATGCTTCGGGGAACGTGAATTGTAGCGATTTCCATAAATAGGTTTCGCACACCAATTGCACTTGTACGGGCACCCTCGAGTGGTGGCCATGTTCAATGAAAAGTACCCCTGTTTTTTCCAGGCATCTTTATAGGGCTGAATGGAAAGTAAGTCCCAGGCGGCCATTGGCAATTCGTCCAGGTTCTGTCGTACCGGCCTTTTGGCTGTAGCTATTACCTGACCGTTTTGTTTGGTTGCCAGTCCCAGTATGGCTGTGGTGTTATCTTGCTTTTGAAGTGCAGATAAAAGTTCCAGCAACGTATCTTCACTTTCTCCTAATAATACATAATCGAAATGTCCGGAAAGATAAAGTTCAAGTTGGTCCGTAGAGTCACTGCTGGATATAATGGAGGTAATTCCTTGGGAGGCAGCTATGGCCGCCATTTGTAAGGCGGCCTCGCGCATATTGGTAAGGCACATTTTCGTCAGGTAATTGAACCCGTCGTCGTATACAACCAGAATTTCAGGTTTTAAACTCAATACGTGAGATTGAAAGGAGCCGGTGTTTTGATCGAAACTTACATCGTAAAAATGCACCTCGTGTCCTTCGTTGCGCATACAAGCCGCTGCCAGCAAAGTGGCCAGCGGAGGGTAGGGTTTGGAGCCCGCTAATTGCTTCGGGTCAAAATGTAAAAAGTAACTATGTGTGATGAGTATTTTCATGTTCACGTATCAGGATGTAACGTTCCCAAAGGTTATGTATATGCAGATCCAACTGCTTAAGAACCTGCTGCTGGAAGTCGTTTGGATGATGTTTGGAAATGCCTTCCGTGCTGCGCATGGTGCGTTCAAATTTTTCTGAATCAAAATGGTTGAATTTTTGTTTCCAGCGGGTTAAGGTTCTTACATGAAACCATTTTTCAATCAGGCTTCCTGCATGCGTGGCAAGTATTTTTTCTACAAGTCCTTTCCAGAATAGTTTTTCCGGAACCTTAACAGTTACCGGCAATGCTATCGGCGCCGGGCTCGTGGCATGCGTCTGTGCCCATCGGTTCGAGGAATGAAAGTCGCTAAAGTAATGTGCCGCATCGTATACTGGCAGTAAATGCGATACCTCAATGGCAGTGAAAATATTTTTGTCGCGGATTTCTAAATGATTCAGGTCAACGAAATAATTCAGACAAAAGAATTTTCTGGAATTTAGAAGAAATATCTTTTTATACAAGATTAGTAAACTTCGGCATGTCCAAAGTCTTTTTCGTTCGGTAAGTATGAAAAAATCAATGTCGCCATCTTCTTTGATTACTCCTTTGGATAAAGAGCCAGATACTGCGATGCCCCTCACGAAAGGGAAGCGCGCAATACGTTTTACCGTTGAGGGCAATTGCTGCCAAAATTGGTGGGCTCTCTGTTCTGCCTCCATTCTTTCTTGTACAAGCACTTGTATGGTTGGGTCGGGAGAATAATATCCCTGGTATTCAAATAGAAGTCCGTGAATCAGGAAAGGTTTTAATAATGGCAGTAGTTGAGAGTCAGGTATTGCACAAAGCCTCTCCAGGTCTTTCAGATGCAAAGGATGTTTAAATAGATTAAAGTAGCAAAGCAAGGTAATACACTTTTTTTCTTGCTCTCGCAATGAATTTTGAACAGGAGTAGAGGTGTGGTTATTAGTCATTCGAATAGGATGTAAACAAGCAAGGTATGAGTTACAATCCCTTCCTGGAGAATGATTGGTTCCTCAATACTTTTTGTTTGAATTCAAAAGTTTTATTCAATATACAAAATGCGATTCATTGAAGGTAAAGATATTTATCCAATGGTTTCTTTTTCCGGATATGCTAGTTGTTGTAATTCGGATTTATTTATTACCTTTGTGTTGTCCGGTTTTTTCGAGAGAAGAATTAAAAGGGAATGTGGTGAAAAACCACAACTGTACCCGCAACTGTAAGTTCCGGTAAAGCTTTGTCAAGGCCACTATCTGAGCCAACTACGATGGGAAGGCGACAAAGAGGGAACGAGTCAGGAGACCTGCCGAACGGAAAACCATAAGGGCTTTCGGGAAGAAAAGTCATGGGTTCAGGAGGTTCATCCTTTTGTTATTCATTTCCCATAGCTCCTATGATTAAACGAATGTTTGATCTGGGATGAGAACTATTTTTGTTTGTATGCTAATGGGCATATCAATGAGGCTGCTGTTTGCTCAGCAAGATACATTGGTGATGCCCGAGGTGGAGGTTCGTGCCGACGTTCCTGTGCTGTATGATGTATCGTATACCGATGTGTTGGACAGTACTGGTCGTCATTATGCCGATGCATCCGAATTGCTGAGTATGCAAAGCCTGGCCATGGTAAAGAATTATGGCCCATCCGGAATTTCGTCTCTTTCTATCCGTGGATCTTCACCTTCTCAATCACAGGTTGTTTGGAATGGCTTCGTATTGCAGAGTTTTCAAAATGGTCAATCTGATATTTCATTGTTGCCCTTGTCCCTGATGGATCAGGTGCGGCTTCAATACGGAGGATGTGGTGCTCTCTGGGGTAACGGAGGAATCGGAGGATCGTTGCATTTAAATGCTTTGGCTCGCTTTTCACCAGGTATTCATGTTCAAGCAAGTCAGCAATATGGTTCGTTTGGACGCTGGTATTCATCGCTCAAGGCTCAATATGCTACACGTCGCATCTCGATAGGACTGCGTGCTGTTCGCCAAGAGGAAGAAAATAATTTTCCTTATTATAACGAACAGATTTATCCCAAGACCTGGCAGCGCCAGCGCCATGCCGCCCTGGCCTTGATGGGCATGATGCCAGAGTTTCATGTACGGCTTTCCCGTAATTCCCGCATAAGCATTTGGTATTGGAAGCAATGGAGCGATCGGCAAATTGCACCGGTAATGTCTATACCTAACTCTTTCGCCGAACAAGTAGATTGGTCTGACCGCCTGGCAGCGGAATGGATCCTTCGGAAGTTTAGATTTAGAACGGGGTATTTTTCTGAACGTATTCTTTTTCAGGATACCACTTTTAATATAAATGCCTTCAGTGGCTTTCATGCTTGGGTAAATGAATGCGACTACACAGGTCAAGCAAATAAATACTGGCAATATTCCTTAGGCCTGCATTCTACCATCTCTACTGGGTTTGCGGATAATTATGGACAAGAGACTCCTTCCAGAAATCAATGGGCGGCTTTCTGGACAAACAAGGTTGTGTACAAACGACTGGAACTAAATGCTAATGTGCGTCAGGAATGGATGATAACGCCGGAGCGTTGGAGAAGTGTTCCATTTATGCCTTCTGTTTCCTTGCAATATCAAGTAAGTAAACGAATGGATGCCTTGGTGAAAGTAAACAGACATTTTCGTTGGCCTACCATGAATGATTTATTCTGGAAACCCGGAGGGAATGAATCCTTGCGTCCGGAACATGGATGGGGACAGGAATTCGGGTTGGATTGGCATCCCTGTTGCGAAAATCCCAAACTCCGTTCCTGGAATATTTCACTGCGAGTGTACAGTCGTTACATACATGATTGGATCATTTGGAAACCATCCAATTCGTATTGGACTCCAGTAAATTTGCATTCAGTATGGTCAAGAGGGGGTGAGCTTAGAAGTTTTTGGAAACTTCCGATTCCAGGTAAAGTCAAGTTTATGCTACGGCATGGGTATGCCATTACGTATTCTACTCAGGAAAAAACAGATCGGTCGAATGCGAATGAATTGCACAAGCAACTCATCTATGTGCCCCCATATTCAATGCAAATGGGCTTGCAATGTAATTATAAAGGATGGAGCCTGGAGAGCGCTAATGCCTGGATGAGTTGGCGATATACCGATGCCGATAATAAGCATTATTTGGAAGGATATTTTCTTGCTGACATTTATGTAAGCAAAGAAATTCCAATAAAAGATTTTTCTCTTGAATGGTCTTTCAAGATTCAAAATATTTTCAATAAACAATATCAGGTCCTGGAAGGTCGCGCGATGCCTGGTAGAAGTCTGTTGTTGGGAATGAACATGCAACTAAATCGAAAAAGAAAAACGAAATGAAAAAATTAATCTGTATTACCATGTTGCTGCTACTGGCAACTGCTTGTAAAAAGCCTGTGAAACCTGAAGAAAAGATAGATCCAACATTTGAATCAACTGTGTTGGTGCTCAACGAAGGTAGTTTTACTAAAGGAAATGCCGATGTATCGGCCTACAACGCTACTACCGGTCAGCTATATAGTAATTACTTTAGTGCTCAGAATGGAAGATTTGCCGGAGATGTATTACAGCACGGCTTCTTTTATGGAGATCAATTGTATCTGATTTTGAATAATAGTAATCGTATTGAAGTCTGTCACAAGAATACCCTTCTTACCAGTACTGTTATTAATGGACTGACATTGCCAAGAAATGGTGTAGTATTTCAGGATAAGGCTTATGTGACAGAAACCGTAAGTTACAGTGGCAAAGGTAGAGTCTCTGTCTTGAATTTGTCTGCTAATTCCCTCGGAGCCCAGACCACGGTAGGGATAAAACCGGAAGGAATCATAGAAGTGAACGGGAAATTATATGTAGCCAACTCTGGCGATACTACTGTGATGGTTTTGAATCCCACTACTTTAGCAATCACAGATACTATTATTGTAAAAGATGGGCCGAATAGTTTTGTAAAATCCTCCGATGGAAATTTATGGGTATTGTGCAGCGGAAAAGATGATCCTAATGACCGTAAAGCCGGGGCTTTAATTAAGATCAATGTCAGTAACAATCAAATTATAAAGACGCTCCCGTTTACTGAGATTTTGACCAGTGCGTCCAACCTTTGTGCTAATAGTTCGGGAACAACCTTGTATTATCGTTATAAAGATCAAGTGCGTACTCAGGAAGAAGCAGCTGCTACGCTGTCAGGTAATGTGCTGGTGGATAGAAAGTTTTATGGAATTGGCGTAGAGCCTCAATCGGGTACTTTGTACGCAAGTACCTATGGGTTCAGTTCTGCGGAATACGCCATCCGCTATACTCCACAAGGTCAAGTCATTGATTCCTTTCAGGTGGGTATCGGTCCGAACGGATTTTTGTTTAAATAAGATTTCTCAACGAGCAATTTACATGGACAAGCGGGTTGGTTTAACAGCAATTTCTTCGTAGAAATTTTTCTGGGGAGGATTTGTTGCCATAGCCTCATCTGGCTTGTTCGTGTACTTTTTTTAACCCTAATTTTTCAATAGAAAATCTTCTATCGAAAAAGGATTATTCAAATCAAGGGCTTCAGAAGGAATGGAACAGAAGAAATCCTTTTGGAAGCCCTTGATTTTTTATGTCGGGATTACCGGCCTTGGATCTACGATCTATAAACTTTCTCCATGGTGCGCTAGGCTTCTATGGAGAAAAGTCGGTTGGATCGGTTGAAATATGTTATCTGGACGAATTTCAGACGCTCAATACAAACGATGCTTGCGCCATTTCTTCCCCGTTGATCATTAAACAAATGCCATGTTTGCCTGCGTAATGCTTGCGCGTGGTGAAGTCTTTTAGAATTTGTTTTTTAGAAAATGAATGCGTTCCTTTTTTTAATTCAGTTTCTGAGAGCTGAAAAATTTTCCTGGAAGTTTTCCCATTCGCTTTTACATAATCGATGCCATATTCAATTCTGATAAGGGAAGCAGAGGGTACTTGTACTTCAAATTCAAAGTGGAGCGTTTGACCCAGATTGATTTTTTTGGTCAGAACACGGAATTGAGTGAGTTGCAGTCCTTTTATTTTTTTAATTCCAAATGCCGCCAGGGCTGTTTTATTGCTTTGCTTGAGAAGCGTTCTGCTGGCATGTCTCAGCAATTTATCGGTGTTTTCTCCCATCCCTTTCCATCGTTTCAAAATGTCAATAACAATGGAAGGATGGTCTTTGGCAATGTCGTTTAAATTGTTGGCAACGCTTCTTCGCACCGTTTCACTGGAATCATTTTTTAGGATTTCCAAGATCGGTAAAATTTTCTCAGGATGTTTTTTTATCCAGGGTACACTCATTCCCCAGGGTAGCCTGGGACGGCACCCTTCCGAAGCGAGCCGGCGCACCATTTCGTGTTTATGCGTTGCCCAACGCAAACACAGATCCAGCATCTTATCCGGATATGAAATCAAAAAAGGGCGTATGGCAAATTCACAACTACTGAAGCGGGTAACGCACTCCATAGCTGCTATGGAGCGTGTTAAATCTTCTAAACCGTATAAATGAATAAACTCAGGAATAAACATGTAATGCAAACTATACGATTGCGAGGTCCCTTGAAATACTTTTTCAGTCAATTGGCAAATGATCGGTTGGCTATGCTCAAACCCTTTGGGTAAATGATGGTGCATTACCTCTGCCAGGCGGCGCATCCGCTGCTTTAATTCCAGTGAATCCCAGGAGTTAGATAGGATGTCTTGAAGGAATTTTTTTTCATTCAAGGGCGAGTAAACGTTCTTTAAATGCTTGCTGAATTCTTTTAAAAAAGATTCTGAATAAATGTTTTTTAGTAGTTCTGCCATGGAACAAAAATAGAATTTTAACCGGGATTAGAGTGCAGAGATTCTAACGAGCGCTGAAATCTCATACTCGCGTATTATTCCTGTTGTATTCCCAGGTTGATGCAAAAAATCGTTGAATTCAGGTGGTAAATTTGTTATCATATGGTATTATTCTAATTTATAATTGTTTTTTATTGAATTAATTATCTATATTCGCTTATAAACCATTTCCCCCCATGACCACAACTCGTACTGTTTGGCCTATTCTTCTTGTGCTATTTTGGCAAATCTCCAATGCTCAAATAAGTGAATTTATTGTAGTGGATCAATTTGGCTATACAACCGGTGCAAATAAGGTAGCCGTTATCCGGGATCCGCAGACAGGATATGATGCTTCCTTGTCTTTTACGCCAGGATCTACTTACGCACTCGTCTCTGACCAAACCAATACGCCTGTTTTTACCGCTTCTATTAGCGCATGGAACGGAGGAGCTACAGATGCCAGTTCCGGAGATAGGGCATGGTGGTTTGATTTTTCTTCGGTTACCACAGAGGGGAGTTATTATGTAAAAGACCTTACCAATAATGCTAGAAGTGCGACTTTTGTGATTGCCGATACGGTATATAAAAATGTGTTGAAAGCGTCCCTACGCATGTTGTATTATCAGCGCTCGGGTTATACAAAACTGGTTGCGCATGCAGGCAATGGCTACGCCCATGCAGCGTCGCATGTGGGGCCTTTGCAGGATAAAAATGCACGGTTATTTAATAATAAAGTGCTTGCTACCGAAAAAGATTTGTATGGAGGTTGGTACGATGCCGGGGATTACAATCAATATACACCCTGGACGGCCAATTATGTGGTGACTTTGTTGCTTGCTTACCTGGAGAGACCAGAGGCTTTTACCGATGATTACATGATACCAGAATCGGGGAATGGTGTACCCGATGTGTTGGATGAAGTAAAATGGGCGCTTGACTGGTTGCTTCGCATGAGTCAATCGGATGGTTCCTCACTTTGTGTATTAGGAAGGGCCAGTGGTAGTCCTCCTAGTTCTGCCACCGGAGAATCTTTGTATGGTCCTGCCACCACGAATGCAACCTTGCGTTCTGCCAGTGCATTTGCCCTTGGAGCCAAAGTGTTTAAGCAGCTTGGTCCATCCTATGCCAGTTATGCAGCTACGCTGGAAAGTAAAGCTATAGCCGCCTGGGACTGGGCGGTGGCAAATCCATCGGTTACCTTTGCGAATAACTCTTCCAGTAATGGCTCTCAAGGGTTGGCTGCAGGTAATCAGGAAACAGATAATTTAGGCAGAAACACAGCTAAGATTGGAGCAGCCACTTTTTTGTATGATCTAACTGGAGGAGCCACTTACAAATCGTTTGTGGAAAGCAATTATACCAGTATGCCGCTTTTTGCCTGGAGTAATTATGCGAGTCAATATTTTTTCGAACAACAAGATTATTTAATGTATTATATCTCGTTGCCGAATGTAACAACGAATGTTGTGAACGCCATCAGGAACGCTTCCAATACTGCATTTAATAAGTCTGGAGATTTTTTCTCTTCATTCCATTCAGATCCATACAGAGCATTTGTAAAAGAATATAACTGGGGGTCGAATCAATACAAATCGGTATATGGGAATGTATATACGTTATTCAAACATTATGATTACAGCCCAGCCAATAATGAAACCTATGATAAACAAGGGGAGGAATATCTGCATTACATTCACGGTGTTAATCCCCTTTCTTTGTGTTACCTCACGAATATGAGTTCATATGGTGCAGAAAAAAGCATCAATGAAATTTATCATACCTGGTTTTCAGATGGCAGCTCTCAATGGGATAGAGTGGGAGTATCTACCTACGGTCCGGCACCAGGTTTTCTGGCAGGCGGTCCCAACAGCTTTTACGATTACGACGACTGTTGCCCGAACAATTGTGGTTCTACCCAGAATAATGCCTTATGTACCTCGGAGAGTATAAGTCCGCCAAAGGGACAACCCGTTCAGAAATCGTATAAAGATTTTAATACCAGTTGGCCACTTAATTCCTGGGAAATCACAGAGCCAAGTTTGGGGTATCAAACGGCTTACATTCGATTGCTTTCAAAATATACGCATCATAGCAATGCTTCCACTTCTACTCAAGAGGCCTTGACCAAGGGAAATTCAGTCTACATTTTTCCTAATCCAAGCCAAGGTTGGCTGTATACTCAATTGCCATCATTTGCTCCTGGAAAATATTCGCTTAAAGTTGTTTCCGCTCAGGGCAGAGTAGTGCAGGAGCAGCTTCTGGAACAGCAGGAAATCCAGGTAGGAAGCTTGCCTGACGGCATGTACCTGTTGATTTTCTCCGATGGAAAAGAGCGTTATTCAGATACATTGATTCTGAATAAAAAATAAGACTTCAGGGAAGGTGTTTTTTGAAATCTTCTATCATGTAATTTCCCCAGCCAATATCCTGGTAAAGAACGTTGCCTGTGGTGTCAATAATGTAAAAACGAGGTACAAGGTCAGGGGCAAATAAAGATGATACAGCAGCTGATGAGTCGGCGATTACAGGCAACCTGAACTGAGTTTGTGCTTGCCATTGCAATAGCGCTTGCTCGGTATGGTGTCTTCCGATCGCAAGAACCTGAAAGGGTTGAGCAGTTTTACCAAATTCAGCATCCAAGGCAGGCAGTGCTTCTTTACACGTGCCACACCAAGTGGTAAAAAGAATAACCAATGTTTTTTTTTGACTTCCTTTTCCAATGACCCAGCGTTGTCCATTCAATGAGCTTACCTCTATGGAAGGCACGGAATCAATAGGCTGCAATGAAGCCAGTTCTTTTGGAGTGATGCCTGCTGGGATATTTTTTTTGCTGAGCGACACAGTTGGTCTGCTGCAAGAAAGTATACAGCAGAGAAGGAAAAGGGAAAAACAGGTCGATACTATTCTCATAAGAGTTATAATACAAGAAAGGGAGCCGAAGCTCCCTTTTATTATTTAAAGCTGAAATGCTTTTTTGATTTTATCTACGTAGTCTAATTTTTCCCAGGTAAATAACTCTACTTCGAGTGTTTGCTTGGTTCCATCAGGTTTCGTAAACTCTTTTTTCACGGTGCTTGCTTCACGTCCCATGTGGCCATAGGCGGCTGTTTCAGAATACATAGGGTTGCGAAGTTTCAAGCGTTGTTCGATGGCATACGGACGCATGTCGAATAGTTCTTCCACTTTCTTGGCAAGTTCGCCATCGCTGATTTTTAGCTTGGAAGTGCCATACGTGTTGATGTATAAACCACAAGGTTTTGCTACACCGATGGCATAAGAAACTTGTACCAATACCTCATCGCAAACACCGGCTGCTACCAGATTTTTGGCAATATGGCGTGTTGCATAGGCGGCCGAACGGTCTACTTTGGATGGGTCTTTCCCGGAAAACGCACCACCACCGTGGGCGCCTTTACCTCCGTAAGTGTCTACGATGATTTTACGGCCAGTCAGTCCGGTATCACCGTGAGGTCCACCAATTACAAATTTTCCGGTTGGGTTAATGTGGTAGGTGATTTTGTCGTTGAACAATGCTTGCAGTTCTGGTTTAAGTTGAGCTTTTACTCTTGGTACCAAAATATTGATTATATCCGCTTTGATTTTTGCAAGCATTTTCTCGTCGCTATCAAAGTCGTCGTGCTGTGTGGAAATAACAATGGTGTCGATGCGTTGCGGCTGATTGCTATCAGAATATTCAATAGTTACCTGTGATTTTGCATCCGGACGCAAATAGGTAATGTCTTTGTTTTCGCGACGTAAGGCAGCTAATTCCAATAATAACTTGTGAGCCAGGTCCAACGCAAGAGGCATGTAGTTGTCGGTTTCACGGCTAGCGTATCCAAACATCATCCCTTGGTCACCAGCGCCTTGTTCTTCCGGATTTTTGCGTTCAACACCTTGGTTAATGTCTGAGGACTGTTCGTGTATGGCAGATAAAATACCGCAGGAGTTGGCTTCGAACATGTATTCTGATTTGGTGTATCCGATTTTACGGATTACTTCGCGTGCAATTTTTTGTACATCCAGGTTGGCTGTGGATTTTACCTCTCCTGCAAGTACAACTTGACCGGTAGTTACCAATGTTTCACACGCTACTTTGGAACTCGCGTCAAACGCAAGGAAGTTGTCGATTAAGGCATCCGATATCTGATCGGCGACTTTATCAGGATGTCCTTCTGATACCGATTCGGAGGTAAATAAATAGGGCATATTCTTTTTGAGCTAAATGTTCTTTTTTATACTAAAGGGCCGAAAATAAGTAAAAAGCAACTTAGATTCAAATGGTATCATCCATCTTGCCGCATTAATGACCTGCAAACAACAAAAAGATGGCAGGAGATTTACCCAGCACTGGAATGGTCTTTTGTTTCCATTGTTGCACAGGCTGGCTCCAGATGCGTTCATCTAAAGTGCTAATGTCGGCCGCTACACACAGGCGGGTATCCTTTTCCAACAGGTTTACCAAGTCTTGTAACAACTTATCGTTGCGGTAGGGAGTCTCAATGAACAATTGCGTTTGTTGACGGGTTTTACTCTCTTTTTCCAGGGTTTTAATGGCTTTGGCGCGTTGCTCTTTATCAATGGGCAAATATCCATGAAAACAGAATTGTTGTCCGCTGAAGCCCGAAGCCATAAGCGCAAGCAGAATAGAGCTGGGTCCCACCAGGGGAATTACTTTCCGGCCATTCTGATGGGCTATCGACACGGCCAAGGCTCCCGGGTCGGCTATGCCTGGGCAGCCTGCTTCCGATAATACACCTATCGGTTCCTCCTTGGGAACTGACTTCATCCAGGAAACAATGTCAGCTTTCTCCGAGTCTTTGGTCAGCTCTTTGAAATGCATTGTATCCAGTACCAATCCTAATTTCCTTGAGCTGATAAACCGGCGAGCAGTGCGAAGGTTTTCGACCAGGAAATAACGAATATTTTTTAATTGAGTGTCGATATAAAGCGGCACGGCCTCTGCCGCCGCTGCGTCGTCGCCCAATGGGCATGGTATTAAGATTAATGACGGCATAAGTAATGTTGTTATTGCCTTTTCTGAAATTCCGGCGCAATTACACTGTTGTGTAGACGCCATCTGCGTCGGTCATACTCCCGTTTCTTACCCCCAATGGATGTGACACTGCACACGTAAAGGAATTCTTTAGGCTAGTATGGCTTCAAATTTAGGTCTTTGAGTCGATTGGCGTATAAACCAGCGACTTAAATTTCAAATAAATCTAAAATTTTCTTAACATTGCTCATTAGTATGGTCGCCAATAATTGGGTTAAAGTACTGTACTAGTTCGAATACGTTTACGTTTGATGCATAAAGTATATACAGACACTATGAAAAATTTCGTTGCAGCCGCCTTTGCCGTAATGGCGTTGCATGCCTGTAAATCAGGCAAAAGTCCCAGCTCTTCGACCACTGCCTCTACAGAGCCTGTCATTGCCAGGTATGGTCAGTATCCGGTTTATTCGCCAGAGTTCCAATATGTATACAAAAAGAATAATGCGAACGCCCAGGATGCCTACTCCAATCAATCCATCAAAGATTATTTAAACCTCTACCTAAACTTTAAAATGAAGGTAAAAGAGGCGGAGGAATTAGGTCTTGATACAGCGAGTTCATTCAAGAAAGAATTGGAAGGCTACCGCAAGCAATTGGCACAGCCGTATCTGACAGAGAAAAGTGTAACCGAACAACTTACCCGCGAAGCTTACGAGCGCATGAAAACCGAAGTTCATGCTGCACACATTCTCATTAATGTAGGACCGGATGCGGACCCTGCCGACACTTTAAAAGCCTGGAATAAAATTTCCGATATCCGCAAGAAAGCCCTCGCAGGAGAAAATTTCAATAAACTGGCTTCCGCTTATTCCGAAGATCCCTCTGCCAAAAAGAATGGGGGAGATTTAGGTTATTTTACTGCCCTGCAAATGGTTTATCCTTTTGAAGATGCGGCTTATAAAACACCCGCAGGAAGTATTTCTGAAATTGTAAGAACACGTTTTGGATATCATATTTTAAAAGTATTTGAATCTCGGCCTTCACAAGGCCAGGTGCGTGTGGCTCACATCATGGTAAGGGCTACTTCTGGCCTGAGCGCGGAAGACTCCGTTGCAGCCAAACAAAAGGTTGATGAAATTTATAAACGTGTGAAAGCAGGCGAAAACTGGGAACAACTTTGTAATCAGTTTTCCGATGACGTAAATTCCAAATCGAAAGGAGGAGAATTGCCTTGGTTCTCTGTAGGGAAAATGATTCCATCGTTTGAAGAAGTTTCATTTAAGTTGGAAAACCCTGGTGATATTGCGGCTCCTGTTCAAACTCCTTATGGCTGGCACGTAATTAAAATGCTGGAGCGTAAGAAATTGGAGTCGTATCAGGAGCTTGAGCCAAGTTTGAAATCTAAAGTATCAAAAGATTCCCGCTCCGAACTTAATAAAACCGTAATGCTTCAACGGTTGAGAAAAGAAAATAACTTGCAGGAAAATTCTAAAGGCTTGGATATTGCTTTGTCCAAAGCCGACAGCACGCTCATTAATGGAGCATTCTTCCGTTCGGCAGAGGAGAAAGAGAATGTAGAAGTGTTTACAATCAAATCAGAAAAATATACGGTTAATAATTTTCTCGATTACGTAAAGGCTAATCAACGTCCTAAAAAAGGAATTTCCCCTCAACAATACATGCGTCAATTATACAAAGACTATGTAAATGCCTCTCTGATGGCTTATGAAGAAGCTCATTTGGAAGAGAAATATGTAGACTATAAAATGCTGGTGCGTGAATACCGCGATGGCATTTTACTATTCCAGTTAATGGACGATAAAGTGTGGTCCAAAGCGGTAGAAGATACAGCTGGCTTGCGTTCTTTCTTTAACAAGAATAACGCAAACTACAAATGGGATACTCGTGCTTTTGCAACCATTTACAATGTGAAAGACCAGGCAACTCTGGAGCAATTGAAAAAGGAGTTGGGAACAGAATACTTTGCTGTTGCGGAACCTAAAATTGAGGCCGTTAGTTACGATTCTAAATCAGTGGCGTTAAGCACCGATATTAAAAAGAAAGCAGATCAAAGCATTCCAGCGCTTGTAAAGGATAAAAATTTGATTTTGGAATTAGCAACAAGCTTTGGCAAAGAAGAAAATACTTCTATTGCCACGCAACGTGCCGATAGCGTAAAGAACTATTTGGTTTCCAGAGGAATTTCAAAAGATCGTATTCGATTTGCCGCTGCTCAGAAATCAGCAGATGGAAAAGGAAGCCTGGCATTCAAATTTTATTCTTCTTCTAAAAAAGTATTAGAAAGTAAATTTAATGAAAAAGCTCCCCTTACCTTGGAAGTGAAAGAGGGTGCATTTCAAAAAGGTGAAAATGCATTGGTAGATGCAGTGGAATGGAAGAAAGGCTCTTATACCTTGGAAAAAGAAGGAAGAGTGTACTATGTTGTGATTACCAAAGTAGAAGAGGCCCGTCTCAAAACCTTTGAAGAATCCAGAGGTTTGTCTATTTCAGATTATCAGAATTATCTGGAGAAGCAATGGATCGAAGAACTTAGAAAGAAATACCCTCCTGTAGTGTATGAGGAGGAAGTATCTAAAATGGTAAAACAATAATTTTAAATTAAAAAGAGGACTACAGTCCTCTTTTTAATTTAAAAAAGGTAAGTGGAAAGTTAATAAAAGGTAAATCATGCATCGGTTTGACTTATCGAAAAGATGTAGAAGTGAACGGTCTGTAAGTAGTGTATTTTAAATCGAACAGGTATGCGTACAATTTTGGAAATCCCCCATCCTGACTTCAAGGTAACGGTGTATGCGTGGAATAATAAATATATCATCAAACTTGAAAAAGGTAACTACGAGCAAACGTATAAGATAAGCGAATTGGATGTTACTGGTGATGAAGATATCAAAGCGATTATTGAAGATATGGAGTTTGTGCAATCTGCCAAACAACGTTTTATCGAGATGAATGCATCGTTGAATGAATCATTAAATAAAATTTAGATAGGTATCATCCTAGAATTACCGCAGCATCCAGCCAGTAACGCTGTACCGTTCGCGCGTGGCTGGAATGACTTCATGTTCCAGTAAAGCACTGTCGAAAATTACCATTCTACCTGCTTCAGGGAGTATGGTAATTTTTTTTTCTTTTTCTCCCTGTTCTTCAGAAGGAATATATACAACCAAGGCCCCACCTTCAGTGTCTTTCCAGTTAGAGTTTAAATAGGTAATAATAGATAAGGTGCGTCTGCTGCTGCTTTTGAAACGATCGAGGTGCCGTTTGTAATACGTTCCGGTAGGATAATAAGCGAAATGAATTTCAGATTCCTGTAGTCCCAGGAATAAGGTTCTGTTGAGGCCCTTTATCAGCAGGTTAACTTTTTCTAAGTAGGCTTGCACAGCAGGCAAGTGAAGGCATTGGTCCAGCCAAAGAATGTAATCTCCTCGGATGTCTGTTCGTATTTGCTGATCTTGTTGTCTGCCTATGGATGCCTGGTGGAACGTACCAGATTCTTGTTCCTGTTTTAATGCGGCTAACAATTCTTCGGTGAGTGTGTTGGAAATAAAATGATCCACTACCGAATATCGTTTCTCTGCAAGTTCATCGGCCAGGGCCTCCATCCAATCGGGTATTTCATTCATGGTGCTTGAGTTTTAAATAGTAAGGTTCCAGTAAATGAAAAAAAGCGTCCGTGTAAGATCTGTCGCTCTTGTAAATGCTGAGTTTTTCTTTTTTAAGAGATTCTTCTTTTCTGGAGAATGTTGCTATTTCCCGGATTGGTTTTTCTTCATCCTGATTGCTTACCAAACAGGAATACGTATGAAAAAAATGATACGATTGCATCTCTTTTTGGAAAAGACTCATTTCATAAGGAGGGAGCAGGATCCAGCTTTTTCCTTCCGGTCCCAGCAGTCTGTTGATACAGGTTGCCAGTTCTGCGAAGCTAAGATGCTCTTGTTGCATCGCATTGTTGCGCGCCTCGTTAGGAGAACGCAGGGAATGGCGGAAGAAGGGAGGGTTGGAGAGGATCAAATCAAAAGGAGCATCGGTGTTGAATGTTCGAATATCACCAGGTAGGATTTTTACGCGGTCTGCCCAGGGCGATTGATTGGCATTGCGGGCGCCTTCCATAGCGGCTTCGGCATTCAATTCCAATCCTAGAATGTGTGCTTTGCTTCGTTGTGCCAGCATTACGCTGAGTAGACCTGTTCCTGCTCCGATATCAAGTATGGTGTTGGCCTGTTCTGCGTCTATCAAGGCGCCAAAGAGACAGGAGTCGGTGCACACTTTCATGGCATTCGACTCCTGATGGATGGTGAATTGTTTGAACCGGAACATGCTTCTGAAATTGTGAAATTACTTTCTCCAGTGATTGTCGATGTTCCCCTGTTGTTCGCCATAAATAATATTCCGGACATTTTCTGAACGTAGAAAGTCGTGTGGAAAACCAGGTTCTATTTCTGAAACTGTTTGTAGTTCCCGCATAGCATCTGGAGAGAGTTCCATGCGAATGGCTTGGAGGTTGTCGGCCATTTGTTCCGCTTTACGTGCGCCCAGAATGGGTACCATAATGCCTGCTTGTTGCATTACCCATCGCAGCGCTACCTGTGCCGGACTATATCCATGGCTCTTAGCAATGTCTACTACTTTTTGGGCAATGGCTGTATTTTTTTCATTAAGCTTAGCATGCCCTTCTTTTATTCTTCCTGCTTCGTTTTGTAAGTATTTGCCGGTGAGTGCCCCCGATCCTAAAGGTGCCCAAGGTGTGATGGCCATGCCCAAGTGGCGGGCCATCGGAAGGAGATCACGCTCCACTGTGCGCTGCACCAGGCTGTATTCCACCTGTAGTCCTGCAAACGCATTCCAGCCTCTCAATTCAGCAATGGTATTACATCTTGATACCAGCCAGGCCGGAGTATCGGAGATCCCGAGGTAAAGTACCTTTCCGCTGCGCACCATGTCTTCCAAAGCTCGCATAATTTCTTCTTCACCCGTGGTAAAATCCCAGGCATGCAACCATAAGATATCGAGGTGGGAAGTGCGAAGTCGTTGCAAACTGCCTTCCAGTGAGCGCACCATATTCTTCCGGTGATTGCCGGCATGGTTGGCATCTTTGCGGTCGAACAAAGTATACTTGCTTGCCAAAACAAAATGGTCCCGGTCGGATGCAATAAATTCGCCCACCCATTTTTCGCTGGTGCCCTCCGTATATCGATTCGCCGTATCGATGAAGTTGCCACCAGCCTGGCAATATAAGTCGAACATTTTTTTGCTCTCATCATAATCCGCTCCCCAGCCCCATTCGGTTCCGAAGGTCATGGTTCCTAACGATAACTCTGAAACCCGCAGGCCTGTTTTTCCAAATAATTTGTATCGCATAAAAAATGATTCAATGTGTATATCAGAATAATTTATTTCTCCCTACTCTTTTTAAATGCCTGACACGTTTGAAAACGTCGGCCAAAGAAATCGGAATAAGTGGTGAAAAACCCATGGATACTGTTTTCACCTTTGAGTTTTTTACATGATTCAAAAGTAATGAAAAGGTAAGGAATGTTCCGGCTCCGGGGCTATAATTTATAGATTCTTTGTATGAAAAGTATATCTTTGCATAAGTGCTTATAAATCAGGATTGGCCTGTATTCCTTATGTTAGATATTTCCATCGTAATACCTCAGCTGAACGAAGAAGAATCACTGCCTGAATTGACGGCGTGGATAGAGCGTGTCATGAAAGAATACCAATATTCCTATGAGGTATTATTTATCGATGATGGTAGTACGGATAATTCATGGGAAGTAATTCAGAAATTGTCGGCAACCAATCCAATGATTAAAGGCATACGGTTTAATCGAAACTATGGTAAATCGGCTGCGTTGCACGTGGGCTTTCAGGCCACTTCTGGCAAGGTGGTCTTTACTATGGATGCAGATTTGCAGGATAGTCCGGATGAAATTCCAGAGATGTACAAGATGATTACCGAGCAAGGATTCGATATTGTTTCTGGTTGGAAGAAAAAACGTTACGATCCTATATCAAAAACGATTCCCACGAAGTTGTTTAATTGGGCTACGCGAAAAATGTCAGGGATTCACCTCCATGATTTTAATTGCGGGCTAAAGGCCTATCGATCCCGAGTGGTGAAGAGCATTGAGGTGTATGGAGAGATGCATCGGTACATACCATTTATTGCGAAATGGAATGGATTTAAAAAAATCGGAGAAAAAGTTGTAGAGCATCGTGCTCGCAAATACGGTCATACTAAATTTGGATTAGAGCGATTCGTAAATGGTTTTTTAGATTTGCTATCTATTTCTTTCGTACACAAATACAAACGTCGTCCAATGCACTTTTTCGGAAGTTTGGGTGCTTTGTCTTTCCTGATAGGATTTCTTATTGTTCTCTATCTGGTGCTTAATAAAATGTATCACATTTATTGGGCGCTAACGCCCGTGCACAGAGATATTACCGATAATACCTTGTTCTATGTTTCCCTTACCATTCTTATTATTGGAGTTCAACTTTTTCTGGCTGGGTTTCTCGGCGAGATGATGGTTACCAATTCACCCAAGAAGAACGATTATCTGGTGCTTGAGCGTGTAAACTTGCAGGCGCAAGATTTGCATTAAGTCATTCGGAATATTCATACGACCATGTTTCAGGAAAATTTTTCGCTTACTTCATTCAATACATTCGGACTTACGATTACTTGTCGGTATTACGCTGCCTTTAAATCAATAGAAGAATTGGTGCACTTACTTCATTCACCGGAGTGCAAACAGTATTCTATGTTGGTTTTAGGAGGAGGTAGTAATGTTTTATTTACATCAGATTATGCAGGTGTGGTATTGCATAACCAAATGAAGGGAATTCGATTGATAGAGGATCGAAACGATACCGTGGTACTTTCTGCCGCCGGAGGTGAGGTATGGCACGACTTGGTATTGTATGCGGTATCGAATGGTTGGGGCGGAATAGAAAATATGTCTTTGATTCCAGGTAGCGTAGGAGCTTCTCCAGTGCAGAATATTGGGGCATATGGAGTTGAGTTGAAGGATGTGTTAGAGTATGTAGAAGCTCTGGAAATCGCCTCTCTTTCGGTGAAAAGGTTTTCAGCAGCAGAATGTCAGTTTGCGTATAGAAGCAGTTTCTTTAAGAAAGAAGGGAAAGGGCGCTACATCATTACAGACGTTGGGTTACGTTTACAAAAAAATCCAGTTGTCAATACTTCATATGGTGCTATTCGTGATGTACTAGCCTCTAAGCAGCTTACGAATCCTGGCATTTCAGAGGTTAGCGAGGCGGTAATCCAAATTCGCAAAAGCAAACTGCCAGATCCAGCAGTGTTGGGCAATGCCGGATCTTTTTTTAAAAATCCAGAAATTTCCATAGAGGCTTTCGCATCTTTGCAGGCAAAATTCCCATCCGTACCTTCATTTCCTGGCGCCTCAGGAGGTGTTAAAGTTCCCGCAGGCTGGTTGATAGAACAATGCGGCTGGAAAGGTAAAAGAATTGGCAATACAGGCGCTCACAAAGATCAGGCACTCGTCTTAGTTAATTATGGTGGAGCCACAGGAGCTGAAATTGCAGCCCTGGCAAGCGATATTATTCTTTCTGTAGAAAAGAAATTTAATATTGCCTTAGAGCC
>JALONM010000049.1 GCA_025454925.1 Cytophagaceae bacterium
CCCTTCAGATGCACAACCGGTTACTAATCGCACTACTACTGACTATGCCGTAGGAGCTTTTCTGTTGGCAAGTGCGGAAATTTATAAATTAACTGGTACATCTTGCACCGGTGGTTCTGCAGTAAGTGCTA
The DNA here is from genome assembly GCA_025454925.1 of Cytophagaceae bacterium. Lineage (GTDB taxonomy): Bacteria > Bacteroidota > Bacteroidia > Cytophagales > Cytophagaceae > JALONM01. The sequence continues at coordinate 132 of JALONM010000049.1, forward strand.
CCATCCATCAAAGCCCTGCTAGCCTTACTCAAGGAGTACCAGTTGCTTTTACAGCTACCGCTACCGACGCTTGTGGCAATACAGTTGCCGCTTCTCCGGTGTGGACATGTACCGGAGGAACGATAACAGCTTCGGGTGTTTATACTCCATCCTCCATCGGAACGCAGCGTGTAACCGTAGCTTTTGGTACTATTACCAGTACACGCACATTTACGGTGCAAGCTTCCTCTGGCTCCAGTAACCTGGCATTACGCAAACCCGTTACTGTTTCAGGAGAACAGATAGGAAATCTTGGATTGAATATTAATGACGGCAATACTACCAACAGATGGTCGGCTGAACAAATGCCGAAAGAGGCCGTTATTGATTTGGGTGCCGATTATCAATTGGATCAAATAAAAGTATTTCCTTATTTAAATCGTTCCTACCGGTATCGGGTAGACGTGCGCACCAATGCCGGAACCTATCAGACCGTGGTCGACAGATTGTCTAATACCGAGGCTGCCGCAGAACTAACCAATGCGATTAATGCACGCGGGCGTTTTGTTCGACTTACAGTAGTAGGAGCCGGAAATTATACAGGTCCTTGGGTTTCCATTCGTGAGGTGGAAGTATACGGAAGATCGCTTAGCGCTGCCGCCAGAGATTTGGAAAGCGAAGCATTGAACATTGAAAATGCAGCGCTTTCAGTATTTCCTAATCCCTCTCAGGATGTGATTTTTGTGCAAGGGGTTAAGCCCGGAGAAAAAATTTCTGTGATCAGCAGAGAGGGGTATGTGTTATTTGAATCCTTTGAAAATGCGATCGATATTTCCGGACTTGCCGGAGGTGTTTATTTTGTGCGCGCCGGGGAACGTGTACAACGTTTTGTGAAAAAATAAATGACGAGTCGGTTAGAATGCTTAGTTGGACGATGTTTGTGGTTTTTGCTACAAACATCGTCTTTTCTATTTTCTTATTGGCCCAAAAATTGATGGCAAGGGGTGATTCAATTCATTAATACATGTTGGTATTCCCAATCAAAAAGAGGTAAAGAAACCATCCATTTATTCTTCAAAAACTTTTAATTCACTAATGGAGGTATAATACTGCAAGCCAAGATGCGCATTGGTAGCATCTTTCGGAATACCACCACTCAGGCCAATAATCCGGATTCCCCTGCAGCGTACTTTTTCAAAGGATATGGAATAATCGATCATGGTCGGTTTTAGCCATTGATTATTTTCCAAATTCATCTCCGGAGACATCCTTACTTGCTTGACAGGAACCCATTGATCGTTTTTCAAATATTCCACGGAAAGGGAAGTAAACCAGCCACAATATTCTCGTGGGGCACCAATAGAATACTGAAGGGAGGATATGGTTTGTTCTGAATCCCAGGTATACCCATAAAAGTCTAGCATGCGCTGTGCTCCTGATTTGGTGCTGTAATAGGTGAAATCTTTTTTTCCATCCCGTATGCATTCCACGTTATGGTCGGTGGCCTCGGTATTAAATACAATGGAGGATGCTTCCTTGGAAAGATTGCGGCTGTGTGTCATTCCTTCAATAAGAATTTTTTTACTTTCATTGTTGTACCGAACCACCAAGTGAAATGAAAAATTTCCTGTTTTCACCGGAGTAGCCACCAATGCTTTATTTTCAATCCGGAAACCGGAAGGGACATTTCCTTCCAACGACCATCGCAACGAGTCGGCAACGGCCCCTGCATATAACGGATACGAGAAGGTTTCGTGAATTTCAAGACTTAAATTGGGAATCGGATTGAGTTCGAAGGGAGCTACAAAAGAAGCATGCGAAGGAATCCTGTAATATGCTTTTCCATCTCTCATTTCTATTTTCCCTCCCTGTTTCAAAATGTTTTTTTCGCCCATGCGAGCAGTGCGCATGGCGAGGCCTGTAATGGAATCATCGGACAAGCCAGGGCGTGTAATCATGCGATAGGAATTATTATACGGTTTAGTCCAACCAGAATTTTTCAGGGGAAACAGCAATTCATGAGGAATGCATTTTTTTCCTTTGATCAATGCCACCAGGCCGCACATGGTAGCTGCCTGGTTGTCGGCATCCATGCCCAATGCACAGCAATAGTCCAGCGTTTTCCTGAAATCACCTTCTCCATATAACAAGGCCATAATGCCAAACGCACCGTTGAGTTGAGCGTCGATGACAGGCCAGCAGTTTTTGTTATAATCGGCATAAGTGTAGTATTTTTCCTTAATAATTTTTCGGGACGTCTTCCAGTCGTTCGGGTACATGCGGTAAAGTTCTTTGACCTCTTCCACTATGCCTGAAAAGCGGGAGCGTGCAGGCAAGGCTCTCGTTCCGATATCAATTATTGTCGGGATGTCTTTCTCAAAAAAAGCGGCACTGTACATCGCGGCATAATGCAAGGTGGGTTCAATTCCAAAACTGTCGTTGGTAATGCGCGCCGCGAAGGCCGATTTATCTACGGCATACTGCATCATACCAGGAGCCGTGATGGCCCATATTTCATTGACTAACTGAGGGTCTATCTGGCACCACTGCGGATTAAACCGTACCGAGCCGGTAGCAGGCGGGAAGTGTCCGGCATGCATGAGTGCAACAGCCTGCCGATTTGCGCACCATACACGCGTGGTTACATGGTTTTTCCATGCCTCGCTCAGTTGAGCGTAGCTGGGTTCACTGCCATGTTTTTCCATTTGAGTCAAATACATGTATTCTATATCCGTATCATCGTCTGAAAAGGCTCCGTTGTAATGTCGAAGGGAATCCAAGGTCCATGTGTAACAATAAGGAAAAGTGTCAGGCCCAGGTTCATCGATGTATTTGAATTCGTAGCAGAGTCCATACGTATTGCCCACCAGTTGTCCCAGCCAGGAGGCATACACTGCTTCTTCATAGGCCTCTTTCGATAACTCGAGTTCCCCGGTAAGTTTGCCTGGTCGTTTAGACTCGGTGCAGCTTGTTGTGATTAAAATGAAAAGAAGCAGAATGTGAAATTTCTTCATGTTAGTAAGACAATAGAAAGGATTCAATTTCATTTCGGTAAGGAATGGAAGGCTGAGCGCCTAAGCGAGCAACAGAGATGGCAGCGGCTGCGGAGGCAAACCGGATGGCTTCTGGAATGCTTTTCCCTTCATCCAAAGCCACCGCCAGAGTTCCGTTAAAAACATCTCCGGCCGCAGTAGTATCTAATGCGATTACCGAAAATGCAGGAAAAAATTCACAGTGATATTTGTTGGCCCACAAACATCCCTTGGATCCCAGGGTAACAATAATCTGCGAAGCACCCATGCCAATCACTGCGCGTGCAGCTATTTGCGCCTCATCGGGATTTCGCACAGGCATTCCGGTAAGTAAAGACAACTCTGTTTCATTGGGCGTAAGAAGCCATAGTTGCTGCCATACAGAAGAGGGAATCAAGCTGGCAGGAGCAGGGTTAAGAATGAGTTTAGCTTCATGCTGTGCCGCCAGGCTGCCTAACCATTCCAAGGTTTGAACAGGAGTTTCTAATTGCGTAACGAGGTATGCACTCTCCCTGATTTTTTTTTCAAAAGGAGAAAGATCTTCCGGAAACAATTGCATGTTGGCTCCTGCTGCCACCACAATAGAATTATCCCCCTTTTCGGAAACCCATATATGTGCTATACCACTGGCTGCGTTTGAGTCTTCGAGTATTCCATCCTTTGGAAGACCTTCTTCTATAAATTGAGTTTTGAATTTTTTTCCTGCGGCATCCTTTCCGACTTTCGTGTAAAAATGAATATTACCGTTGGCCCGTTGGGCTGCCACCGCCTGATTAGCGCCTTTCCCTCCCAAGTTTTCGCTGTACGATCCTCCCAGCACTGTTTGCCCTAGTTCTGGCAAAGCAGGCATGCGCATCACCATATCGAGGTTTGAACTTCCGATAATTGAAATCATACGATGAAAGAATTATATAATTTTAGAATACACTAATAATCCGATGCCAATTAGAAAAAACGCAAACATGGTGTATATGATCCATTTTTTTGAAGCATGCAACGAAGCAAATTCTTTCCATACAAATACACCCCACACAGCGGCTATCATCGTTGCACCTTGGCCAAGTCCATATGCCAGTGCAGCACCTGCAGTCTTCGAAGCAAGAAGATTGAAAAGCATACCTATTCCCCAGATTGATCCACCCAATATTCCGATTCCATGCATGCGGGCATTTCCTTTAAAATATTCCTGAAAGGTACTGCGTCTTCCATTGATTGGTTGACGCATCAGGAACCAATTGAAAATAAAATTAGAGGCCAGGATGCCCAGCGAGAACACAACCATGGCCGTGTAAGGAGTGAGTTTGCCTGATTCTGGAAAACTGAAATCGATTGCCAGGGATGCGGATACGTATTTGTAGAAAAATCCCATGGTAACACCGGCCAGAATGGAATAGAAAATTCCTTTGGTGGCGGGGCTATTTCCGTTGGCGGGCAATTGCTTGTACGCAGCAGCATCCAGCAGGATGCCCAACAAGATCGTAATCACTCCAGCGGTCATCAGCCATGCTTGTCCGCTTTCAGAGGGTGCGTAGTTGGTAATAACTCCAATAACGAGTGCCAATCCAATGCCGATGGGAAAGGCAATGGCCATTCCCGAAATATCAATGGCGATTACAAGAAGCAGATTGGCCAGGTTAAAAATAATGCCACCAATCAAAGCATTGCCTAACGCGGCCAGAGAAGCTTGCATCAGATCGTCTTGAAAACTTCTTCCGAATTCTCCGATGGATCCCATGGTGAAAGCGAGGATCAAGGAGGTTAGAAGGATTCCTAAACTATAATCCCAATAGAACAATGGAAAAGGCCAACGTCCACGCGATAATTTTTGAGTGTTGGCCCAGGAGCCCCAGCAAAGCATAGTAACAAAACAGAATACTACGGCAAGTGGGTAGGAGGTAACAATAAACATAAATCGTTTTTTTTAGTTGATGAACTGAACAGATTTTCTTATGATTAGTTGCGTGGGAAGTTGAAGTTGTGTTTGTGCCAGAGGAATTTGTTGAATCTGCTGCATCAGCATGTCCAATGCGGTTTCACCAATGGCTACTTTGGGTTGGTCGACGGCAGTAACAGCCGGACTTACCAAGGTTAATAATTCCTGGTTGTCGAATGTGAGTAAGGACACATCGGCAGGCACGCTCAGGCCTGCTTCATGCAGGGCTTTCCAGGCACCCATGGCATTCAGATTACTTAAGGTGAAGAGTGCAGTAAAGGGCGTAATGGAGCGCTGCTGGATGGCTTGCCGGGTGCTGTCGTAGCCATTTTGTTCACTGAACGCGTTCCCGATTACCCGTGCAGAGTTGTTGGTAATTCCGGCTTCCTGCAACGCTTGCAGAAACCCTCGCACACGTTCCTGATTCGGACTGGAATCAGGGTTCCCTTGTATACAAAGTAAGTTTTGATGTCCTTGCTGAAGTAAAAAGCGAGTGGCCTCTTTTGCTCCTTGAAAATTATCGGAACTTACATAGGGCACCGCGCTCGATTGATAGTAGCGATCTACCAGCACAATGGGAATTCCATCCGAATGTATTTTCTCTACTAACTCATTGTTCGATGTACTGGGAAATAAAATGATTCCATCGGTTTTGCGGGCAAGTAAAGTACGCAGCGATTGGTTCTCAATTTCCAAGGTGTCTTCACTATCCAGGAGCAAGATCGAGTATCCGTAAGATCTTGCTTTGCGGGTGATGATTTTTGCAATCTCCGCAAAAAATGGGTTAGCGATATTGGGAACAATGAGCCCTAGTGTTTCTGTTTTTTTTAATCGTAATCCACGAGCAATCTGATTGGGGGTGAAGTGCAATTCCTGCGCCTTCGCTACGATTGCGGCTTGGGCTTTTTTGCTGATTCGGTATTGGTCGCCAAGTCCGTTCAGTACCCTGGAAACAGAAGAGTGTGAATATCCGGTTAGCTCAGATATTCGTTTAATGGAGGGTTTTTCTTGTTCGCTTGTCAATTGCGCAATCGTTTGTGCAATGTTAATCATTTTTTTTCATTCCTACAATAGGTCACCTTTATTTTGAGTTTAACTGTTTAATTAATAGTGTTATATATTGGTGGAGGAAGCTGGTTGGGCTGCGTATCCTCCAGAAGATTCTACCGGGTCACAATTTATTTGTGATTTCACAGGGTAGATTTTTTTAGCTTTTTTAAATTGCATAGAGGTTCTACCATTTACTTGCAGAGAGCTCCCATATATTGCTCCTCGAACAAATGGGTAGTTGAATCAACATTCACCAACAAGATGGAGAAGTGTATTTTATTGGGGCTCTATTTCCTTGTTTAGTCGTTACACCTCCAACGGTTAGAATTTTGTAAGACTGGATAAGGTTTTGTCCTTCGAATCCTTGGAGGATCGAAGCAGCATAGCAATCATATCGGAGAATAGATCCTTTATTTTTTTACGTTCTGTCAAATCAAGACATACATGGCACAAGAATATAAAAACAAGAATCAGGAAGTTACTACCAATGTTGTCAACCCGAATGCGGTTCTTCAACCTAAATTAAAGCCTGCCCTTCAACCTAAGCTACAACCCATTCTTCAGCCTAAACTTTTTATTCAGCAGAAAAAAGAAAGCAGCGTAAGCAATAAGCTCCCATCGGATCTGCAGGAAGGAATGGAACAAAGTTTTCAGCAGGATTTTTCAGGTGTATCGATACAAACGCAATCGGAAAAAGCAGAAAACTTAGGAGCTAAGGCCTATACCCAAGGTAGCGAAGTACACTTTGCGCCCGGCGAATTCCAGCCCTCTACCAAAGAAGGAAAAGAACTTATCGGGCATGAATTGACTCACGTGGTGCAACAGCGCAAAGGTACGGTGCATGGGGGAGAAATTCATGGGAAAGACTTGGTCAATCAGAACCCTACCTTAGAGCAGGAAGCCGATCAGATGGGGAAGCTAGCCAGCGAAGGCAAGCGCGTGCAGGTGCAACAAGGTGCTGAAACATCCATTCAGCAAGTTGAAAATCCCAATGCGGCAAAAAAGATAAATAACCAGGCACATACCATCGATGCTTCCAAAGGCTCCACTGAAATAAGCCAGAAAGTGGTGTTGGTTGGAATACCTGAAACCTTGACTTCTAGTTTTAAAAAAATAATCGATCATCTTTATTCCGCGATCTTGGAAGACTACAATGGCGGTGCACATTCCAAGCTGGCAGGAGGGTACAACATAAAATTATCGGTCGACCAGAATCAATTAGATTTTAGTACCTCCAGCGACGACACAAAAAAGAAATTTACGGGACGTCATGTATGTGAATTTCAAAACAGCACCGATAATAAAACTGTTACCGTTACCTACTTGGGTGCCGATACCAGCACCCAGTATAAAGTATTGCCTACACCTGAAGCCAAATCTAAGTTTAATCAGTATTGCATAGCAGGTTCAGGATGGAAATCAGAGGAGTTGAATGTATTGATGAATACGGTAAATAAAATTCCTAATCCTATTTTATCTCAAGTATCGAAGCTGAAAATTTCTAGAGGTACCTCAGCCGGCACAGGGGAGGCTGTATACACTTCCGGTCAATACAAGTATGGAGGGGAGCCATTCCAGCATGAAATTTGGATTTACAATGGAGCATTTACGCCATCCGACACACGCTTTGGGGATGCCACCACCGGCTTTTCTTCCTACCTTGAACAAACCATAGTACACGAAATAGGGCATGCGTTGGATTATACACCATTACGCAAATCTTTTGTAAAACATACTAAAGCACGGGATGATTATAATAAATCGGTACAAACCTTTAATAGTTTTGTGACAGCTAAAAAACCGGTTCCTGAAAATGTGCGCACCAAAACCGATGCCTTGGAGAATGAGTCCATACTGGCTAAGAATGAAATGCTGCTGGCTGATAGTCATACAGGGAAAGGTTGGGTAACGGAAGGTGATGGTTACAAGGCCGCACTTGTGGAAGGCTACGATAAAACGGCCTTCTTCAAAGCGTACAAACTTGATGGTGGCGACGGAATAACGGATTATGCAAGTGTTAATCTTCAGGAAAATTTTGCAGAGAGTTTTTCATATTATATTTTAGACCCAGCAAGATTTAAATCACTTCGCCCTAATACCTATGCTTATTTCGCTACCAATTTTAAAAAGTAGGAATTTATTTCTTTTGCTTTTGTTGCCCTGCATGGTATCGTTCGGGCAATTGCGTGCTGTGGTGCGAAAGGATACCGTGTATCATCTCATTACCCCTAAAGGCAAACATCTTTTAGATTCTTCATTTTCCTATTTAAGCAATGCCGGTTCTTCCTATTTTGCCGCCAGAAGTACTCGAACCTATTGGATATTCAAAGAAGAAAAAAAATTTAAAGCAGTACTTTTTCCTGCTAAGTTTACACCCATTACCTCTTGCGAATCAGAAGGGGTATGTATAGGATTGAAATTCCCCCAGGCGATGCTTGGTTCCACCAGTACCTCAACACAGCCGGTAAAGCGTTTGGATCCCAGCCGTCGCACGGAAGTATTAGGCGTGCTGACGAAACAAGGAGAATTTATTGCTTTCCGAGATGAAGTTTGCAGGCTTGCTGAATTTACAGAAGCAAAAGCAGCTTTTGCCATCAACAAGGATACGGCCTTTCCATACAAATATTCTACGGCTCTTCTTTGGGGATATCTACGACTTGATGGAACGGTATTGATACCGGCACAGTTCGATCATGCACTTCCCTTTTATCAAGGCAAGGCTTGGGTAAAATCTTCTACCGATTATTTTTTGATTGATAGTACTGGAAAGAAATGCTCGCAGGAATATTCTTTTGATTATGTGGAACCTTTACCAGGAGGCCAGTATTTTCGCGTACAGAAAAAAAATAAATTTGGCCTGGTAGATCATCAGGGAAATTGGTTAAAGCCCATGTCAAAGCGCTATGTCGTATCTTTTTCCGATGAACTATTGGTAAGTACCTCAGCGCCTTTGGTTGAAAACAAGAAAGAATCTTTTTTAAGTTCTGTATTATTGCTGGAGTCCAAATATAGTATTCGGAATACCCGCTCCTACAAATATTTCCTGGAAAGAACTACTGACGGGAAAACTGTACAGAAAAAATTACAATATATAATCGGCGAATTTAGTCAAGGGTATTGCGTAGCCTCTGAGAATGGAAAATATGGTTTGCTGCAATCCAATGGAGAATGGAAAATAAAGCCTCAATACGAGCAGATGTTACCTTTTCAGGAAGGATTAATGGCCGTATGGGTCGATGGCAAATGGGGCTATATAAATATTCAGAATGAATGGGTCATCAAGCCTGTATTTGACGAAGCCTTTTCCTTTTTTAAATAAGTATTGCAGGAAAGTATTCAAACTAAATCTTCAGAAGATATACTTCAGTTCTCCGGTCCAGATAAAATAAGGCAGGGTCTTTGATTTCTTTGATGTGCTCTGCACTTCCATGTCCCTCAATGCTAATGCGGGAAGCATCAATACCGAACTTTTGGATGAAATATTTTTTTAGGTCTTCGGCCCGGTGCTTCGAAAGTATATGGTTCGTTCCCTCTGAACCTATTTTGTCTGAGTGCCCAACTATTTTAAGTAAAAATCTAGGATTTTTACCCAAGGCAGAAGCCACCGTATCCAAGTCGCTGTAGGAGGTATAATCGGTTGTGTATTTTCCCAATTCATAAAAAACACGTATGCAATCGCAGGAAGAAAGGGAACTCAAATGATTGGAATATTTTTTTATTTCCGGATGCGCATTTAACATGTTCCAAAGCACCTGAATAGAATCTTTCAGCTTTTTATTTTCGGCCAATAATGCTTCATTGGAAACCGGAGCAGGAATATCCTTGGCCGTAAGCTTATCTAATCGTGCTCTCAGTTCATCAATTTTCTTTTTATTGGAAATACTGGTGCTGTCCTGTGCGTATGCACAGCAACAAAGGCACAAGCCAAGCAGGAAAAGAATTGATTTCATTATTTCAGGCGTTCTTCAATCTGTTTTATTTTATCTTCTATTTGAAGCAATTGTTGTTCTACTTCCTTCGCTTTTTCAGGGTTGGAATTGTCAATTTCAGCTTTTCTCAAATCTTCTTTAATCCGGCTAAGTTCATCCTGAAGCTTTTTACGATTGGCATCCGAAACATCCTGGGCCAATAAATCATTCAGTCTCTTTATTACTTTTCCTAAGTCAGATTCCTGAGGGGAAGATTTTTTTCCAAATTTAAAAGAAATTGCCATTTCGTGCATGGCACCACTCACTTGTTTTAAATCCGGATTCGAAAGCCTGAAGCCATAGGAAATGCCGATGTTTTCAAAGCTTACACCCAGCGCACCCATGAAGCTTTTGTTGCTTTGGTAGCCCAGCTGAGTCCAAATTAAATCTTTGTAACTTACTTTGGTGAATATTCCTGTAAGGTTTTTGGTAACGGCCATGTTTTGGTAACTGATCCAAGGTTGGATGCTTATTTTATCGTTGGCTTTGATTTTATAGAAAACAGCGGAATGCAAGTACGAATTAAGGGCTTGGGTAGTGGATACAACCTGTGGGAGCGAAGCCGAAACATCCAAGCCTTTATAGGTGTACACCACACCCATGCCGGTCATGAATTGCGTATAATTCATATTATTGGAATTGAGCGTGGGATCCGTATTGTCCAACAGTTCATAGTTCTGAATCCTTCCGGTATTAATGCTGGAATTATAAATACCCGCCGACACTCCGAATCGCAAAAAATGTTGTTCCGAGAAGGTCGTTTGAAATCCATACGATACATCGGATTTAAATGTTTGAAAAGCGCCGCGGCTATCGGAAATTGCTTTAAGTCCCAATCCAGATTTTTTAGCTATTCGCGAATAAATTCCTGCCATCATGTTTTTATTCGAATACAGAATACCGGATCCTAGTGTCTGTGCATTGACAATCACATTGATTCCATCGTCATACGTGCAATACGCGGGATTTACATTAAACATATTTCCTAAGCGGAACGAATAAAAATCGGAGTTTACGATTTGTGCCATCAGACCATGTATGCTCATCAAGCTTATTATAAAAATTCGAACGTTCATAATCTGATTAGTTTACAAGAGTGATGTTTCCTTTGTAGATCACTTTTTCATGTTGGAATATGTAGTAATAATTCCCGGTAGGCAAGGGGGTTCCGTTGATTTTTCCATTCCATTCGTTGGCGTAATTACTTTCTTTTTTGTAGACTACAAATCCAAAGGCATCTAAAATAGTAAGAGAATACTTGGCATAAATTTCAACATTGGGAATAACCCAAAAGTCATTTTTTCCGTCATCGTTTGGTGATACATAATTGGCCGAAGTCAAATCTGCCGTAAATCCTGGGTCATCGAGCACGTTTAGTTCAAAACTTTTTTCGAAAGTATGATTCAAGGCATCCTTCGTTTCAACCCGGAATCGATATAGGTTTTTAACATCGAAATACGTGACCGATTTTAGGAAGAGGCTATCCCGGCGAATATAAAACTGCGCATTGTCTTCATCGCCGCTTCCACCTGCAAGTCTATACGTAAACACATCATTAAGATCTCCATCTACCGTTCGTAATTTGCTGATAAAAAAATCTGGGGGATTGTTTTCTTTTATTTGAAGCGTATCAATTAGTATGTCGGTAGGGTCGAAGGAGTCGATGACATGTATTTCAAAGGTGTCTTCCAAAAATAAACCACCAGCATCGGTGGTGCGCACACGAATATAAAGTATGGCGGCAGAGTCGTAAACGATTGTTTTGTTAGTGAAAATGGAATCGTTGCGAATTATGCAATCCACGTTATTAGTGTCTCCCAATCCGCTCACGAAGGTGTAGGTAAAAGTTTCCAAGGGATCCGGGTCAACCGTGGATAGAACACCCACCAGGGTTCCGCCAGGGGCCATGTCACGAACCTGGAATCCTTGCATGGACAAGGATGTTGGTGGATCGTTCTGGTCGTTGATGAAAATTTTAAATCGTTTATTAAGGCTGCATCCATAGGAATCTACCACACGAATTTCAATGGAATCGTCTTGGTCCGCTTCATAATCCAGAACAGTATTCAATACTAGGGTAGAACCGGAAACCGAATAGCGGGCATTGTCCAATACTCCCACAGGCAAACTGAACGTAAAAGAATTGACCAGATTATCGTCTACTGCCGAAATCGTGGCGATGGTGCTACCAATGCTTGCCGTTTCCAACACCACCTGATTGGATATAGAAATATTCGTTGGCGCATAATTGTCTGTCATCAACCTGGGAGCATTCGGATCACCAAGCTGTGTGCCATTCGAAAAGGTAACGGTGTCTAAGGTGTTGTAAACCGTATTACTCGACTGATCGTAAATCTGGAAGGTCACTTTTTCTCCAGCTACTACATTGCTATAGACTACGAGCAGTGCCAGGTGATTGGCTCCAGCTATGGTGCTTGAGTTTACAACGCCTCGGCATTGGCCGTTCACGAAAGCCGCAATTTTATTATTCGTATTTGACAGGTCGGTACACGACTTGTTTAATTTGCAGGTGATCTGCATGGAATAATCAAAGCTCGCAGAAGTTACACTCCAGGCTGGCGCTTGCGCCAGTGACTGGAAGGTAAGGCTTAAAAATATACCACAAAGTAGTTTCTTCATGATGTTATTCGTTAGTAGTCTTAATTAGTTTTTTAGTGGATTGCATATCTCCGCTGATCCGCAAGGTATAAACACCGGCCGCAAGTTGAATATCCGAAACTGGCACAAGCACTTCTTTCTGTCCATTCAAGGCAATGGAGTAACGAACAGTTCCTAATCCATCGATCAGTTGCAGGGTACCTGAAACTTCCTTGTTCAGGCTCACCAGTACTTGATCCTGGAATGGGTTTGGATAAACCGTCCAGTTCGCACTTTGGTTGTTTTGCTCAGAAATAAAGCGGCATGCCGATGATTCAGCTACGGATACTTGGTAAGGATCAGCAGGAGTACCTTCCAGGGCATCGGAAACAAAAGTCAGTTGTTTATTACCCTGCACCATTTCTCCAGAATGAATGTGGAAATAACTCAACTGAAGCGATTCGCTTTCCATGTTGCTGTATACTGTCAGGTAGAATTGGTGCGACTTACCTATTTCCTTTGGCAAGGCATAGCCTCTTAGATTGCCCAATACGTCGAAGGCTCCGAGTGCAATTTCATCCGATTGCAATACCTGGTTGCAAAGATTTGAACTGACAATCACCGTCATCGATTTTTCAAATTGTTCCGGCTGGAAGGTAAAAGCCGTTTGTGCAAGGCCAGAGCCTGCGGTGCGGAAGGTGTTACCAAAGAATACCGATTGCGGATAGCGGAAGGTACTGCTGCCCGCAGATTTCAGCATGTATCCCATTCCCGGACGCATGGTGGTTAAGCTTCCTATCCAACCCAGTGAATTGTCATAATAAGCAAATTCAAATTGACTCTTAATCAAATCACCTGTTTGTGCGGCATAACCAGAAAGAGCTGTGTTTAGGTCTGTATTTTTGGTGGCAACGTATCCGATCCAATTCCAACCAGGCACCACAGTAATGGCGGCCCGAGCGGAATCTGGATGAATGCGCAGACCCACTAAGTGCAAGGTGTCTGCAATGCTGCGTCGCATGCGGTAAGATTCTGCATTGGTATAACGAGTTGTGGAGCTCGAAATATTACCCAGCCAGCCTAATGAACTGGAGAATTGGTCGTATGCGGATGCACTGCGAATAACATCTCCTTGTGTATTTTTCACTTGATTCATTAAAGCGTTGGCATGTTGCAATTGATTCGAATTCAAAGGCAAGGAGAACCAGGTCCAGCCTGGGCGCATGGCAATGTTGACCTGAATGTCTGAGTTGGCGACAAAGGTGACAGGTGCATTAACGGTTCCTTTCACATCGTTCACCACAAACATATACACTGGGCTCACGTTCACAAAAATAATCCCTGTGGAGGCATCGTAAATCTGGAAACGCACAGAATCGCCGGTAACGTTGTTGCTGTATACATTCAGGAATACCTGGTACCTGTCGTAAGTAGGAAGATATTTCAGATTTGCAGTTCCACATAATGTATCTCCGATAAAGGCAGCAATTTTACTATTGATGTTCGTGGAAATGACTCCGTCTATCTTCAATTCTCCAAAGATACTCATGCTGTATTGGAATGCGCTCGGATTTACAATCCATTTAGGTTCATTACCCAATACCCGCAGATTTACTTTTAAGATTTCATCGTATCCGAAATCGGTGGTCAAAGTTACATCGGCAGAATACTCACCGATAGTTGTGCCTGCTGGAATGGTGAACGTTACATTCTTTGCACTGTTCGGAGCTATTGTTCCTGTCGTTTGTGAGCAGGTCATCCAGGCAGGAAGTCCTGCAATTGTGTATTCTTTTAATGCACCACCAGTATTAATGATTTGAGTAGTGAAGGTAATGGTGCTATCAGACTTTTTAGAAAATTCTAATTCATCGTCTACCCATAGCACTTGGTTCTTATTAATGAACGCAATCCAGGTTTTAGGAGATTGCATTTTATTACCTTTTAAATCATAAATATCTTTTACCGTAATATCAATCGTAACATTTTCGATCCGTTCAGGCGACGTGGTCGGTGTGATAATGATCTGATCATTATTGATCGAATAGGTATAACTAATCGATTGAATAGGTCTAGGAATTTTAATGGTTGGTGTTTGAGTATTCAATACCGTACCATTCATGTTCGCAACGGCCAAGGAATTTGCCGACATATCGCTCAAACTACTACCCAACACTGGAACGCCTAATACTACATTATACGATTCAAAAGGCAGATAGGCTTGAAGTGCAAATTCATTACCCAATAGTCGATTCTGTTTATCGCGTTTTACTTGTTCAACTTTACGTGCCGTATTCCAGAACCGGAATTCGTCAAGTTGTCCTTGATAGAACGAATCAAACGTTTGTACCGATCCAACATAGTATCCTCTTGCTCCCAGGTACATGAAAGGACTTCCCATTTGCTGGAAGGACAACGCTTGAACTGAATTTTGCAGATTGCCGTCGACATAACAAGAAAGATTGGCCGAACGTTGCATGATTAGTGCAAAGTGGTGCCAGTTCCCATCAAAGTAATCTGTTGAGGCAGCTACAAAATCATAGCCTTTATGGAATACGTGAATTTTACCACTGGCATCTTTTTGAATATTCCATGATACCAATGAGTCTGCACCAACGCCATCTCCTTTTCCGTTGGAGAATAAGGTTGCCACACCGGGTTGATTTGACTTAAACCAGAATTCCAAGGTAAAGTCCATTTCCTTGGTGATGGAAACAGTGCTGGAATTAATTGTTAAATAGTCGTTTACACCGTCAAACTGTGCAGCATGGCCCGAAGGTGAAATAGCCCAGGTAGCTCCCATGAGATCGGCGTTACGGCTGCGTATGTAGTCCTTTGCAATCAAACCTTCAGCCTCATCCATTTTCCAATTGTACAGCAAGCCGCTGGCACTTCGATTTAAATCCACGTTGAAGTTTTGTACAATAGATCCCAATGTGCGCGTTGAATTCCAAAGCCGGACATCGTGGAGATTTCCATTAAAGAAATTCGAATTTCCAGGTAATGTTTTCCCGAAAACTAATTTGCCGGTACCACTGTAATCTGAATTAATAGTAGTAGTAGCACTGTTCATCAATATACCATCCTGGTATAATTCTACCGTTTGATTGGCGTAGTTGTACGCGGCAGCATAATGGTGCCATTGGGTGGGCGTATTGATGGTTGAAGTGGCAACCGATTGAGCTCCCATCGCAAATACCATTTGATTGGAGGAGTTAAAGCCAATCACTAAGTTCTGACTGACATCCGTACCTTGTGAAATTACCGTTTGAGTAATTCCGGTAGCATTTAATTTCGCCCAGAACTCAAAGGTGAAGTCTCTTTTTTGTAAACTGGCACCTGAAGATACTTCTGCATAATTAGTAGCTCCGTCGAATAGTAAACTTTCGTAATGACGAATATTACCTCCATTCAAAACTCCACGAACATCAAAATTCATATTGGAGATAGATCCTATGTCAATGGGTTCGTTGAATTTAATGGAGATATCATCGTTTGGATCTAATATTCCATCTGCTGGCGATGGTGTGCCAAATGGATGCGGGTTAATACGATCCATCACACCGGCGTTTATTGGTGATTCAACCGTTGAAAAAGATCCGTCTTTATTCAAACAATATGAAACGGCTTTCAACTCGTATGCGCCATCCGGAACATCGCTGACATCCCACAAGTACTGACTGTATACTTGGTTATTAGGAATCGTATCTTGTCCTGAATCAGGATATTTGTAGAAAGTATTGATCGGCGTCCACACGTTGGTGCTGTTTGGGCGTAACTCTACAGTAATATTATTCAAGCCTAATAAAGTAGGCGGATTGGTAGATTCATCAGTAGCAGCGCCATAGTTATAATTGTACCCATTCACGATAATATTGCCGGTATTATTATGGCTGTTATTGATGACCCAATTATTGGCAGGGAACGATAAATTCAATTCGGTACAAGTAGGGATAAAATGTGCGGAGATGTATGCGGTATCTGCGATGTCTTCACTGCAAGCCGAAGAGAAAATAATCATTAAACTATCGTAATTGATTTCTATAGCTCCACGCTCTACCGTTAAGGTTTTTACAACAGAACTTCCAGCAGGAATATTGAAGGTTCTGTTGGGATCTAATCCATCAATTTTTACTACCGCACCAAAAGGATTGCTTGCGCTGGCTACTCGAATGGAGAAGTCAATATCATTATTTACTACCAATGGACTTTGATTGGTCAGCAACAATTGAAACACTGCAGGCTGATTGGAGGGGATACTAAACAAGTTGGATGGTGTAATGGCAATTTCCGGGATCTCGCGCTGAACAGTGGCAAGTTGTATCGTAGCGTATCCCGCAGCATTATACGTATGGGAGCTAATATAGCCATTCGGGGTAGCCGGGTTGTAGTAATGAGAAACCACCGCATCTTCATATGGACACATGGTATAACCTCCACGCGTCACGAAAATGTTTCCGGTTCCTTCTGGCGATTTGTACACATCAATACTCATGATATCGCCAGGATCTCCATCCGTAAGCGTGTATTCAAAGCTAGAAGAATTGGTAGTCGATTTACTTTCTTCTCCGCCGGAAGTTTCGGTTATAGAGATTGACTCTTCAAATTGAGCTCCAATTCCACCGAATACAGCTCCAAGTTGAAGATTAATACTTCCTCCTATGGATAGTTCCCAAGTTTTCGAACTTCTTGCTTCACGGTCGGTTGAATACGAATTGGTAACAATGGCAGAACCTAAGGTGAAGTTATCAATTAAGATTCCCCCGGTATTGGTAATACATTGTAATTTTTCACGTTCATTTTGAGCCAAGGCTTTTTTCCATAATGAAATCTGAGTATTGATTATCCTTACCGTATCGCGGTCAGCCATTACACTTCCATGATAAATATAGGACGGACCGTTTGCATCTGCCGGCTCATATACATCTGGGTTAGTACTGGTAGCAAGGGCTCCCCAAAGCGGATCATCGTTATTCGAGCCATAACCAGGACTTCCTGGTAAAGCCACTACGGTGTACTTAGGAGCTACCAATTTAGTAGCGCGCAAACTTTCCAAGGTAGGAATTACAACGGTTTCAATTTCCTCCTGAGTATAGGAGAATCTGGTTTTTACATCGCCAGGAGCGATGGCATATCCAGCTTTTTTGACCATACGTTTGCCACTTACTGTTGGACCAAAACATCCTCCTACCGTGAGACACTGAGCGGCATCAATTAATTCAATATTTAAAGTCGGACCAACCAACCAATTCCTTGAACGTCCGATGAAAATGTCGGCAGGAGCCCCTACATTGTCCGCATCGTCACGGGTGGATACCGAATAACTGCTGGTCATTGTTTCAGTCCAACCACGACCGGATGCATTTGTTCCTACGGTATTAATTCCCAGTCCTATGCTATTATCCACTTCTACTTCCGATTCCACTAAAAATCCTACGGATTGTTTGGTACCCATTTTGAGTGTAGCACTTACATTCGTTTCACTGCTGGTAGCCCTGGAATAATCTTTAGAAATCGAAACGGAAGTTCCAGTAGTCCAACTTGAACTACTACCAGAACCTGGAGGATCTCGTAGAATGAAGTCTACTTTTTCAGGCCCAAGCGTGGCAATGCCCGTACCGGCAATTCGTTGGCCCAGCACATAGGCATGATAGATGGAAGGTGTAACCGATGGATTAGGTTGCCAGACAACCGTAGAAGCACCTGCAGGTACCACATTAAATTGTATCGATTTTGTGTAATCCAGCGCTGGATTTATGACATTGGTAGAAGTATTTGGAGCACCGCACACAAATGGATAATAGGCCACCCCATTTTCCAATTCAATTTTTGAGTTAGGATCCGTTCCATCTACCAGAGCATTTGTCACCAGCACATTTCCTGATAATCTAACAGTATCTTTCTGGGCATTATCCGAGTTGGTATAAATTTCATTTGCATGAATTTTTGCTTTATAGGATTTCCCTTGCATAAATACTGGGAATCCTAAAGGGCCCCAACCAGGTCCGGTGGGACGTATGAAGAAGGTAGTAGTGCCATGTTTCAAGGAATCTTCTCCTACAAAAGCACGATCCAGGGTATCTGTTACATCAACCGTTGGGGTGATACGGTAAATCATATCGTGACGCTTATGGAATTCAATAGAGTCAATACTTACGATTCCTCCGTTAACATCCAGCAAGGTATCTATCACTTTAGTCGTTGCGAATGCATTGCGTAAATCTACAATTTTCTTGGTGTTCGTAAATGGCGATGGATTCAAGGCTCCGTTCAAAACAAACTTATTGCTTAGCACATACACCGAATCTATCCGGTATTCCAACGGTGGAACATTGAATAGATATTCTCCGGTGGATGCATTGGTAGTCACTTCTGCGGAATAGCAAGGCTGGCCTGCAATGGGCGACACGATGCGTACCTTGGCCACGCCAATATTGTTTTTAGAGCGGCCCATACCCGGAGCCTTATCAGCTTCATTTAATCCTCCAACTACCCTGCCCACTATCGAACGGAGTGTAGAATCTATGAAGTGAATGCCTGCAACGTCAGCATGGAAATCATACGTTCCAGTGATTGGGAATCGACCCGCTTCCATGTAATTTTCAAAACGTTCAATGGAAATAAAGTGTTGCATACCATCAATTTTCAGTAATCCATCCGGTACTGGACACGTTGTGTTTTTATAGAATAAATCCCCTGAAACGGTGAAGGATGAATTATCAATGAAGTCTTGATTGTTGAAGACCATAGAGGCATCGCCAATAAACAAGGATCTTGAATTGGGAGTAAAGCTGTGAGTTAAATAGGATGGTATCACCGTGAAGTTTTCTCCATTTCCGGAATAGGTAATACCAGAAACAGTATAATTACCTAATGCATCCGTGATTCCGAAGTAGCTCAATTGAGACGCGGTAGGAATGTCGGAAGACCAGCTTACACCTCTTTTCATAAAGAAGTGGTTCATATTAAAATTATTGCTTTGCGCAGAAATATCGTATGCGTATCGACCAAAACTCTCATCAAAATTCAAGTAAATTCTGGTGCCTGTTGTTTTGGGATTCAGGTGCCTGCTATGATCAATAAAGATGGTGGTATCCAATGGGGCCGCATTGGCAATGAAGCGGAATTCGTCCAGAAGGAATTCCGAATTACTTCCACCAAACACAATTGAATTATTTACATTCGCTACATTCGCATTAGCAATGGAAGATGCACCAACCAATATTCCATTGGCAAAAAGTTTATAAGCAGAAGAGTCTCCTAAATACTGAATGGAAACATGCTTCCAAACATTAAGAGGGAAGTTGGATTCCGGAACGGAGATGGTGCGGTCGATACCTCCGATGTTTACAGTGGCGACATAGTTTGAACCACTGTGCGCAAAAGAAAATACACCTGTTTTTTGTACGATATTCTGGCTTGGAGCATAGGAGGTAGGCTTAAACCAAAATTCAATTCGAATCTTGTTTAACAAACTTAAGGTACTTGGAGTTTCCAGGATTAATGAATCTCCATTGGCAAATTGAATTGAAGATCCCACGGCAGTGCCAGAAGATTGTATTAACACTTTGGCACCGGTAAGCGCAATTCCGCCATTATATTCAATATGACCACTCACCAGTCCGGTCGGATTTCTGAATCCGATATCTTCCGAAGTATTGGAGGCAATATCGCTGCCGTTGCAATACTTAATGGCAACAATCGTGTATTTATAATATACTCTCGCATCCGCGGTATTATCTACAAAAAATCCGCTACCCGTATTGGCGGTTCCCACCAAGGTGGAATCCAATGAAGTACCAATTATTTTTCTGTAGATTCTAAAAATGTCGATGTTTTGACCATTGTTATTTTGCCAACTTAATTCTACTCTGTTTGTAAAATATCCTTTGGAGCAGATAAGTTTTTTGGTGGAAGTAAATGTTGTATTGAGATTGGGTGGTGGAATAGCTGGCGTGCTTACCGTGGCCGATACTAAACCACTCTGAACACAGCTATTAAAAGCTTTGACGGAGTAATTGTAGCTTCTGCAAGGTACAATTCCCCAATCCTTGTATGATGTTACATTCGGGTTAACGTCAAATGTTACTACGTTACCCAAATTATCTTGTCTCTGAATCTGATATTTCGTTTCATTGTTCGCATTATCTGTCCAGGTTACTGTAACGGTATCATAGGTGGGGTTTACGGTGGCCGTTACGTCGGTAGCGATCAATGGATCGGCTGGAGAAATACCAATTACCGAAGCCGTGTCTGAAGGATACCCGCAATCATTGGTGGCTACCAATTTGATCTGATAATTGGTTCCTCTGACTACATTGGTTGACCAGGAGTAGTTGCGCGCGGAGGAACTTAATGTGGTAGTAAATGTAGGTGCGATAAAGGTATATTGGTTTACAGCCGTCCCATTCGGTTGACTCCAGGTAAGATCAATGACGGTATTACATTTATCGTTCGTAGCACTTAATGGACTTGGTTGAGCCGGAGGCAACTTCATGCTTCCGGTTGCGACATTGGAAGAGGAGCTAACCCGATAGGTTTGTGCATCCCTATTCCAAAGCAATTTTCGGACAGTATAATTATACGTTTGTCTTTGCACCAAACCTGCAGAATTATCAATGTATTGAGATAAATCGCCATCTATTAATGCAATTTTTACTCCGTCCCGATAAATTATATTTTTATACGTTTGATTGTTGGTGCAATTGTATGCCGAGCTCCAGGTTTGGGTTGGATTTTGCCAATTCAAGGTAACCTGGTTGCATTGATTAGAGGTTGCGGTTAAACCAAACGGTGCATCGACCGAATTTACGTTGGTAGCAAATTCCAACACTTGATAAGCATTATTAGCTGGATCTGTGCTGTTCAAGCAGCACATAGAACGCGTGTGTTTGTAAACCCGAATATTTACCACTCCACCATTAATAGCTTCTGCTGGAATATTGGCAACGCCGAATTGTATTCCCCACTCGGAACCATTGGAAGGATAAAAACTGATTGCGGTCAAATTACCAGGTATATTACTAGTATGAGGCCCGTACATTCTTGGTGGTGAAGAATATGCCAACAGGTACATAGGGGCATTCGGATTTATAAGATCCGCATTTGCGTTATAGGTCTGACAGATATTGTGATCGACCCAACTGGCCCAATAATAATTATTAAAGGCTCCACTTGCGTAACTGATTCTGAAATCATTGGGAGGATTTTCCCCGGTTAGGGTATTGGTCGTCACGCTTCCATAATTTCCAGGAGTCCAGCAGGCATCTGTAATTACGTTTTCGCCACTTCCATTCCAAAGACCACCAGCACAGGAATTACTCGATCCGGTATTGGCCTCTGTCGCGGTATTCAATCCGGCTGCCACTCCTCTGATCGTAGTCATGAGTCTCCATTGTGGTCCCACTTTTACATAGACCAGCATTTTCATGATGGGCCAGGTTCCATTAGTCCCTGACCTTGTTGCTTCCAATCCAAAGTTTAAAACGCCAGTACATTTGTCGTATTCCACTTTGTTAAAATCATCTACCGGCACGATTGTGATTGGTCCTGTTGCTTCATAGGGGTCTATTTGACCAAAGGTTATAAAGCCGAAACACACAAATACAATGGAAAGTACCTCAAGTAGTTTCTTTTTCATAATGTTAATTTTAATATTCAAAATATGATTAAGACTAAGGTTTAATCGATTTTATACGTGAAAAAAAAGAAAAGGCTAGAAATGCGTTCACATTAATCATGCAGCATATTTTGCTGGCTTTTCTTTATAGAAAAGGATTTTCTATTAAGAAAAGCATGGATCGAATATCCATTGCCAGTGGAACCATTTTATTCCTTTGTTTTTTTCACCTAAAAGGCAATTAAATCGAGCTAAAATCGAAACGCTTTTAACTTTTACTATAACTAGTGCCTACGTCTAACGTGTATTAAGGTTTATTTTAATTAAGTATATAAACGTACGCAAAAATCAAGGCAGGATCTTGATTTTGCTCTGAATCTATAGAATAAATGTCTTTTTGGAGTATTGCCAACAGCTGTAAAAAACCGAGTTTTTAGCAGCTGTTCACAAAAGATGCGAAGTACACTTGGAGGAATATTTATGGATCGTCGATCCTTGGTTGGTTAATAAAGCTTATGCGGCATTAGGCTTTGAAAAGAAATTCCTATTCGTACAGCGCCCCCTGAAACCCTGGATGGTATTTATCGTTTCTCAACAGAAGAGTTCCTTTTGAGAAAATTAGGTTAAATTTTAAACCGGCTTTTCTCCATAGAAGCGAAGCGCGCGATTAAGAAAGTTCATGGATCGTAGATCCATGGCCGTTAATCCCGACTTAGAAAATCATGGGCTTTGAAAAGAATTTTTTGTGCATAATTCCTTCTGAAGCCCTTGATTTTATTAATCGTTTTTCAATAGAATAATTTCTATTGGAAAAATAGGATTAAATTTGCCTTTTGATAAAAGCATTGAAATGAATTATTTAGAATCCTTGAACACGTGGTTTTCCAAATTTAAAAAATACATCGTTACCTATAAAGATGGATTTTTTCAGCTAGCCAATGTAGCTAATTCTCCCTATGCCATTATTGAAAGCTTTGATAAAATGCCCTTTTGTACTCACAACAGAACAAAAAGGCAAATATTATCCAACACCATGTTTATCAATGCCAACCTTCTTTATTTAGACATAAGCCCAACTCTTTGGATATTCGTATCTGATTTAAAACTTAAAAAAAACGTCGCCATCCAAAATATTTACGAACCCAATCTTCCTAAAAACTTTCACATTTTCAATCTTCAGTTTTACGAACGGACAATTTCCGGCAAACAAAACAGAATTAATGGGGCTATTGTATCCGACAGAACATGGACGTTGTTTAAAGCGGGAGTCGCCAACCAGGTGCATCATTTCAAAGATACTCGTCAATTTAATATTACGGTTTACTTCACCGATGAATGGCTAAAACAGCAGCAAGCTTCCAAACTTTTTTTGAATAATGAAACGTTTACTCATTTTTTCAACTCTGAAAATGATTATATATTCTGGCCGGATCATACTCAAATTAGTCAAGACGTATACGCTCAGTTCTTATTAAGAATAACTACTCGCAATGAAGATTTGAAAGTTGGTATGGAGCAAATGATTATTGAACTTTTTGAAAAATTCATACGCACCATGACCGATGAGCTAAAGGGTATGAAACCCGAACAAATATCCTTTAAAGACATCAAGTATATTCAAAAGGTAGAAAAGAAATTATTGGAAAATCTGCAAGGAGAATTTCCTGGTATTGAAGAATTGGCCAAACATGCAGGTGTTTCTACCACTAAATTGAAAAACGATTTTAAGGCCTTTCATCGTACTAGTTTATTTCAGTATTTCAGAAGTCATAAACTTAAATTGGCTCATACCATCATCGCTGAAAAAAATACACCCATCAAAGAAGTGGCTAAATTTTTTGGATACGAAAACGCAAGTAAATTTTCTGAAGCCTTTAAAGATGAATTCGGATATCTGCCCTCTACATTGGTTAAAGGTAATGAGTAAGGGAATGAATAATGGAACATTTCTCCCCTTGAGTTCCTGGTTCGGATACTCTCCATCGTAAGTAAAGTTTTTCCGTTGGACCCTCATTTCAACCCCCATTTTACAATAGAAATTTTTCTAAGGTTTACTCTATGGTATTAGCATGAATTATTTTCCTTGAAAATACGAACCCAATACGTTCTTCCTACTAGTTGTTGTTTCTATGGAGAGAACCAAACCCAAATTAAAAATGTCGGAAACCTTGCGCTTTTACGGCGATAGAAGTGCCACCGCGAGAAACTAAATTTACACCGAGGGTTACATCTTGCATATATCCAATCACTGAAATGGAAGGATGGTTTCGTAGTTTTTCAAAATCCGATTGGTCAACGGTAAATAAAAGTTCGTAATCTTCGCCTCCATTCAGGATGCATGTAATAGGACTCAAGCTCATTTCGTTGGCAGTTTCGAATGTGCATTCATCCATTGGTATTTTTTCCTCATAGATTTCAGCTCCCAATCCGGAGGCCTGGCACAAATGAAGCAATTCAGAACCCAGACCATCGGAGATATCAATCATGGAAGTAGGCTTGATTTGCAGGGCCTCTAATTCTTTAACAATGTCAATGCGTGCTTCCGGTTTTAATTGACGTTGTACGATGTAATCTTTTCCTTCCAATTCAGGCTGCATTTCCGGATTGGCCATAAATACTTGCTTTTCCCGCTCCAATACTTGCAATCCGGTGTATGCACCACCCAGATCGCCTGTTATACAAATCAGATCGTTCTTTTTAGCACCACTTCGGTAGACTACGTTTTCTTTTTTTACACTGCCCACGGCGGTTATTGATATCATCAAGCCTGAACGGGAAGAAACGGTATCGCCGCCAACAAGGTCGATGCCATAGGCCTGGCAAGCCAGGTGCATTCCAAGATATAATTCATGTATGGCCTCGAGCGAAAACCGATTGCTCAATGCCAGGCTTACAGTAATATGCTCCGCTTTGCCATTCATGGCCGCTATGTCGGAAACATTTACTGCAACGGCTTTATAGCCCAAGTGCTTGAGTGGAACATAAGTAAGGTCGAAATGAATTCCTTCGGTTAAAGTATCCGTGCTTATTAGAAAATATTCTTCATCATTTTTTTCTATAACGGCAGCATCGTCTCCAATGCCTTTGATGGTAGTGGCAAGTGTGGCTCCGTATCGTTCTTGTAAGGATTTAATAAGTCCAAACTCTCCAAGGTCCTGGATTTCGGTTCTTCCTTCTTTATTACTCATAATCAAATATTTGACCCTGCAAGTTACGTAAATGGAGGGCAATTTCTGTACAGTTTTGTGATTAATTTTCCTTCTTCAATGAAATCCTAGTTGGCACTACGCGGGCATTTTTGTACCTTGTATTCCTATTAACGTGTCAGGATAGTCTGGCAACTACCAAGTGGTTCAAACGGATTGCTTGCCGTTGCGCAGGCTGAAGAATTAAGAATAAAAGGAAAAAGCATCCCCCTATGAAAAAGTTTCTATTCTTTGTTTGTGTCGTATCATTGACTTTTGCTTTTACGGATTGCACCCGCACCAAAGTAAACAAGAAGTGTAAAGACAATGCCAAACGCATTAAGAACATGCGTAAAAATAACCCGAATTTTAAAATGTAA
Source organism: Cytophagaceae bacterium (assembly GCA_025454925.1). Taxonomy (GTDB): domain Bacteria; phylum Bacteroidota; class Bacteroidia; order Cytophagales; family Cytophagaceae; genus JALONM01. Next base: position 25,873 of record JALONM010000049.1, read on the forward strand.
TTTTCGCACTCCCTTTGGAAGGGCTGTATCCAGAGGAGGACGTGATTTTTAGCCCTGTTGAATGGGCTCCTGATGGATATCTTTTATTGAAGGTGTTCAGCTTTGGTTTTATTTTTTGCTGAACTCTAGTGCGCTTTGAACTCGCAATTTTTGTCGGTTGTTTGAGTTACCCCTAATTTTTCAATAGAAATTCTTCTATTGAAAAACGACTACTAAAATCAAGGGCTTCAGAAGGAATCGAATAGAAGAAATTGTTTTCGAAGCCCATGATTTTCTAAGGAGGGATTACCGGCCATGGATCTACGATCCATGAGCTTTCTCCATAGTGCGCTTCGCTTCTATAGAGAAAATCCGGTTGAATTGGTTTCCGGAAAGACTTCGTAGTTTGTTTATTATAGCTCGGAATTCGTTTCCGACTCCCAGGGTCAAGGGGAGCGACTTTTATTCCTGCAGGGATTGGCTTGGCTCAGACCCTTAAAGTTATTAACAGAATTTCAGCTGCTTTTTCAATTTTGGTATCTTTGCAATAAGCATTAATATTAGATATGATTGATTTAACATCGGGCGATCGATTTGCGCCCCGACACTTGGGTGATGATGCTGCCTGGCATCAGGAAATGTTGAAGACTGTTGGCGTTAGCTCCCTCGACCAACTGATTGATGAAACTGTGCCAGCGGCAATCCGGCTGAAGAAGCCCATGCAATTGCCGGCGCCTCAAACGGAATCCGAATTCTTACGCGACTTCAAATCGATTGCCGATAAAAACCTTGTTTTCAAAAATTATATAGGATTAGGATATTACGGAACGCATACGCCTCCGGTAATACTAAGAAATATTCTGGAAAATCCAGGTTGGTATACGGCCTATACTCCCTATCAGGCAGAGATCGCTCAAGGGCGTTTGGAAATGCTGATCAATTTTCAAACCCTGGTTTGCGACCTTACGGGTATGTCTATTGCAAATGCTTCTTTACTCGACGAAGCTACCGCCGCAGCAGAGGCTATGGCCTTGCTTCATGCATCCCGCAAGCCTTCCAGAGCTCAAGCCAAAACGCTGTTAGTGCAGGCTGGTGTATTTCCTCAAACGATTGATGTACTTATTACACGTGCAGAACCCCTCGGCTGGAAAGTTGAAGTGAAAGATATTACTTCGTCCGATTTGGAAAATCCGGAAGTATTTGCCCTCATGTTGCAAAGCCCGGATAGAGACGGTGTCTTGCATGATTTTTCTGATCTCATTGCCGAAGCGCATCGTCAGTCTTTAACGGTATGCGTAGCTTCCGATTTACTGGCGCTTACCTTGGTGAAATCTCCAGGAGAAATGGGAGCAGATGTGGTGGTAGGAAGCGCACAACGTTTTGGTGTGCCTATGGGCTTTGGTGGTCCGCACGCCGGTTTCTTTGCAACGAGCGAAGAATACAAGCGCAATTTACCGGGTCGTCTTATTGGTGTTTCTATTGATGCCAATGGTAAACCGGCTTATCGTATGTCATTGCAAACACGCGAGCAGCATATTCGCAGGGAAAAAGCAACATCCAACATATGTACAGCCCAGGTGTTGCTTTCGGTAATGGCAGCGGCATATGCTGTATATCATGGTCCGGAAGGTTTAAGAACCATTGCATCCCGCACACACGGCATGGCCGTGGCTTGCAGCCAAGCTTTATCCAAAGCTGGCTATACCATAACAAGTGGTTTGTTTTTCGATACGGTAAAAGTGGGCCTAAATCAGGAACAGCTCACTAAAATTCGTTCCAAGGCTCAGCAAGCTGGCGTAAACTTTCGTTACGAAGAAAACGCTGTTTTGCTATCCTTCGATGAAACCACTACTGTGAAGGACCTGGCTATTGTATTAGGCATCTTTGGAATCGAAGCTTCACCGGTTTCTGCTTCTTCACTTGTGGAAGTTTCTGCCCTTAACAGAACATCTGCTTTCCTTACCCATCCTGTGTTTCATAATTATCATACCGAACACGGTATGCTTCGTTATCTGAAACACCTGGAAAATAAAGACCTTTCTCTTACGCATTCCATGATATCGTTGGGCTCTTGCACCATGAAGCTCAACTCCACCACGGAAATGATTCCTGTTACCTGGTCTACGTTGGGTAACTTGCATCCTTTCGCACCAGCTGATCAAACCAAAGGGTACGAGGAAATAATCACCAATCTTGAAAAATGGTTGTGTGAGGTAACAGGTTTTGCGTCGGTGTCGTTGCAACCTAACTCCGGAGCACAGGGGGAATACGCAGGTTTACTCGTGATCCGGGCTTACCAGAAGAGTTTGGGACAAGGACATAGAAATGTTGCCTTGATTCCTTCCTCTGCCCACGGCACCAATCCGGCGAGCGCAGTGATGGCCGGATTAAAAGTAGTTGTAGTGAAATGCGACGAAAAGGGAAATATTGATGTGTCGGATCTTCTTGCTAACATTGAAAAGCACAGAGATCAACTCAGTTGCCTGATGGTTACGTATCCATCTACCCATGGTGTTTTTGAAGAAAGCATTATTGATATCTGTGAGGCTGTGCATGCGGCTGGAGGACAGGTATACATGGATGGCGCCAACATGAATGCCCAGGTAGGGGTAACCAGTCCTGCAACGATTGGTGCAGACGTGTGCCATTTGAATTTGCATAAAACGTTCTGTATTCCTCATGGTGGTGGTGGTCCAGGTGTAGGTCCGATAGGTGTGGCCGCACACTTGAGTGCATTTTTACCAGGACATGTACAGCGTTCGTTGGGATATGCTCATGCCACGCACGCCGTGTCGGCAGCACCCTGGGGAAGTGCCTCCATCTTGCCGATTCCATATGCCTATGTGGCTATGATGGGAGCAGAAGGATTAACCAACGCAACGAAACATGCAATCCTCAATGCGAATTACATGAAGGCTAGACTGGAACAGCATTATCCAATTTTATATACTGGCACCAATGGTCGTTGTGCGCATGAATTTATTTTGGATTGTCGTGAATTTAAACACAGCGTGGGCATTGAAGTGGAGGATATCGCAAAACGCCTTATGGATTACGGCTTCCATGCGCCTACCGTTTCTTTTCCAGTTCCCGGAACTCTGATGGTGGAGCCAACCGAAAGTGAAAGCAAAGAAGAATTAGATCGTTTTTGTGATGCTCTAATTTCCATTCGTGCGGAAATTCGTGAGATTGAAGAAGGCAAAGCTGATAAATTGCAAAATGTATTGAAAAATGCCCCTCATACTGCCGCTTCATTGCTTACTGATCAATGGACCAAGCCATACAGCAGAGAAAAGGCTGCTTATCCATTGCCATTCGTTAGACTAGGCAAGTTCTGGCCTTCCGTTGGACGCATCGATAATGCTTACGGGGATAGAAATTTGGTGTGTACTTGCCTGCCTGTAGAAGAATACATTGAGGCTTAACGTTTACCATTACATCCATTAATATAAAAGTTCCGCTTGAACTGACTTTTCTCCATAGAAGAATTTCTAAGGAGAGAGTAGGGTTCAAGCGGGATTTTTTTTTGCCAGATGAACCGGAATGGAGATGTACATTGGGCAGGCAAGGCCCTCAACGGTATTAGATTTCAGATAAAAATAAAACGAACCTACCCGAGAATGTTCCTTGATCATAGATCCATGGCCGGTAATACCGCCCTGGAAAACCAGATGTTTCGAAAAGGATTTTTTGTTTTCGATTCCTACTGAAGTTCCTCGTTTTATGAGTCGTTTCCCTATAGAAGAATTTCTATAGAGAATTTTCATTTAACTATGAGACGGGTTTTGCGTGAGGGATAGAGTGTAAAGCCCTTGTTGGCGTGGCGGCGCTAAAGGCGCTGCCACACCAACAAGGCTTGCAGCGATAGCCCGGCCCGAGTGGCGCCTCAGGCGCCGCGAGGGACACGCCCCAATAAGTCTTACGATTGAATACTAAATAAAGCCAACGCAGTGGTTAGCGCTTTCTGTGCACAACCGAAAGGCATCCATATCCTGGACGTTGGGTTAAAATTTCAAGGCATCCTGTTTTAAAATTCATAAAACTCAATTTGTATTTTTCTTATGGAATCATGTGATATTATGAATTGCCCTTTGAAAACAGTACCATCCCGATTCTAAGAAAATAAAACGGTATCAACTTTTTTTAAAGGGCTGACATTTATTGGCGTACAAAAAATGAAGGCGTTATTTTTGGTGAAATGCTTCGTTGAAAATAAGGCTATTTCGATCTGAAAAGGTTACTTTTTTATTTACCTCTTCCCAGTTATTCTATATTCTCTTCATATAAAGATTTAAAAGTATCGGCTTAGATATTTTAAGACTATGAAGACACGAATAGCAATTACATCTGCGATGTTATGGGTAACTCTGACCATTACTCAAACGTCAAACGCGCAAACTTCGGCACGTTGGTATTTCGGGCTTATGTTAGGTCTTGATTTCAGCAGTTCGCCTCCTACCGTTTTAAAAGGAGGGAATACCGCTGGAGTCGGCTTTAATGTAGAAGCTTCTACTTCGGTTACGGATAATGCAGGTAATTTATTGTTTATGACTGCGGCCAATAAAATTTATAATGGAAATCTGGTAGATCAAGGCATCGCGCTCTCCACTACTACTGATGCGGCACAGGGGCATTTGGTGGTGCCCAGACCCGGTGCGGCCAATCAATATTATCTATTTACGGTAGATGCCACCGATAATGCTTGTGGTGGGATTGCTGATTTTGGAAGTGTTCGCGGTGGACGCTATCGCATTATTACAACCACCGGAGCTGGCAACATTACGGTGGGTGCAGAAAATACCATCGCTGGTGCAGGAACCATTGCAGAATGCCAATTGGCTATTCCGCATCAAAATGGTAATGATTATTGGTGGCTCTGCCATGAAAGAGGAACGGCAACAATACGCGTGTATCTGGTTACCAATGCCGGGGTAAGTTTGGATGGGACCTTCACCGGAGGAACTTCCTTCGGCGCTTGTACTTACACTTCTGTCATGAAGGTAAATTCATGTTATAATAAATTCGCGTTAACAGCGGGTGGTGAAATTTCTTTATTTAATTTTGATTATACCAACGGTGACATCACGCTAGGGGGAACAGTAACAGAAAACTTTGCGTATGGACTTGAGTTCAGTCCGAATGATAGTTATTTATTTGTATCCACAGGAACTTCTTCAGGTGAAACTCAGCAGGTAATTCGCTTCAATGTAGGTGCTACACTCACCGCCAGAACGTTATTGGGGGCCACCTACGGAAGCACAGGGAAATCTGGACACTTGCAGCTTGGTCCGGACGGAGTTATCTACGTAGCGCAGATGAGTTCTTACAGTGCCGCCAATTACAATCATTATATAGGTGCAATTACTTCGCCGAATACTGGTGGAACTTTCAATAACCAATACATTGCCATCAACGACGCAGGACCCAATCAACAAGCGGTTACCATGGGCTTGCCAACCATTCTAAGAGAATTCATTACCGAAGCGGCACCCAATATCGACGATGCTGATTTAACATTATCAGGAGGTAATTTTGTTTTTTGTCCGAATGTGCCCTATAATTTCGCGTATTCTTTTGGTGGTTCCGCGGCTTCGGTAACCTGGAATTTTGGCGATGGTACCGGTAACTTCAGTTCTCTTTCACCCATTAGTCATACGTTTACCACTAGCGGCTCCCGAACGATCACGCTAACGGTCGTTGACAATTGCGGTCGTTCTAAAGTGACTACACGCAATGCCGTAGTGCAGGATTATCCGGCCAGTGGCGATATCATTTGCGGATCGAACCAAATTACACTTGACGGCTCTGGTGCCAACGCTGCCAATTATATGTGGTTTGAGGCCGCTACTGGAGGTCCATTGCTGGCGGTAGGAGATAACCAGGTTTTGCCCTACAATCCTATTTCTACCGCACCTACTTCAGTATGGGTGCAGGATTTCACCACCAGCTCTTCCTTGGGAACATTGGGGCCAGCCACTATTGCTCACAATGAAGGAACTGCCAATACCTTGACTCGTATTCAAACGTTACAGAATAATGTGTTTATTCAATCGGTAAATCTTACCCGCCACAATCCTGGTTGCGGATGCACAGCAGGCACGGTGACGATTATGTTAAAGCAAGGAGTTACAACTCTGGCTTCTTCTACCTATTCTATTCCTGCTACTTCCTGCGGCAGCACGCAAACGTTTCACCTAGGCTTTACCATGCCTACCATCGGAAATTACAGTCTTGAACTTTCGAGTGCAGGTGCGTGCGTTCCCTATTTTGGTGCTACCATGTACGGTGCTTTTTCACCAGTAACCCTCGCCGGCGTAGCTACCAATCAAGGATCGCTGACGGCAGGCAATTCCGGACCGTTTCATAACATCGTTTTGCGCACGAGTCCTGTATCCTGTGCAGCGCGCACTCGTATCGACAGGAATTGTGTATTGCCGGTTTCTTTGTTGTATGTAGAAGGGAATGTAATGGCCAGCGGCTATAACCAATTGCAATGGGCTACTGCCAGTGAAGAAAACAACAGTCATTTCCTGGTTCAATATGCGTCTTCAGACCTTGCATTTACCACCATTGCCCAGGTAAAAGGCCATGGTACCACTTCCGTTACTACCCGTTATGAGTGGGAAGATGCTACGTTGCGTCAAGGCATTTCGTATTATCGACTCATACAGGTGGACGAAGATCAAACAGAGCATGCCGCTGATCTCGTACGTTTGGATAATTCGGAAAATCACACAGCGCCTCTTTTGGTTCCAAATCCATTCTCCGGATATTCCACGATTCTATTGAAAAAAAATCATGGATCCAGAATTGAAGTCCAGGATGTATTTGGAAGAATTCTACAAGTGCATGTAATGTCCGCAGAGCAGCAGAGCCTGCCTTGGGGTGCAGATTTGCCTTCAGGAACCTATTTCATAAAAGGGGAATACCTCAGTAAAGAACCTTGGTTGCTAAGGGCGGTAAAAGATTAATCGAAAGTATCTGGTAGAAAGGTGCTCAATGGAAAAATGAGTAGTACATCGTTTTTCAGTGCGTCCGATATGGCTTCTAGCGTGCTTTGGACGCACTGAAAAACGAATTTTTTGTTGAAAAATTCTGATTAAACTGTTTTAGCTGGGTTTCCAAAAACGGTTTCTTTGGCTTCGACTTCTTCAATCACAACAGAACCCGCTCCAACGCGCGCATTTTTGCCAATGCGTACTCCGGCAATGATGATGGCGCCCGATCCAATAAAGGCACCATCTTCGATGACTGCGCCAGCCCCTACGATGGCTCCTGCACCAATTTGCACATAATCGCCGATGCTTGCTTCGCATTCTATGACACAGTTGGCAAGAAACAGATTGTGATGTCCGATGCGAGCATGTGCCTGAGCAGTAGAACCTGATGCAAATAAGTTGCCATGGCCAAGGGTAGCGCTGGACGCCACATAAGCGCGGGCATGAATACAATTCACGGGCATGTTTTTGTATTCCTCATTGAGCATGCCTACCAAATGTTTTTTTACTTTTGTGTCATCCGTAGCCACAAAAGATTCACATTTCTTTCCAATGATTTTCAGAAAACTTTCCTCTTCCGAAGTGCCAAGCACTGGCACCTCCTCAATTTCCTGAATAGCGTTTTTGGTATCTTCCGAGAGGAAACCATACACGACTACCTGATTGCTTTTAAACGCATCCAGGGCTAGCTTTCCGATGGTACCAGTACCAACTATGAGAACAGGATTTTCCATGTGTATATGAATGTTATAGTGTAAATGAGTTCCAATGTGCATAGGCCTTACCACTTTGTAAGGCTTCTTTAATTGTATTTTGGAAATTCGTTGGGTTCTCGAATCCGAAGGTGGCTGCCAGGCAATAGCCCAGGTACAATAATTTCCTATACGATGGATTGTCGCGACCTTGTAACGCTTCAAGGCCTTCTTTTAACACATCCTCCGCCTGAATATTTTTTTGCAGCACATCGCTTTCAAGCGCCAGTCCTGCTTGTTCGGGGCTGAATGGCAATTCCCGGATTGAGGAACCATCAAAGTGCATGAGCGTAGTTGCTCTTGCCAGGGGTAACATTAAATTTCCTTCCAGGCCTTTCACGATGAGTGCTTGTGCGCACGTGGCTTGTTGTTGCAATTGCTGAATTACTTCTTCTTTATAATGGCTGTGTGTATAACCGCTAACAATATAATTTCCTTTGCTTGCTTGAATAGGTTGTAATAATTTTTCGAAAGTGGCTAGAAACGGTCGCTTCACCATTTCTTTTCTCATTTTTTTTAGTGCAAAAAGTTCAGGGAAAAAGAACGATTGGTCGGCATACGTCCAGCCATGGTTCTGAAGCATGGCAACACTCTCTTCGAGTGTTGCAGGAAGTTTTTTGCCTGCAAGTTCCAGGAGTTTGCGATGCGTATACCCTCGTTTGGGCGCTACTTCATCCAGGCCATGCACCAGCGCAGGAATGCCGCAGGCTGCCAGAGTGGGCGCCATAAACAGCGATACATTGCTATAGCGGTTAAACCCGTCGTAATTATCTGCCAGGTCGATCAGCATCGGAAGGTTTACTTGCTTGCGTTGGCAGTGCTTCCAAAGAAATGAAAAAAATGACTGGTTTTCTTCTGCCGATTCCCGTTTTAATCGCTCCCCTTCCAAAAAGCAGCCTTTCCAATATTCAGGCATGGAAGGATCCAGCAACCAGTTCATGGATATCTGGCAATCCGATTCAGAAAGTTCTTGTTTATCGAGTAGCTGATATAAAATTTCCCAGTGCTTTTCTCGGCTGCTTCGATTCAGCAGGCTCTCCAGAGGGAATGGAAGTGATTTGGAATGAGATTGGGCAAAGGAGCGCAACCAGCTTTTTTCTTCCTCTGTTTGTTCCAGCAATAACAAGGCAAACAGCAAGGTGCAACGAGTAGTAAGACTGGTTTCCTCTGCAACAAGCAATGCCGGCAGGCGTTGCAAATCTTCGGCTTGTAAACTTTTACTGCCTTGAGGTCCTATTCCTTTTTTCTTCAGAATTTCTTCCAGCTCTTGCTGCGCGGTTGTTTCCATATTTTTCCTAATAAACAAAACTAACCTATTTTATTGGTTTGGAAAATAGCTTCAGGGATAAGCTTTTGCCAATACGGGGAATCTGTCTTATATTTATAAAAATAAAAATAGGCAGTATCGGTGCCTGCTATTGTTTGCGCCGGAGTGAATTAATTCTTCGAATTCTTGAAACGGAAATTTCATTTATACAGGTTTGTTGTTTTAGACTTTTTAGCCGCCCTAATAGCCTGGATTTTATTTTATATTTTACGAAAAAAAATATTGGGTGAAGGATATTCTACCCCTGATCTCAGATTGCTGGGTAATGCCTTGTTAATAGGTTCGTTTTGGTTGCTGGTATATTATTTCTTTGGTTTTTATTCTGAAATTTACCGTAAGTCAAGAATCAAGGAAATCTTTCTGATGATGGCTGTGAGTCTATTGGGTAGCATTGTTCTGTTTTTTACCTTAATGCTCGACGATGAAGGGGTGCAGCAATACCAGGCATATTACAAAACCTTCACGGCTTATTTTCTGCTCCATTATTTTATTACTATCATTCCTAAAGTTTTTCTCATCACATTCGTAAAAAATCAAGTCAAGAAAAAGAAATTATTTTTTAATACCATCCTTATAGGAAGTGGCCCCAAAGCCTTGGATATTTACAAGGAAATCGAAAATAGTTTTGAAACATTAGGCTTGAAGTTTCTTGCGTATTTACCGGTAAGTAAAGAGTATGGGAGCTTTGGAAATACGCTTCGTTGCCTGGGCGACCTTTCCCGACTCGAAACGATTTTAAGCCGTACGCACACCGAACAAGTGGTGCTGGCGGTAGAACCAGAAGAATATTCCTATTTGAAAGATATCTTATTTCGCCTGGAGCAACATCCCTCCATTCGTATCAGTATTATATCAGATATTCATCAATATTTACTAGGTTCCATCCGGGTAAATCACAGTTTTGATATCCCATTGATGGATGTCAACCAGGACCTGATGCCGGAATGGCAAGCCAATATGAAACGAATCTCCGATGTAATTATATCGGCCTTGGTCATGTTGCTGGGGATGCCATTTTTTCTGCTCATCGGACTTATCATTAAACTTACTTCCAAGGGGCCGGTCTTATATTCACAGGAACGCATTGGAAAAGATGGTAAACCATTTATGATTTTTAAATTCAGAAGTATGCGTGTGGATGCTGAAAAAAATGGACCGGCATTGACACAGGAAAAAGATAACCGCATTACAGGAATTGGAAATTTTATGCGGAAAACACGCATTGATGAGTTTCCTCAATTTTACAATGTTTTTATTGGAGATATGTCCCTGGTGGGGCCACGGCCAGAGCGCCAGTTTTTTATTGATCAGATTGTGAAATTAGCTCCTCATTACAAACATCTTCATAAGGTAAGACCTGGCATTACCTCCCTTGGACAAGTGAAATACGGATACGCTAAAAATGTAGAGGAAATGATTGCTCGTTTGAAATACGATATCGTTTACATTGAGAATATGTCGTTTGCCATGGATCTGAGAATTCTGTTGTATACGGTGCTCGTTATGGTGCAGGGACGTGGTAAATAAAGAAAGAGAAAGGCGTTATGTTTACAGGAATCATTGAAGGATTTTCAAGTGTTGTTCGCATCGAAAAGGAGGGGAGCAACCACCATTTTTTTCTTACCTGTCCATTTCAACACGAATTAAAAGTAGATCAAAGCGTAGCGCACAACGGAGTGTGTCTTACCGTGGTTGAAATAACCAAAGATTTTTACAGGGTAACAGCCATTGAAGAAACCTTGCAAAAGACCAGTTTGTCTTCCATTTTACCAGGTGAAAAAATGAACGTTGAACGTTGCCTGAAAATCGGTGATCGACTTGACGGACACTGGGTGTTGGGCCATGTAGATCAAACCGGCACCTGTGTTTCAGTGCAGGAAAATAACGGCAGCTGGGTGTTTGAATTCGAGTACGATGCAACCACCGGAAATTTTACGGTAGAAAAAGGTTCAATTTGTGTGAACGGGATCAGCTTAACAGTGGTAAATTCCTCTCCAGGAAGGTTTACAGTGGCCATTATTCCTTATACCTATCAGCATACCAATTTGCAATGGGTAAAGCCAGGTTCGTTGGTGAATCTGGAATTTGATGTATTGGGCAAGTATTTAAAAAACCTCACTCAGGCTTATAAGCACTAAATGAGGTTGTATAAAAGAAATAGGACCAATATTTCTTTTATGTCTTAGGGTTTAGGCTTGAAGAGGGAATTAGAAGACGTATCTTTGCTTCGCTCTTCTGAATATTTTTCATAAAAAGATTTAGGTGTCTTTTTCTCCATCACCTGTTTAGGTTCCTGAGTTTCGCTGGACGCCGGGTGAGTAGCTTCCACCGAGGTTTCGGTTACAGAACTAGGGTTGTTTTCGGACGTATTGGTGCTCGGCACCTTCATAGTAGATTCAGTAGGGGAGGTCCGGATTTTTTTTGCTTTACTTTTCGGATGTGTTTGTTGATGCACTAATGAATCTTGGCGTATTATTTCCTTTACCACCGTATCGCGGTTGGGTAATGTGGGAATATGAATTTCATGTTGAATCTTATCGAGCGCTTTAGAGTCCTCCTGCTTATAGGTAAGCAAAAGCAAGGTAACCGCTGTAAAGAGCACAGCAAAACTTCCTACCATAAAGCCACTGGTTTTGAAGAACGGCTTCTTAGGTTTGGGAATACGTTGTTGTATGGCCGACCAGGCATCTGCAGGTGGCTCAATTTCCAGGTCTCCCAGTTCCTTCCGGTAAAAATCTTCCAGTTCGTTGCTATCTTCCGGAATTTTTTTCATGTAGTGTTCCGTTAAATTTTTTGTGTAGTTCTACTAATATATCCTTGGCCCTATTTAACTGCGACTTAGAAGTGCCTTCGCTGATCGAAAGCATTTCTGCAATTTCTTTATGGCTAAATCCTTCAATCACGAATAAGTTAAATATAACTCTCTTACCTTCAGGTAAATGATTTAATAGCTGCAATGCATCGTTGAGTTGGAGCTGATCTTGAGGACCTGCCTCCGACGATTGCAAATCAAAGACGCTGTCGAGGTCGGCAAAGTTGCCGCGGTTTTTAACTTTTCTTAATTCGCTCAAAATATGGTTTACCACAATGCGCCGTGCCCATCCTTCGAAAGGCCCTTCAAATTTAAAAGAATGCAAATGGGTAAATATTTTAATGAACCCTTCTTGAAGCCAATCCTGGGCTTCATCTTTGGATCGGGTATATCGTAAGCATACCGCATATAATTTAGAAGCCAGTGTTTTATACAGCTCTTTTTGAGCGCTGGGCTTGTTTTCAAGACATTGACGAATGAGTTCTGCCTGAATCATATGCTTACAAAGGTAAAATAAAATATAAAAGGCGCAATTAAAAGCTCAATCAGTGGAGCAGCCACACAAATGTATACGTGTTTATACCTATTCTAATGGATCCTATGGTAAATTTTGTGACAGTTATGTCGAATGTCTTGTCTTCACTCATTTCTTATTGTTAATTTCGGTAAAATGCTGAAAGGTATCTTATTTGATCTTTTCTTTCACAACTTCGTATAGAGGAAATATGGGGATTTTTGATAAATTTTTTGGGGTCAGCCAACGCCAGGCGTGGGCAAATGCGGCCTACAAGCTCGGTGGAAAATCCATTCCAGGGAGTACCTGGGAGGCTGATCAGATTGAGTTTTATTATCTCGGAAAACTTGCCAAAATTTACATTACCTCCCGGGGTGATTTAAAACATGGGGGTATTTACACGGTAATTGAAACGACGTTCAATAGCATTATTCCTCTTATGTTTAATGAAGAAGAATTTAGCCGCAAAAAAATGGAAGTGGTAAAAATTGCTAATGGATTCGAAAGTACTTATTGGGTCCGACACCGAGATCCAGGCGTTGTGAAAGAGGAGAAAGAGCTTCTGGAAAATTGTGAAATATTTAAATCAAGTCTGGAGAGCCTTCTTAAAAATACCTTATAACAGAGTTGTCAAATAGGCATAAAAAAAGGGAACGGTGTGTTCCCTTTTTTTATGAGATCTGGATGGTAAATTATTTTACACGCTCAACATACTCTCCAGTGCGTGTGTCGATTTTTATAACATCTCCTGTATTCACAAAAAGTGGAATTTTAATTTCTGCTCCAGTTTCCAGGGTTCCTGGTTTTAGGGTTTTAGTGGCAGTATCTCCTTTAATTCCAGGTTCTGTATAGGTTACTTCCAATTCTACCATTACAGGGGCCTCGGCCAACAAAGCTAGATCTCCATCAAAAGAAATTTTTAAAATCATATTTTCCTTTAGGAATCGGAAATTTTCTCCTACGGTTTCTTCTGAAATATATACTTGCTCGTACGTTTCATTATCCATGCAAACCAGGTTAGTTCCATCCTTATAGAGGTATTGCATTTCTTTCACTTCCACGCGAACTATTTCAATTTCTTCGTCCGGACGGAAACGTTGTTCAATTAATTTGCCATTCCGAACGTTTCTAAGTTTTACCTGGTAAAAAGCTCTCAGGTTGCCTGGCGTGCGGTGTTGGTATTCAACTACAGTACAAAGTTCATTGTTATAACGAACAAATGTTCCATTGGAGATATCGGAAACTTTAGACATGATGTTTTGTTTTTCAGACTGCGAATTTACGGAGCCTAGCGCATAATGCCAAATGGGCTTGTTCTACATTTAGTGCGGATTTGGTATATTTATACCGGTATGTGGTGAATAAAGTCCATTCCTGACCTTTTGACCAGTCTAACTGGCTATTCCTGTCTTTCTAAACCCAAGGGTTAAAGGCTGGGGGCAAGTGACCGGCAAGGTGAGCGAATGATAAAACGTTATTCAATACATAAGTTGTAAAAAAGTAACACACACACACACACACACACACACGGATGAAAAAAGTTGTAATCACTGGCCTGGCTTTCGCATTTTTGAGCCTGGCTTCATGCAATTCAGGTACCTCGGGTACCTCTGGAGAGGCTTCAAGCTCGGCCGAGTTTTATGTGCGGGGCAATTGTTCTATGTGTCAGGAACGCATTGAAACAACATTGAAGGCCACTAAAGGCGTAACCGCTGCGTCCTGGGATGTTTCCACCAAAATGGTGAAAGTTAGCTATGACTCTACACAAGTGCAGGTAGCTGGCCTGGAGCAAGCTGTTGCGAAATCCGGACACGAAACCAAAACGGTACCCAGTCCTGCGGAGGTCCACGATGCGCTTCCGGAATGCTGCAAAAAAGGAAGCTCTATGTAATGCAGCCTTCTCTGGTATCGGTTATTTGTTTATGCTATAATCAGGCTCCTTATGTTGCCGAGGCCATTGCCTCGGTAGCTTGGCAGACCTATAGCCCGGTAGAATGTATCGTTATCAACGATGCCAGCAGCGATAACTCCAGGGAAGTATTAGACGAACTGCAACATCAATATCCCTGGCTGCAGGTCGTACATCACGCTACCAATCAGGGGATGTGTGCTTCCTTTAACGAAGGCATGCGTCGTTCTAAGGGCGATTTTCTTATTGATCTGGCGGCCGATGATGTTATGCATCCGGAACGCATTGCCCTTCAGGTCCTGCGTGCCAACGAAACCAGGGCAGGTGTTGTGTATTCCGATGCCTGGATCATGGATCAGAAGGGAATGGTGTACAATCGATTCTACACGCCCACACAAGTAACTTCGTTACCCGAAGGGGATTTGTTTAGCCGCTTGCTGAGAGGTTACTTTATTTGCTCTCCTACCATCCTGATTCGAAAATCTCTGATGCTGGAATTGGGCGGCTATGATGCTTCGCTGGTGTATGAAGATTACGATTTTTTTATCCGTTCATCGAGGGATTCAACGTATGCTGTGGTCCCCGAACCACTTACCTACCGCAGAGAAGTGCCAGGCTCAAATTCATCCCGATGGTATCTTCCTTTTGAAAATCCGCATCTTCATTCAACTTTACAAATTCTTCAAGCTACTTTTCCGAAGTTGCGCAATGAGGAAGAGCGGCAGGCATTTCATCATAGTCTGCGCTACCATTGGCGTCAGTCCATTTGGTTGCAGGTAAAAAGTACAGAAGCGGGCTATTGGGTATTAATGAAGCAAACCGGTGCCATTAATTTTTCGAGTCGCATGTGGAAAGCCTTTTCAGCGCTGCCTCTGCCCTGGCACAGGGCTTACCTGTATTTTAGATCTTGGAGGGATAAAATGAAAAAGGCTCTCCAAAAGAGAGCCTTTTCGGTACACTATAAATATGAAAAGTAAAATTACTTTTTACGCATGAAAATTTTTGTGATCATACCTGCCGGAGAAAGGCCTGCAGCAGTATGTTCAATATGATACCCATCCGCTACTAATTTGTTGATGGAGTTCAAAATCAAATCACCGGCTTCATCGTGTGATTCTTTGGTCATTTTTTCAAAAGGAAATGGAATTACCTCTCTTTTGTTTCCACCATAATGGATGTGGATACCACGATCTTCGTAGGTAGGAATTTCATAGATCTCCAGCAAGATGTATGGGGCATTATTGTTGGCAGTCGTTTTTTCCGAGGTGAAGGCGGTAAGGGTAAGCACTGCAGCGAATGCAACACCAACAAGGCTAAGTATAGTGAACTTTTTCATAGTAAAATTATTGTTATGAGTGTGAAATTACCAAAAAAAGTTAAATATCAAAGGATTTTATATGTTTGCAAATATACTCCTGCCTTTTTCAATACTCCCTTATTTTTTTTAGTTTTGACCGATGAGTTTTCTTAACCCAACTTTTTTGTATGCCTTAGTTGCGGTAGCACTACCGGTACTCATTCACTTTTTAAATCTGCAAAGGCCCCGCAAAGTCGCCTTTCCCAATGTTCGCTTCCTGCGGGAGCTTCAGCAAACCACCAGCAACCGCTTAAAATTAAAGCACTGGCTTATATTGCTGACTAGGGTTCTGTTTATCATTTTTTTGGTGTTGGCGTTTGCCCAACCATTTTTAGGTAGTACAGACCAACAAAAGAATGGAAACACCCTCGTTCAGGCATTTGTGGATAACTCCTTTAGCATGATGCAGGAAGGAGAAGAAGGGAAATCCTTTGACCAGAGTTTAAGTGCTGCACTTAAATTATCGGAAGCTTATCCGGGTACTACCAAGTTTGAACTCATAACGCAGGATTTTGAAGGCAAAGATGCCTTGCAGCGCTCCAAAGAAAATTTTTCGGAACGCCTTTCAGAATTAAAATATTCCGGCTCGTCCAGAGCATGGAACGAAGTGTTCTCCCGCTCCTCTAGCCGCCTGCAGCAAACATCCGCAGATCAAAAACATGTATACCTGTTTTCTGATTTTCAGAAGGGAAAGACTTCTCTCGATAAATTACCGCTCGACAGTGCAACCACCTACTTCTGGGTGCCTATGCAAAGCAAAGAAATTCAGAATGTATACATCGATTCTGCCTGGTTGTCCAGTCCGGTAGTTCGTGAAAATGAAAACGTAGAGTTGAATTGTAAAATCTTTAATTCTGGGAATAATGAAGTAAATGATTTTCCAGTAAAGTTTTATGTTGAAGGAATTCAGGTAAGCTCCCAAAATGTTTCCATTTCTGCCAACGCCTCGGTGCTGGTTACATTTACTTTTGTAGTGCAAGGCAAAGGCGACAAGCGAGCAGAGATCCGTATCGACGATCAACCCGTATCCTTCGATAATCAATATTTTCTTACGTTCAGGGTTTCGCCAGTCATCCGCATTCTGCATCTATACGAAAAAGATCCAGTGTTGGCCAGGGTTTACGGTGGGGAGCCTCTCTTCAGGTTGACCAGCCGGCCCGTGGGTGATTTTAATTATGCCCAAATCGATCAAAGCGATTTGGTCGTGCTGGAAGGGATCCGATCCATACCGGAAAGCTTAATTCAACCCTTGTTTCGTTTTGCCCAGCAGGGAGGAAATGTAGTGCTGGTACCTTCTTACAATGGTAGCCAGGAATCGTATGGTAATTTTTTAAACGTTTTTGGAGTTTCAGGCGTGCAAGGATTCTCCAGCGTTGACACCAGTCAGCGGGTAGCTGCCCAGTTAGCCGTAATTCCATTTGAACATCCATTTTATTCAGACTTTTTCATTAAAAATGATGGACGTTTACAAATGCCTTTTGCATTCAAAGCATTTACATGTTTGCCGAAGGGAGAAGCGCTGATGAAGTATCGTGATGGTAGTTTATTCATGAGCAGAATTTCTTCTGGAAATGGAATGATGTATATGTTTATGGGAGGCTTGCAAATGCCCTATACGGATTTTGCCAATCATTCCTTGTTGGTTCCTGTTTTCTATAAAATAGCATTTCTTTCGGTGGGCCAAATGGGGCAGTTGGCCTATTCCTTTCAGCAGGCTCAGGCCTCACTCAAACTGGATTTTCCTCCCAAATCAAACGTTAGTCTGGTGCAGGGAAAAACCCGCATAATTCCGGCTCAGCGGTATGTTCAAGGTAAATTAATTCTAGAATTATCACAGGAAAATCTATCTCCTGGGTTTTATGAATTGTATCATGAAGATAGTCTTCTCACAGTACTTGCCTTTAATTATGGAAAGTCAGAATCGTCAATGAATTTTTATAAAGAAGAAGAATTGAAAGTCATTGCAGCAAACTATCCTAATGTGCGCCTTTTGGATCCGGGAAGTAGCGAAACTTTTTTGTCTACGGTTAAAGCCGCGGGTCTTGGAATTCCTTTGTGGCGGTATTGCATACTAGCTTGTTTGGTTTTTCTTCTGGCCGAAACCTTATTAATCCGATATTTTAGAACAAAGTTGCCTTCTTCAACGGAGGTTCAAAAAGAATATTTTAGTCAAGAGTAAAACATGAACGTACTGCTTAAAGATGTGACCATTGTAGATGACCGCTCTTCCTGGAAAGGAAAGAAGGTGTCGGTCGGTATCGAGAATGGTATTATCAAAGAAATAGGAAATATTTCGGGTACTTACGACCGGGTGCTGGAGGGACAAGAACTTATGTTATCCGTCGGTTGGTTTGATATGCGCACCACCATGGGCGAGCCGGGTACAGAACATAAAGAGGATTTGGAAACCGCCAGCATGGCTGCTGCAAGGGGAGGTTTTACAGGAATTGCCTGTATGCCTAATACCAAACCTGCCATTCAAACCAAAGATGCCGTGGCGTATTTGCGCTCCCGCACCGCACAGGCATTGGTGTCAGCTTACCCGGTAGCCAGCGTTACACTCAACAACCAGGGCAAAGATTTAACAGAAATGATCGATCTGCATCATGCAGGTGCGGTAGCATTTTCGGATGGCGACCAGCCCATCTGGCATACCGATGTGTTGCTTAAATCATTGCAATATGTGCAGATGTTTGATGGATTGGTAATCAATCATGCCGAAGATCACTTGTTAACCTATGGTGCGCAGATGAACGAGAGTGAGGTCAGCACCCGATTGGGCTTCAAAGGTTTTCCATACCTGGCAGAAGAATTGATGGTAGCGCGCGACTTGCGCATTCTGGAATATACAGGTGGCCGGATTCATTTTGCTACCATTTCTTCCCCAGGTTCGCTGGAACTTATCAAGAATGCCAAAAAGAATGGTTTGCAGGTAACTTGCGATATGGCCGCTTACCAACTGGCCTTTGATGAAGAACATGTGCAAGGCTTTGATACCAATTATAAGGTGAATCCTCCCTTAAGAACCAAAGCAGACATTCAGCAGTTTTGGAAATATATTTACGAAGGAGTGGTTGATATTCTTGTAACAGACCATATCCCTCAGGATACTGAAAGCAAAAAGTTAGAATTCGATTTAGCTGAATTTGGTATGAACAGCCTGGAAACATTTTTTCCCATGTTGCTTGCCTCTTGCGATGATCAAACATTTTTAACGCTACTACCCAAATTTACCCGGGCTCCTCGCACATTGCTAAAACTGGAACAACCGGAAATTGAAATAGGGAAAACTGCTGATTTAACTTTATTTAGTTGTGTGGACGAGTGGGAGGTAAAACCATCTGAAATGCGCTCACGCTCATTGAATACGCCGCTCTTGGGGACCAAGGTAAAGGGGAAAATCAAAGCGGTATTCCACAATCAAAAACTTGAAACCTTCTGATTTCGTATGTTATGAGTAATAGAGATACATTAGTTCATAATTACTTCATTATCATGACTTCATTCGGCCGAAAGGCATTACTTCTCTTTACTTTGGCATTCTGGGCTTGTACTGGCTCTCAGACCGATTCCGTAGTTAAAAACGACACGCTTCCTCCTTTTGATACCCTTACGGTTGGCCCCAAAAAGCCGGCCCCAGCTTACGATACAGTGACGTATGCATTCGCATTAACGAAGCAGGATAAGGTAATGCTAAATTATCCGGTAGAAATTGAGCCAGGGTTTTCCTATACCGAAGTGCATGCCGTATATCCGGCATTGAAAGGCATCAGACCAGAATCCTCCAAAGATTATCTCGCTGAAGATGGATACACAGAGTCCATATCGACGATTCCCATGCTTGGAGGAGAGGTCAAATGGGAGGTAAATTTCAAAGACGATAGTGTTTATTATCATTTTTTTACTTGCCAAAAGAGCGAGGAGCAGGCGACTCAATTATTTCAATCGTTAACTGACTTTTATTCGCTGCAGCATGGTCCTGCGACCAAAGATCCGCTGGAAGAGGAAAATACATTTAGCCGGGCAGTCATTTGGCAACTAAAGGATCAGTCTACTTTATTTTTAAAGCTTGACCTTAATAACAGTCAACTTTTCTGGGGGAGAAGAATTGATCAGGCATTATAATTGCAATTTCGATTACAACGAATTACTTCTACTTTTTATGAAATCGAAGCCTTATTTTAAATGGATGCATTGGGTATTGCTGCTTCTTGCCCTGAGTGCCTGCCGCAAAACCATTTACATGTCGGTGCTAAAGCCAGCTCCGCTTACCGTTCCTTCCTCTGTACGTAAATTAGTGGTAGTAAACAGAAGTTTGCCCTCTGAGAAAAATAAAGTAAAAAATGTGCTGGAAGGTATTATAACCGGCGAAGGTTTATGGGCCGATAAAGAAGCCTCATCCGACGCACTGATGGGTTTTGGAGATGCACTTCGACAAACCGATCGTTTTCAAGTAACTCAGCCTGGTGACCTCAATTTGCGAGGAACTGGAACCAACGCATTTCCTCAGCCCCTGAGCTGGGAAGAAGTTGAGGAAATCTGCAATCAGCAAGGCGCAGATGCCATTGTTTCCCTGGAAGTATTTGATTCCAATACCTTCACCAGAAATTATCAGAGAACAGAACAACGCAAACGCAGCGATGGAAGTACCTATACAGAAGTAGTGCATTTTTCAGAATCCAACGTTACTGTAAATTTAGGATGGCGGTTGTATGATGTAAAGCGCAAGGTAATCATTGACGAATACCGGGCTTCTAGCAATCACCTCTTCACCTCACAGGGAAATACATTATCTCAGGCGATAGGCAGAGCCATGGCCAAACGTGATATGCTGAAACAAGTGGGCGCTATGGGTGGACGCCATTATGGCGCGCGTATTAGTCCTACATGGATCACCGTTTCCAGATATATTTATAAGAAAGGCAGTCAAGACTTAAAATTGGCTAAAAAAAGAGCCAAGTATAATGATTGGGAGGGTGCTGCTGAAATTTGGCAAGGAATAATTGCCTCCGATCCCAAAAATGCCGGAAAGGCATGTTACAACATGGCCTTGTACCACGAGGGTATCAATACATGAATATACTCCAGGGGCGGATGGCTGACCGTGAACGATTAAACCAACAACTGCAGAAGGAGTAACTGAATTTCAGGTTCCTATTGTATTTTTGTAAAAAGGCCATACTTTTTCTATTATTGAAAAGTATGGCCTTGCTCGTGATAGGAGAATACTACAGAAATTAGAATTTCAGGAGATTTTAACAGGCTTTTCTCTATCGAAGCGCATGATGGATAAAAGCCGTTTTATTTAAGAAAGAAAAAATTTCTTGGGCATTAAACCTTATCTGCTTTAAAACGTCAAATGGCAGCGCGTTAATCCACGAAATGCTTAAAATAGGCAGGCGAGGACTATTTGAACTATGAATGCATTGAAATTAATTTTCTGGAAGCTTCTGGCCACTTTCATATTCTTGGGAGCCGGCATCATGTCAATGATGGCCGGTGTACCTGGTAACGAAGTGAAACGATATATTCGTCCATCACTGTCGATCCAGTCGTACCGGACACCCTGGCGAGATTTGCAAAACGATACACTTTCTCAATATCGTTTTCGTCAGAATGCACTTGCTTTTTATACACCCGTTTGGGCCCATAGCAGGTACAAAAGAGATTCGATTACCCTGCAAACCTTTCATGGGTTATTTACGCTGAATACTCAAACCTCCAGGCCTCATTTCAAAGGGCTCGACAGACAGGAGCAAATACTAAAGGCTGGCATAGGAATTCGTTTGCTAATCACAAGCGGCAAAAATACCTGGATGTATCAGCTTGTTCCTTTTTTCGCCCAGGACAGGTCTGCTAAGGATAAACCCGTCTGGCGCACCTTAAGCAGTCTGGTCTTTAACAGAACTGTCAGTGCGTCATTTGCGTACCGCCTTGGCATCACCAGAACATTTTTATTCGGCAACCGATTTACACTTCCATTGATTGGCTTTCGTTTCGGCGCTATGGACCGCACGCACTTTTTATTCCAGTTTCCACGAAACATGCAATTGAAATTCCCTATGGGAAAAAAGCATTGGGGAAATGTCTTTCTGAAGCCCAATGGCAATATAAGCACCATTCAACTTCAAGATTCCATCAGCAGGTTTGTGCCCGGGCAGTTAATTCAAATCAGAAGGAATGAAATGAACCTGGGCTTTGAATGGTTCTTTCGATTGCGTCCTGGAATTACCATGCAATTGGCATTGGGTATAGCAGGAAGAAGAAGAATTGCCCTGGCAGAAGAGACACAATCAGGAACGTTTGCCAAGGCATTTTATACTGAAAATATTGCCAGATCAGGTTTTTTAAGTTTGGGTTTTTCTTTCCGATTTGGGAAATCAAAAAATATAGATCAACATTATACTTTGTACGATGCCCTGAATACAATGCATACCTTGGATCCGGGCAATGCAGGCCCTTCCGACGATGGTATACCTGCTAAAAATTCCGATCTGAAAAAAATTCAGTTTAGTGATTTACAGGATTTATTAGAAGAAGAATAACCAACCCGTAAGCTTGTTCAGGCTTTTAGAGTTTGCTGTTGCCCCACACTTCAACCATCAGTTGTTTCATGCTTTTCCAAAGTAAGTCTGCGGAACGATCCCAGGAAAAAAGAAGTAACTGCTTATGTCCTGCTTTTACCAGATCCGTGCGTAAACGCGGATTATCTGCGAGGGTAATCATGGCCTCTGTAATGTCTTGAATTGACTCCGGATTTACCAGGAGGGCTGC
Organism: Cytophagaceae bacterium; assembly: GCA_025454925.1. Taxonomy (GTDB): domain Bacteria; phylum Bacteroidota; class Bacteroidia; order Cytophagales; family Cytophagaceae; genus JALONM01. The sequence continues at coordinate 48,295 of JALONM010000049.1, forward strand.
TTCGCCCGCCACCTCGGGCATAGAAGTGGTGTTGGAACTAATAACAGGAATACCCGCAGAGAAGGCCTCCAGTATGGGAATGCCAAATCCTTCAAAAAAGGGTACGTATGTCATTGCTTCTGCACTGGCCAGCAGCGGGTGCAATTCCTCATTGCTCAATCGTCCTGTTAATATCAATTGCTTTTTGCAAGGAAGCGCATCCACTAATTTTTTCAAGTCATCTTTCCACATAAAATTTCCCACCAGTACTAAGTAATGCGTGGAACCGTGTCGGGTGTAAAATTCCTGGAATGCCTGAATTAAGTTGATTAAATTTTTTCTGGGATGCAATGAGCCAATAAAAATGAAGTAAGGCTTACCCTGGGTCCATTGTTGGCGTGTACGATGAATCGTGGTTTCTGCAACAGGTTGATACAGGGAATTACATCCGTTGTACACTACATCAATGTTTCCGCTATGAATGCCATAGGTGATGGATATGTCTGTTTTGGAATAGTTTGAAACGGTAGCAATCCTTCCGGCGTGTTTGGCAAACAAGGGGAAAAAGAAGCGATAGTACAACCGGTCTTTTAGCGGTAAGTCTTTTGGTCTATGTTCAAAATTGATATCATGTATTACCGCAAGGGTGGGTACCTGGCTGCGCAAAGAACAATAACCATCCGGACTGAGAAAAAAATCAATGTTATGTTTTTTAAACAGACGAGGCAATGACCACTCAAAATACCAGATGTATAACAGCGGATGTCTGGCTTGAGGAAAAGCGACCACCGGCGTTACATTAGAGCTAAAAATAAAGGAAGGGTCAAAAGGCCTGTCAAAGAAAAAAAAGAATTCATGTTCCGGATGTTGCCGGCAAATTCTACTCAATGTTTCCAGGGTAAAGGATCCTATACCTTCTAATTTATCCTTAAGAAGCAGACGTGTATTGACACCTATTCGCGCCATCTGTAGTTAGAATAATAGAAACATTAGCCCATGCAAAAGTACATTAGCTGCAAGTACTAATAAAACACTCTTCATAGAGGACTGCAATAAGCCCGGATTGATGCGGGCTTGCAACTCATCGGATAGCAACAATGCCGTTTGATTCTGGTCATCACTTAAATGGGCTTTGTGTTTAATAATCCCGGAAAAGAAATCTGCCAATGGAATTTTAGAAAGAAGCCGGTTGGTAATGGGTTTGACAATACCAGGCATTTGTTGCATTAATTCGTTTGGTTTTTCTGCCAACCACAACCATGTTTTTTCATCGGTCAGCGGAAGTTTTTTCTTAATTAGAAAATCGGTTGTTCTCGAAGCCACGACGTCAAATAATACATGTTTCTTGGTATTCCAGCAATGCTCTATAGCAGATTGAATTCCATAGGATTTGGAAGCAAAGAACATAGCTACAATAAAAAGCAAAGAAATGAGCAGTGGTACCAGGACACCTACGAAGGAGTAGGTGCTGCGAGTGCTGTAGAAGTAAATAAGGGTTCCAATATTCAGCAGCAAACTGATGGAGGTAAATACCAAAATTTTGCTACTTACTTTCCATGCAAGGCTGGGCACCATCGATAGTGCTTCTTTGAGTTTGGCTACTCGCTCCGGACTGGCGAGAGAGGCGGTTGTTTTCTGAAGATCCATAGTAAATTTATGATGGTTGGTGAATTGTTTTCCAGATTAAGTCTTTGAGTTCTTGAATGCCGAATTGTGTAGGTCCTGAAATAAAAACATATGGAATACCTTTGGGAAGTTTCTTTTTCATTTCTTCCATCAGTTCTGTGTCCAACAAATCACATTTGGAGATGGCAAGTATTTTTTGTTTTTGTAAAAGTTCTGGATTGTATTTTTTTAATTCTTTAAGTAGAATTTTATACTCACTTCCTGGGTCCAGCTTTTCAGCAGAAACGACAAAAAGCAGGATGGAGTTACGTTCAATGTGTCTTAAAAAACGCAGTCCAAGTCCCTTGCCTTCCGAGGCACCTTCTATGATACCAGGAATATCTGCCATGACAAAACTTTTATAGTCACGGTAAGGTACTACGCCAAGATTTGGAGTTAAGGTGGTAAAAGGATAATCGGCAATTTCAGGTTTGGCGGCGGAAACACTTGCCAGCAGCGTTGATTTTCCTGCATTGGGGAATCCCACCAAACCAACATCGGCTAATATTTTTAATTCCAGAATCACCCATTGTTCTATTCCTTCTTCACCCGGTTGGGCATAAGTAGGTGTCTGGTTGGTCGATGATTTAAAATGATCGTTACCAAGTCCGCCTCGGCCACCTTTCACTAAAATGACTTCTTGTCCGTCTTCCGTAATTTCGGCCATAATCTCGCCGGATTCCGCATCCCGGGCAACTGTGCCCAACGGTACATCCAGCACTACATCATCACCGTCAGCCCCGTGCATACGGTTTTCACCACCCATTTCACCGGGTTTAGCTATGATGTGTTTGCGGTATTTCAAATGCAAAAGCGTCCAATGTTGCGCGTTGCCGCGAAGAATAATATGACCACCACGGCCACCATCGCCACCGTCCGGACCTCCTTTGGGAACCCCCTTCGCTCTGAAAAAATGATGCGATCCTGCCCCGCCTTTTCCCGAACGACAGCATATTTTCACATAATCAATAAAGTTGGATTCTGCCACGATGTACTAATTTTATATAAATACAAATATAAGGAAAAGAATGGATAGGCATTTTATTCTATATAGAACTCTTCATGAGACTTTTCTACAGGCACCATCAAGCCCTGCTTGCCGCAGATTCGTAAGTAATTCCTTTTCAATCAAGCAGCATCACTATTCTTTTTCAAGTAAAAAACTCAGGAATATTTTGTAAGTTCAACCAGAAGAAAATTAGAATGCAATTTTTTTCTTCTTGCTACCATGAATCGCTTACAATTTTCTACCAGTCCTTACTTATTGCAGCATGCGCATAACCCTGTAAACTGGTATCCTTGGGGTGAGGAAGCACTCCGCTTGTCTAAAGAAACCAACAAACCCATTCTCGTAAGCATTGGCTACAGCGCTTGCCATTGGTGCCATGTAATGGAGCGGGAATGTTTTGAAAATGAACAATTGGCTCAACTCATGAATGAGCATTTTGTTTGTATAAAAATAGATAGAGAAGAACGGCCCGACATCGATGCCATTTATATGGAAGCGGTGCAGGCCATGGGAGTGCATGGAGGCTGGCCTCTCAATGTTTTTCTCACGCCTGAAGCCAAACCATTTTATGGTGGTACCTATTTCCCAGCCGCCAATTGGGGGAGGCTGCTTCAGGAAATACACCGAATATATACCCACCAGGCCCAGGAGGTGGCTGCCTCAGCGGATCAAATTGCTCAATCCATTGCTCGCAGTGAATTGCAACGATACGGAATTCATCAGCAAGAGGCATGGAAACCAGAGGATGTTTCCAATATGGTAAAGTTGATGCTTCCTACCTTTGATGAACATTTTGGAGGATTTAACAGAGCTCCCAAATTCCCCATGCCATCCGTTTGGATTTTTTTACTCCGGTATGCACAGGTACACCAGGATGAAAAAGTACTAAGGCACGTGCATCTTACCTTACAGCGAATGCTTCAAGGCGGAATATATGATACCTTGGGAGGTGGATTTGCCCGTTATTCGGTAGATGCAGAATGGTTTGCTCCACATTTTGAAAAAATGTTGTATGATAATGGTCAATTACTCTCTTTATATGCCGAAGCGTATGTGCAATCGGGCGAATGGACGTATCGCGAGGTAATGCTGCAAACCATTTCCTGGATGCATCGAGAAATGTTGCACCCTGAGGGCGGATTTTATTCTGCCCTGGATGCCGATTCTGAAGGTGTAGAAGGAAAATTTTATTGTTGGACTTTCGAAGAAATTCTACAAATTATTCCAGCACCTGAACGAGATTTATTTTGTCATATTTATTCCATAACTCCGGAAGGCAATTGGGAGCATGGCATGAATATTTTATATCGCACCGAGTCTGTAGAAGAAGCGGCTACCATATACTCACTGGCTCCATTAGAGTTACAGGAAAAAATTCTTGCCTGGAGAGGACTGCTGCTGGAGCAACGCAAGCATCGGGTGCGCCCGGGTTTGGATGATAAAATCATTACCTCATGGAATGGTATTGCGCTGAAAGGCTTGTGCGATGCTGCCTTGCGGCTGAATGAGCCTGCTATTAAAGACTTGGCTAGAAAGAACGCCAATTTTATTGCCAACACTCTATATCAGAATGGTATTTTGTACAGGACCTGGAAAAATGGTCAGGTATCCATTCCTGGTTTTCTGGAAGATTATGCCTTAGTGGCCGAATCCATGCTGGCTATGTATGAGCTTACCTGGGAACCGGAATGGTTACGCGTTGCCCATCAACTGGTGCAGCATTGCTTGCAAAAATTTTATGATAAAGAAGAAGGTTTTTTCTTTTATACCTCCACCGATGGAGAAGCGCTGATTGCGCGTAAGAAAGAGCTTTTCGATAATGTAATTCCGTCCTCCAATGCAGTAATGGCATCGGTGTTGTTTAAGCTTGGACAGTGGTTGTTGGAACCTTCGTATACCGAACTGGCGTCTTCAATGCTTAAGAAAATGCGCAGACTGCTACTGACAGATCCGGCTTATCTGACGTATTGGGCCTCTTTGTATCAGGTGATTAGTAAAGGATGCACCGAAGTAATGATAACGGGTCCGGACGCAATGAAAAAAAGAGAGGAGTTAAGCCAACGGTATGCTCCTCTTACTATGGTTTGTGGCGCTACACAGACCTCTGAAATACCTTGCCTGAAGGATAAGTATAAGGAAAACCAAACTCAACTTTTTGTTTGTAAAAATCATACCTGTCAGCCTCCGGTAGATTCGGTAGATGCATGCTGGAACCTCCTGCAGCAACTGCCTTGAACCCGATAGTTTGACTAATGCGTACATAGATTGTACTTTTACACATGCACTTCGATCAAGCCATAGAAGAAACGGAAGCTCAGGCATTGTTTGCAGAGGTAATTTTACCTTTGCCTTTGCCACAACTGTTTACTTACCGTGTTCCGGTTTCTATGGAGGCACACGTAAAACCTGGCATTCGGGTTATGGTGCAGTTTGGTCCTAAACGTGTAATAACGGCAGTCGTTTTTCGCTTGCACCATCAGGCTCCCAAACAGTACGAAGTAAAAACAATTCTCGATGTATTGGACGAAAGCCCGGTTGTAAGTGCGCAGCAATTCCAATTATGGAACTGGGTGGCAGAGTATTACATGTGCACCGTAGGAGAGGTGTTGCAGGCGGCTCTTCCAAGTGGATTAAAACTTTCCAGTGAATCCTATCTTCAGCGAAATCCGGATTATCAGGGTAGCTATGAGTTTACCGAAGAGGAAAAATTTATTCTGGAAGAATTGGATAAGCATTCCATTTCGTACGCTCAGGCAGCTCAATTACTCAACAAGAAATCCATTCTCCCTATTATAAAATCACTGATTCGAAAAGATGTAATTCTGGTATTCGAACAAGTAAAAGAAAAATACAATCCCAAAACAATACGTAAAGTAAGACTTACAGAAAAGTATAGAGATTCCACCAGTTTGGAATACTTGCTGGAGACTCTTGCTTCCAAAGTAAAACAACAGGAAGTTGTTCTGGCTTATTTGTCCTTGTGTCCACTATCAAGCCAGGAAATGCAATTGGCGGGTATTCCCAAAAATCTAGTAATTGAAAAAGGTGTTTCTGCTTCTTCCCTTCAAACTTTAATTCGTGCTGAAGTGATGGAAGAGTACCTGGAGGTAATTTCAAGATTCCATGAAATTCCTTCTAACCAAGAGCAGGGATTTGAATTATCGTCTTTGCAACAAGAGAAGAAAGAAGAAATTCTAAATCATTTTGCAGAAGATAAAGTTGTTTTGTTGCACGGCATAACCGGCAGTGGGAAAACGGAGATCTATATGGATCTCATCCGGCAAGCCTTGCAAGGAGGTTCTCAGGTTTTGCTCTTGCTGCCTGAAATTGCGCTTACCAGCCAGATGGTGCATCGCTTCCGCAAAGAGTTTGGGTCAACCCTGGGTGTGTATCATTCCAGGTATTCAGACAACGAGCGTGTTGAAGTTTGGCGTTCGGTAATTTCAGGAAAATATTCATTCATCATCGGAGTTCGTTCTTCGGTTTTTTTGCCCTTCGATAATCTCGGATTGATCATTGTAGATGAGGAACACGAAAGTTCTTATAAGCAGTATGAGCCAGCCCCCCGATACCATGCCAGGGATACCGCCATTATGCTGGCAGGGTTTCATCATGCAAAAGTGTTGTTGGGTTCGGCTACTCCATCCCTGGAATCGATGACGAATGCCGCACAAGGCCGTTGGGCTAAAGTAGAATTGTTGCAACGCTATGGTAACGCTCAATTGCCCTTGATAGAACTGATCGATTTGCGTAAGGAAAGAAAAAATAAATCCATGCAACTGGATTTTCCAGAGCGTCTTTTGGAGCAAATACGGAACCGCGTAGAGCAACAAGAACAAGTTATATTGTTTCAAAATCGAAGAGGATATTCACCGTACCTATCGTGTCAATTGTGTGGCTTTGTTCCTACGTGTGAACATTGTTCGGTTAGTCTTACCTACCATATGCGCAGCGGCGAATTGCGCTGCCATTATTGTGGCTATAACCGTAAAACTCCCAAGCAATGCCCAGCCTGCGGGAGTACTAAAATTTCAACGGTTGGATTTGGTACTGAAAAATTGGAAGACGATTTAACTACTTTGATGCGTGATATCAGGGTACAACGAATGGATTTGGATACCACACGTCAGAAGAACAGTTACAACTCTATCCTGGAAGATTTTCAATCAGGGAATACACAAGTGTTGGTTGGAACGCAGATGGTAACTAAAGGATTGGATTTTGATCATGTTACGCTGGTGTCGGTATTTGATATTGATCGTATGCTTTTTTTTCCAGACTTTCGGTCCTTAGAAAAAACATTTCAGGTATTGGTGCAGGTAAGTGGTCGCGCTGGTAGGCGCGGAAAGCGGGGATTGGTGAGCATTCAAACCTCCAAACCAGAAAGTCCCGTGTTTCAATGGGTGATGAACATGGATTTTAAATCATTTTACACTTATGAATGGGAAGAGCGGAAACGCTTTGCCTACCCGCCTTTCGTTCGGTTGCTGCTACTAACCGTAAAGGACCCGGATGAGCGATTAGCAGAGGAAATGTCGGAGTTGCTCGCTTCGGCTTTGCGCAAGGAATTGGGCACTTCCAGGGTACTAGGCCCGGAAGCACCTGTCATCAATCGAGTTCGAAATCAATATCTCATGCAAGTGATGATTAAATTGGAAAAGGATAAAGTCAATATTCCAATGGTGAAAAAGTTTGTTGCCAAAACCATTCAAGTTCTATTGCAGCGAGAAAAGAAATTTAAAAAAACGTCTATACTCTGCGATGTGGATCCCGTTTAGAAATGAAATACATGTAGTGGGGGAATTAGTAATTTTGAAAAAGTAATTGTAACACGAATTAACCTATCATACCAATGCATTCAACGCAAGAAGAAAATCCTTGGCAAACACAGTCGAGCAAGGAAGTTTATTCGAATCCCTGGATTTCCTTGACTCATCGGGAGGTTATAAATCCTTCAGGAGGAAATGGAATTTATGGCGTGGTTCATTTTAAGAACAAAGCCATTGGCATAGTACCTGTAGACGAGGAAGGATACACCTATTTGGTAGGACAATACCGGTATACCTTAAATGAATATAGCTGGGAGATACCAGAAGGAGGAGGGCCTCATGGCGAAGATCCTTTGGAAGCTGCCAAAAGAGAGTTAAAGGAAGAAACTGGTTTTGAAGCCCAACAATGGAAACTTATTTCTCGTATTCATACTTCAAATTCCGTTACCGATGAAGAAGGCTTTCTTTACTTGGCCACTGGTTTGATTGCTGGTGAAAGCGAACCAGAAGAAACGGAACAGTTGCGGGTAAAAAAAATATTGTTGAAAGAGGCCGTGGAAATGGTCATGAGAGACGAAATAACCGACTCGTTAAGCATTGCAGCTTTGTTAAAAGCGGCACGGATATTGAAAATATAAAAGGAAACGGAATTGTATTTCAGGAATCATCTTGAATGCCTGTAATGATAATCCTACTGTTCAGAAATATGCATCTTTGTAACTTACACGTAAATTTCGTACACCTATGAAAACCATCGTATTAATGCTGCTGGCATTTTTTTCCATTCAAACCTTGAGTGCAGCCCCACCGGATAAAGCCAAGACAAAAGCGTATTTAATGAAGACAACAAGAGCTTTGGGTGTGGCACACATGACTGTAAAGAGAACCAAAAACTATGACGGTACGCTTGCCAAAGCAATTCGTCATCAACGAGTGGCTCGTAAAATGTATCAGGCCGGTAATTTAGGAAGAGCATTGGCGCATTCCAGAAGAGCCCGTACTCTGGCCCGCGATATTATGAAAAACAACAAAGCAAAACCAAATCCTGATTTTGATTTTACCAAAGATGAACAAGCTCTTGTGACCGATACAGCAACAGACTCCGAATTGGAAACAGAAATGACTACTCAGGAACCTGCAGCTGTAAAAGATGAAGATTTGATGAATGGAAGTTTGGATATTGATGTAAAATAAAATTCTGATCAACAACCTGGAGAATTCCAGGTTGTTGTTTATATGGCAAATCGGATTAAATATTTTTTTGTTGTATGCAGCGTGTTGTTGTTTGTTCAAAGCCTGCAGGCAGCCTCTGGTGCACTCGTATTTCCGCCCAATAGGCCCATTTCTTACCGAGCACAAGCATTCATAGAACCCACTCATACGAATGTACCTTCCGCATCTGTCTCCCCACGATGGAAGGAGCTTAGGCATTCGCCAAAAAAAATTCGTAAAGCCCACATCGATCTTTTTCCGATTAATATAAAGAAGTATAAAAATGTATTTTGGAAAATAGGTGCCTTTACTTGCTCTGCCGGTATTTTCTGTGCACTTGGCGGTTTGCTGTTACTGTCCAACGTTTCCATCTATTTGTTTAATCTATTACTTTTCCTATTGCTGCTCGGAGCCATACTTTTGCTTCTTGGAGCGCCATTTTTATTAATAGGACATATTATTGGATCTGGAGGAGCTTCTGCGGAAGATGATTTGTACTAGTTTTAATTTCCAAATGCAGAATTTGTGGTAAGATACCAGAGTAGTTGATTTTTTTAAACCGTCTATTCTTAATTGAAGCCTTGACTCCTTTGGTGAATGTCGATGGAACTCAGATCCAAGCTTGCTATTGCCAATTTAGAAAATCAAGGGCTCCAACGTATTTTTTAGGGTACAAAAGCAACTAATTTCCGTGATTTTATTAGATGTATTTCAATAGAAGAATTTCTTTTGAAAATCCGGATTTAAAATAATAGCTTGATTTATTCTTCGTTTTATTTCTAAACCTCAAACATAACACGATGCGCCAACTTGTATATTTTTCATTATTGCTGCTAGTATTGAATTTTGAGTTTGTTCAAGCCCAAACAGTAGACAATAAAAAAGTAAAGCGGTATTCTGATCTTAGTATTGTTGTGTCATCATTATCGTATCGTAAGATGGGTAAAAATACCATGAATGCGGCGGTTGCAGAAGTGCCTTGGTATTCGTCGTATGTGCAACAAATTGAGAAGGGTGCTGTAACAAGACGGTATCCTAATGAACGTGGTAATTCTCTGGCGATACAACGCAGTTGGCAACTAGGGTTGCAAAGCACCCCAGAGGGAGATCCATGTTATCTTTTTCGTGCAGGTTTTTCTTATGCTTCGGTTTATGCTTATAAATCCAATCGGTATCTTCGATTGAATGAACGCATCGATACTCTTGTTGATGCATCCAATACTAGCCTTTGGGTAGATACATCCGAAACACTGAATTATAAAACTGATATGTATACCCGCATGGTATCCACCGATTTTTCATTACACAAGTGGATATCGCTGCCGCCCAGGTTTGTTATGACAGCTGGCATTGGTTTTTCCATGGGTATGGTTTTGCCAACAAAAGTTGAAATGAAAAAGGAACAGTATAATAGTCGAATAGCCTATCCAGCGAATGCTTCCAATACGTCGGATCGGATTGTACCAACAACTTTAGGTCCCGTGCAGGAAGATAAAAAGGCGCAATCCGTCACTTTATCCAGAGGGTGGTTTTCTTCGGTCCTTGTACCGGTTTCTATTCGGTTTAAGTTAAGTCAGAAGGAAAATGTTCTTGCGAGAATGAGCCTTGCATTGGAGTATACCTTGCGTTGGAATGTTCGAATACAAGAAAAGAGTCTGGATGCCGGTCATGGCCACGCCATGGGGTTGGGAATTATTTTCAGAACATAAAACACATCATAGCAAAATAAACGGCAGAGAATCTCAAAGGAAATTCTCTGCCGGATGTAAGAAGGATCGGGATATTTACCGGTTGTATTGTTGGTCAATCAGATCGGCTACCAATCCGGTCCATCCGGTTTGATGGGATGCACCAATGCCGGTTCCTTTATCTCCATGGAAGTATTCGTAAAACAGGATGTGCTCATTGAAATGAGGATCCTTCTGGAATAATGGATTATTGCCGTATACAGGGCGATTGCCTTCCGTATCTTTTCTGAATATGTTGATGAGGCGCTTACTGATTTCGTCGGCTACTTGTTTTAGATTCATCCAATTTCCTGAGTCCGTAGGGAATTCCACCTGGAATTCATCTCCATAGAAAGCATGGAACTTTTTCAAGGATTCGATAATCATATAATTCACCGGAAACCAAACAGGACCTCTCCAGTTGCTATTTCCTCCGAACATACCGCTGTTGGATTCTCCTGGCATATATTCCACGCGGTAGGCATGATCACCCCATTTTAATTCGTAAGGATTTTCTTCATGGTATTTAGAAAGGGCACGAATTCCAAACTCGCTTAAAAATTCTTTTTCATCCAGCATACGGGTAAGGATGGAACGCAATCGTGTTCTTCTTACCAGGGATAATTTTCTTCGTACACCCACATGTTCAACTTGTCTCCAGGAAAGCAGGGATGCGAATTCCGGACGATAATTCAGAAACCATTCCATCCTTCTTTTGAAATGAGGAAAGCGATCTATGTTTTCGGGCTCCAGGGTTTCGACAGCAAACAAAGGAATCAACCCTACCATGGATCGTACCTTTAAGGGTGTATAATTGCCATCGTGGGTATTGAGTACGTCGTAGAAGAATTCATCTTCTTCGTTCCATAAGTTTAACGCACTTCCATGCAAATTGGCGATGGCACCTGCAATGTGCATGAAATGCTCGAAGAATTTGGAGGCAGTGTCTTCGTAGGCAGAATTGGTTTTAGCAAGTTCAAGGGCGATGCGCATCATGTCCAGTGAATACATCGCCATCCAGCTTGTGCCATCGGCCTGTTCAATGCTGCCACCCATGGGGAGCGGCGCACTGCGGTCAAAAACTCCGATGTTGTCCAATCCCAGGAATCCGCCTTCAAAAATATTATGGCCTTCACTGTCCTTGCGGTTTACCCACCAGGTGAAGTTGAGCAGCAATTTGTGGAAAATACGCTCCAGGAAATTGATGTCCCCCTTGCCATATAAATCCCTTTCGATTTCATATACCCTCCAGGCACCCCAGGCGTGCACGGGTGGATTAACATCGCTGAAACTCCATTCGTACGCGGGAATCTGACCGTTCGGGTGCATGTACCATTCTCGCAACAACAGCAACAACTGCCGTTTGGCAAAATCCGGGTCTACCAGGGCGATTGGTATCGTGTGGAAAGCCAGGTCCCATGCGGCATACCAAGGGTATTCCCATTTGTCGGGCATGGAAATGACTTCCATATTATTCAAATGCTTCCAATCTCTGTTCCTGCCATACAAGCGCTGATGCGAAGGCACAGAAGTCGTAGAGTCTCCCTTCAGCCAAATGGATACATCGAAATAATAAAATTGTTTGGTTATCAGCATGCCTGCGAAGGCCTGACGTTGAATAGATTTTAATTCAGGCTCTACAACATTTCCTGAAAGTTCATTGTAAAATTCATCGGCCTCCTGAATCCTTGCTCTGAAGATATAGTCGAAATCAAGGAATGCATTTTCCAATGTCTTTTCAGACAAACGCAGTTTAATCACTTTGGGTTTGCCTGGTTCTACGTTATAGGCAAAACGCAGTCCAGCTTTGGTTCCGCGTAATTCCGGATTAACTGCGTCTTCTTTCGCATCTACGATGTAATTGTTGATGCCATCTTTCCAATATCCAGGGGTAGGTTCGTGACCATACACCACCTCATGATTGGTTTCGTTGTTGCAAAACAATAGTTCTGGATGTCCATCATAATGCAAGTGATACAAACCCCAGTCTTTGTGGTGAATTTCGAGTGTTTTAGCGTCGGTAGCTTTTATCTCCGGACGGTAATCACCAGGAATAAACGACCAGAAATTTCTAAACCATATCGTTGGTATAAGGTGTATAGGAGCAGGCTCCGGACCCCTGTTATGAATGGTAATGCGAATACATAAATCTTCCTGGTCGGCTTTTGCGTACTCCGTATATACATCAAAATACCTTCCTTCATCGAAGATCGAAGTATCCTGAATTTCATATTCAGGATTTGCTCTTCCCCGGATGTGGTTTTCTACAATTAAATCCTCGTAGGGAAATCGGTTGTGAGGATATTTGTATAGAAATTTCATGTAGGAATGTGTAGGTGTGCTATCGAGGTAGTAATAACATTCCTTCACGTCTTCTCCGTGATTTCCTTGGTTTCCGGTGAGTCCGAAAAGCCGTTCTTTGAGGAAAGGATCTTTTTCATTCCACATGGAGACGGCAAAGCAAATAAATTGCTTGTAGTCACTGATGCCCATTAAGCCATCTTCTCCCCAGCGATAGGCGCGGCTTCGGGAGGTATTAAAGTTAAAGTACTCCCAGGCACTGCCATCCGGACTATAATCCTCGCGCACCGTTCCCCATTGTCTTTCGGACAAATAGGGCCCCCACTTTTTCCAACCTCGGTTGCTACGGGTTAATAATACTCTGTCTTTTTCAATATTGGACATATCCGGAAGTATTTTCAATAAAAATCAATGTTACTAAATATAATTTGTAAATTTCTTTACTAAATACCCAGAATATTACAAGGTTTTCACCAAACTTGCCTCAAAAGTGGAAGTAAATCGTCGAAATCGAAAAGAAATTCTCGAAAAAGCCACAAATCAAACGTGGGATCTCTGCATCATCGGAGGCGGCATCACCGGAGCAGGTATCCTGCTGGATGCCGTTAGCAGAGGAATGAGCGTGCTATTGTTGGAACAGCATGATTTCGCATCCGGCACCAGTGGTAAGTCTACCAAGCTCATTCATGGCGGATTGCGCTACCTTAAAAATTTAGAGTTTGGGTTAGTGCGAGAGGTCGGCAGAGAACGTGCCATTGTTTATAAAAATGCTCCGCACATTACGCGTCCGGAGCCTTTGCTACTGCCTTTGGTAAAAGGTGGAAGCCTCACTCCTTTTTCAGCAAGCATCGGATTGTGGCTCTACGATTGGCTGGCAGGAGTTTCTAAAAAAGAAAGACGACGTATGATCCGAAAGGCATCGGTGATGGCCCTGGAACCCGGACTCGATGAAAAACAAATTATTGGAGGAGCCTGGTATTACGAATATCGAACCGACGATGCTCGTTTAACACTGGCGCTTATCCGCAAAGCAGTGCAATTGGGAGGGCTGGCCTTGCCTTATGCACGGGTAGAATCCATACATTCCAATCAGGGATTTCAATTGCTTGTGAAAGATCAATATGGAGATCATTCTGTGCCAATATTCGCGAAACACCTTATCAATGCTTCTGGGCCTTGGATGGATGGCGTAGTGAAGTTGCAGGAACCTCAGGCAGCAGAAAAATTATTGCTCTCCCAGGGAATTCATGTGGTGGTGGATGCTTCGCGTTTACCCATCGGACAGGCTATGTATTTCGATACCCCCGACAAGCGAATGATTTTTACCATTCCCAGAGAGGGGAAAGTATACATTGGCACCACCGAGCATATTACTACTTTACAGGCGGCAGAACAAACGAAGATAGAACACGCCCAGTATTTGTTACAGTGTGTGAACCATCTGTTCCCGAGTTATGCCTTGCAGTTGTCGGACATTGAATCGGTGTGGGCCGGTGTGCGACCGCTTATATTGCAAAAAGGAAAAAAGCCCGGTGAAGTAAGTCGCAAAGATGAATTATTCCTCCACGACAGCGGTATGGTGAGCATTGCAGGTGGAAAACTTACCGGTTACCGTAAAATGGCTCAAAAGGCAGTTGATGTAATTGCCCATCGAATGGGAATAAAAAAGTCATGCAGTACCGATACGATTCGCTTGTTTGATTCGGATTGGAATGCTGAGCAAGTAGATGCCAAGGCGTCTTCCTTCGTAGAGAAGGCCACACGCATGGGGGTGCCTGAGAAGGTCGCTTTTCGCTGGGCATGGTCCTATGGCGCCGAAGCCAATCAACTCTTAGAGGAGTTTTTACGTACTAAAGAAATATCCGGGAATTCCTGGTTGAAGGCCGAAATTTATTTTTCAGTGACTCATGAATACTTGCTTTCTACCATGGATTTTTTGATTCGAAGAACTTCTGTTTTTTATTTTGATAAATCACTCGCTGATCAGATAAAAATGGAAGTACATGCACTCCTGAGCGAATGTTTGGGGTGGTCAGAAAAGGAACGTGAGGCAGATCTTCGATACATACAGCAATGCTTCGGTAGTTTGTATCAATAATTTCCTCTTATGTGGAATCCTTACAGAATGCTATTGGCTTCTCGTCGCTCCATCCTGGATTCCGACGATGTTCGGGCAGATTTAAATCGTGCTAAAATAACACTCTATTCCAATGGAGTTTCTTTTTTGGTAATGTCGGTATATTTTATTTCAGACATTGCCCTGGGTGTATGGTTTAATGTTGCCCTGGATGTAGTGGTTACATTTTTGTTTGTACTAGGACTTTATGCCTTCTCCAAAGGACATGTTACCTTTACTAAACTTACCATAATTCTAGTGACCAATCTGGCATTGGTGCTTTCCGCTTCAAGAGACGGCCGCTATTCCGGCTTGCAATTTTTGATGTTCCCTTTGCTTTCCTGTATTTTTTTATTCTTTTCAAGTAAGCAATATATATACATCGTTTTTTCAATTCTTGTATCCATACTTAGTATTTTATTTCTGGAATTAACTTCGTATTCCTTGCTGGCAAGTGGCTTGCCCGATCCGGAATATTTGTTGGCTAACTATTTTGTATGTTTTGGTGCGGGGATATTCATTTTGCTGGTGTATCTGTTTATGTTGATGCGCATCAATAAAGAAGCACAGCGCAAATTGATGGAATATGGACATAGAATGCGGCAGAAAAATGCACACCTTAAAAAATTACATGTGGAGCTGGACGGTTTTGTTTATAAAACTACACACGACCTGAGAGCACCTTTGAATTCTTTGCTGGGAATCATTGAGCTATGTAAAATAGAATCCGATATTCATACCATTCGTAATTTTGTGCAGTTGCAGGAGGTGTCAGTGCGTAAGCTGGATGCTTATATTATGGATATTTTGAACTTGGCCAGAAATTCAAATTCGGAAGTGAAACGAGAGGAAGTGGATATGGCAGAAGTTGTGCAGGATGTTTTTCAGCAGCTGGGCTATATGGATACTTCCGTGCATCGGGATGTGCAAGTAAAACAATTTTCAAAACTAGTTACCGATCGAAACCGGATCATGATTATTCTAAATAATTTATTATCCAATGCCTTCCGCTACCGCGATCAACACAAGTCGTATCAATTCGTTTCACTTCAGGTAGAAGTGAAAGAGGATATGCTGGTGCTTATAGTCAAAGACAATGGTTTGGGTATTCCGACCGAATTCAAAGAGCGTGTTTTTGAAATGTTTTTTCGAATTAATGAAAAGCTCGCAGGAAGCGGATTAGGCTTATACATCGTAAAGGAAACTGTTTCCAAATTGGGTGGCAGCCTTGAACTGCAATCCGAGCAAGGCCACGGTACAGAGTTTTATGTTGAAATACCAAACATGAAATAAATTCCAGGTTACAAGATGGATTTTTTTAATGGAAGAATTTCTTTGGAAATTCAACTGGCTTTTTCAGGGAAGCGCACGTTGGAGAAATCTCATGCATCCTAGATTCATGGCCGGTAATTCCAATATAAAAAATCATGAGCTTCGAAATGAATTTCTAGTTTTGGATTCCTTCTGAAGCCCTTGATTTTGGTTAATGTTTCTTCATAGGAAAATTTCTATGAAGAAATTCTGGATTAAGATTATTGTTTTTCTATATTTTTGATTCTCCCATCAACTTTTGGATGCTTGTTCGTTTGTCGTATTTACAAATACGGTCGCTGTCTGCGTATTGCGTCTTTAGAATAAATAAAACACTTAGAATAATGCTGCTTAGTAAGCAAATACAAAGAATGAAAATCCAGACGGGTTGTTGATCAAAATAAAGACTAACTACTATTATCATAACAGCTAACATGCCTATAATGCTGCTGCTGCTTACATGACTGAATTGACAACGCAAGAATAAATGATGCAAGTGGGATTTGTCTGGTGAGAAAGGCGACTTACTTTGGATTAACCGCACCACCACTACACGTGCCATGTCAAGCAATGGAATAGCAAGTATTGAGATAGGAAATGCCATAGAGAATGTTTCGGAGGGAGATACCGTTTCGGTATATAAAAATAATACACTCATCCAAAATCCTATAATGAGCGAGCCTCCATCACCCATAAAGATGGAAGCTTTATAGCGGAAATTATGCAATAGGAATCCACTGATACCTGCCCCATAAAACAAACAAAGATGAAATAAAAATGGATTGGCAGATTGGTAGAATACACCAAAACTAATAAATCCAATCAGTGCCAGACTTGCCAGCAATCCATTGATACCATCAATGAGGTTGAATGCATTGATGGTGCCTACAATAAATAAAAGGCTAATAAAAGTTTGAAGATAGCCAGGAATAGTGAAGGGGATGAATTGTTCCAATGGGAATTGCAATCCCCCTTTGATGAGAATTAGGGCTGCCACACTTTCCATAATAAATTTCACATGTACCCTCAGTCCTCTTATATCGTCGAGTAATCCTGTCAGGAAGACAATAAAGAAACTTACAAGTACAAAATAATATTCATCCAGGTATTCATAGATGGTCCAAAATAATGGTAACGATATGCCCATCAGAATCCCTAACCCGCCTAAACGGGGAGTAGGGCTGCTGTGGCTTTTCCGGGGATCAGGAACATCCATCCAGTTTTTTCTTTTTGCCAGTTGGATCAGAAAGGCAATGCATCCATAGCTGAACATAGCAGCGATTATTAACAACAAGAGAGTCATAGAATGAAAGTTAGATATTTATTGAAGGAAATAAGTACTCCGCAAATGAGCAGATTGTAACCGTGATAATTGTTTCAGCGATAAGTTTCCAGCTTTGGGACGAACGCTGGATCTTGAAAACTGATAGTCAAAGCTTTTTATCAGATGTATATACAAGGTGGCAATACGCTTCCAAGTATAGCGACGACTGGCTATTTCATGCATCCTTTTTCCAATGGATGTTAACTCATCCCAGTGCAAATGATTGACCAGTGTTCTCAATTGAATGGAATTGTTAAAATACAAACAGGTATTTTCGGTTGTGGCTCTGTTATAGGCCACGTCAAAGGCCAGCACAGGCAAGCCCAGGTACATGGCTTCTACCAGCGATGGGTTGGTACCACCGGCGCTGTGACCGTGCACATACAAAGAGCAATTGGAACGCAGGATGTCTAATTCTTCTAACTGATAAATGGGTGCCAGCAAATGAATGGTGGGTATAGAATGATATTTTTGATATAAGGATTGTCCATACGTACTTTTATCCCAGTTGCCTACCATTACTAAGGTTTGCCGCGTAGCGGCAAATGCTTTCAGGATCAAATGAATGTTATTTTCGGGTTCGATTCTGCAAACCGTGAAAGCATATTTTTTTGTTAGAAAAGGGTACTTTCCAATAGCACTTTCTGTTTTAGATCTTCGCGAAACATGATCAGCACCGTATTCAATAAGAATGCTATTGGTTTGATATTCTTTGGCCGTATATTTTTTAATAGCAGCATTATCTGTAATATCAGCGTCGGAATAACGAACAGCCATTCGCTCCGAAAATTTCAGGAATTTCCGTATGAAGAAATTCCATTTCTGACGTTTCCATTCCAATCCGTCAATATTTACGATTATTTTTTTAGATGTAAAAAGTTTGATGAAAGGAAGCAACACACATCCGCTTACTCCTAGAATCAGTAATACATCGGCATAAAGCAATGCATGCAGAATGGAGACAAGGTCGTAAGGGATACTTTGCCAGCCATTTGCCTGGAGGGGTATGTAGTGTAATTGTATTCCCTCTACTCCGATAGCCCTTTCTTCGGGCTTGTACAGCTTCTTGCTGGCGTACACATGGATGTCGTATTCCGATTTTAATTCTTTACAAAGATGCTCTGTCAGTGTCTCAAAACCTCCATACCTGGCGGGTATGCCTGCTGTACCAATAATGGCTAATTTTCTCATAGTTCTACTTTCTTTGTTACTACCTATGAAATTTTGATGCCTTTTTGTTAGCCCCTTGATACTCAGGATTACTTCATGGCTGCGCTGCCATATTTTTCCCAGGATGGGAAGGTTGGTCTGGAAATAGGAATGGAGAAGGTGAATTCTGAAATGTTTATGAATTTTGATTTTTCAATTCAGGATTATACTAGCATAGAAAACATATGTGTCTTTCAGAATCGTCTAATAAGTTTTGGAAGGAAGAGATGAAATACAATCAATTTTTTATACGGGAAAAAATTTCACTTCAAAGTTGATGACGGAAATGGAATTAATCATGGCTTCGTGCAGGGCATCACGTTCCTTTTCCGACTCAAAACGAAGCACCAGGGTATTGGATTTTTTGCCCATCAGCAAACCACTTTTGGTATAAATGGCGATCACGTATACTGTTTTGCTGTTAGGATCGGCCTGGTGGCCTTCCAGGTATTCGGTGGGATAAATGTTGCATACATCGTTCCAGAAAATCGTTATCTGCTGCTTTTTATTTTCAGCAGGATCATTGTAATAAAAGCGAAAGGCTTGAGAATCCATGTTCGTATTATTTAGAAGAAGTATTGGAGTTGATGATAATGCGTTTGGGCGTAGGTTTTGGGATTTGGTCTACCCACATTTTTCTTTCTTTGCGGTATTCTTTTTTTAAGCCTTCCAGGATGTAATCCTGTCGCAACACATTGTCGCCTTGTTCCAGCGCACGCAGCGCACAATAACGCAGCACGTTGATGAGCATACCACCGGTTATTTCGCGGGTTTCAGCCAGTTCTTCAAACGAGGAATCTTCCAATTCAAAACCTGATTTCAGAAAGATATTTTGCCAGAGACGCAGACGCTCTTCGGCATTGGGCGATGGGAATTCAATGAACGACTGGAACCGTCGGGTAAAGGCTTCGTCCAGGTCAAACAGCTTATTGGTGGCTACAATTAGAATACCGTCAAAATTTTCGATGCGCTGCAGCAAATACGATACTTCCTGGTTGGCATATCGGTCGTTGGAGCTGGACGCACCGGTACGTTTTCCGAAGAGCGCTTCCCCTTCGTCGAAAAACAAAATCCAGCCTTTGCTTTCCGCCATTTTGAATATTTTTTCCAGGTTCTTTTCCGTTTCCCCGATGTATTTGGAAACGACAGCGGAGAGGTCTACCACGTATACGGGCATGTCAAACGATTTCCCAAGCAAGCTAGCTGTCAGCGTTTTTCCTGTTCCGGAAGGACCGTAGAACAAGGCCCGATACCCTTTTTTCAAAAGGCGACTTAAGTGCGGATGGTCCGAAATTGTGGATTGATGTCTGATCCAGGATTTTAGTTCTTCTACTTGCGTGGCTGTTTCATCCCTTAGCACCAGCTCTTCCCAACTCAGGTGGGTTTCCGTTTTTCGAGCCGGAAAATTTTCTCCGAAAGCAGGAACAAAGTGGCCGGTGTTGAGAAAATTCAGAAACTCTTCGGACAATTGGAGTAGACTATCAATATAGGGGACATCTTTATTAATATGGTTTAAAGAAAGAATATTTGCACGCTTAAAATAGTGCTCGTGATTGAATAGGTTGATCGTTTCCCAGTCATTCTTTAGAATAAAGATTGCCATTCTACCAGTAGGCAAATAGACGTGACTGTAATTGGATTTGAATCCCCCTACAACACTGTATTCCAGCATAGATTTGACATCGGCGTCGGTAAAAATATCAAACACTTCTGGCATTAAGTGCGGTGCAATGGCCATAAGAAGTATGATCCGTTCTGACTCAGAAGCTTGATATTTTTTTAAAACCTGAACATAGGTAGAATCTATATCTGAACTAGAATAATCAAGCCATTCAAGTGGTTCTCTCTCCTCATCGTAAACTCGAGACTCAATAAGCTCTTTGAGAAGAAGCAAGTCTGAATATAAATAAGGGTCGTTCATATTTTTTGAATAAAAATACTGATCCTCATTCAATTAAAATGGAGTTTGTGCTAAAGTGTGCTAAACTCAATTTTTATGATTTGGGAATCATTATTTTACAAGTAAAAAAATCAAAATTCGAGTTAAACATTTAGTGTATGGGGTTCCAGAAAATAGTAACGGCTACAAGAGAAAATGAAGAGTTTGAAAGCAATTCATTCGACCAAACAAATGTTGATTCACTGAACGAAATCTATAGTATTCAAAATACAACGACTACCACCGAGGGCGACGATAAAATTATTGCAAAGACGGAAAATGGTGAGGTGGTACTATACGTGCTGGAAGAATCGGTTACAATGGAAGAAATCGATCGGTTTATAGTAAGTAAAAGTACGGTCTTATCATTGATTATTCAAAATGGGCGATCATTTAAACTTTCATACAATGACCAAATTGTGGCCTGCGAGTGGAATAATGTTACCAAACGGACAAAAATTCAGTGGCGTAAATTAAAAGACAAGCGGGATGCCTCATCCAATAAAGAAATAACCAAGGTTTCGGAGGATAATACTTCCTTATCCATTGAAAGTGATTCTACACCGAAACAGATGGAGCTTAATAAGGAGAAGGCCCTTGCAACCAATGAAACACCACTTGTCGAAGAACAGAAAAAAAATATAAAAGTCCCTGGTAATGACTCATTATTGACATCAGACAAAGATCTGTTCTCATTTGCTTATAAGTTTGAGAATGATAAGTTTAAAGTTGAGCTGAAATGTTCAGGTGTTTTTAAAGTTTTAAAGCAGGGTGAATTAGGAAATCAGCAATCTGAAGGTGGCTTGACTAAAAAGGCGGGTAAAACTTCAACTGCGGATTTTTATCTGAATCATAAAAAGGGTAAGAAAGTTGAACGTAAAGTTGATTGGATGAAATACAGTAGTCCATTGATAGCAGCCAAGTTTAAAGAATTACCTACAAAATACGGCACATTCAAGGCAGAGTTTGCTGGACTGGAAACTAAATTTAATCCTTCTGAGCGTAAAAAAGGAACTAAAACTTCAGCGGGTGATATTTTTTCAGATGGTTTTGATCTGGAAATAGGATCATTTACTGGTAAGCTAGAAAATGCACTGATTTCTGCCACCAATATGGATGATGAAGACCCCATTCTGGAAACAATTATGAATCGTTTAGAAGAAACGAGACCAGATAAAGTTGAGCAAATGAGAAACAATGGATTAGCTCTTAATGCAAATCTCTCTTTTAAATTCGTTCCAATACTAGATCCCTTAAATGAAATTAAGGATACTAAAAAATCTATGCGGGATCAACTTGAGAAAGGCAATAAAAAAGCAAAGGATCTTTCAACTAAGAAAATGGAAGCCAAAGAATTGAGCGGCTTACGAAAGGAACAAAGTACATTAAGAAAGGAAATTCAGCAATTGGATAACCAAATAAAAAGATTAAGCAAGATTTCCAATCCCACAGAGGCTGAAAAAAAGGAACTGGAAACATTAATTGCTAAAAGGAGCGAAGTAAGTAAACGCCTTGCTCAGGTCAGTGATAAAATTAAACAATTTATAAAAAACAAGGAAGCACTCAATAAATCCATACGTGAAGCAAGCAAAAAACTTAAAGAAGCCCGAAAAAAAATACTTAAGTATAAGAAGAAAATGATCCGGATGCTTGGTCGGAAGTTGCCGGTTAAGGTACTATTCAAATTGGTGCGCCTGATTGCCCGCCTCAACATCTGGCTTGATGTAATCGATCTGGCAGCCACTCTTGCAGCCTTGATTATTGCGCACGATAAAATGACAGACAAGGGGGGAGCGGACGTAGATACCTATACGATACTTTGGGAAGCGATTACAGGAAAGTTGGATAAAAGAACCAACCCGGAGGGAACCGAAGAAACCATAGAAGGCGATAAAAAAGGACCTGGAACCGAATCGGAAAACACCTCTGAAAAGCAGAACGAACAAAGTATAAATGGTGAAGAAAATGAAGAAAAAGAAGTTAAGGAAACCGAGCTGGGTAGCTTAGATGCGCTGGAGCAGGAAATAGATACCCTTGAAAAAAATCTGGAAGAAATTATTGGTACACTGAAAGACAGTTTGCCTGAGAAACCATTCCCAACCGAGACGCCCGAACAATCCCCTGCACAAAGCCCTGACAGTACGATTCAGCAAGACTCACTCAGCCAACCTGCAAAAAACCTCGAAACATCTCCCACCGAATCGGGTGTACCCAAAGACAGCCTTAGCACAGAAGAGCCAATCGGTGATGCAGAAAACAATAGTAATACCGAAGAAACGGAGAAAATTAAGGAAGAGCATCTGGAAGGTATTACGAAAGAACAAGAAGATAACAAACTCTATAGAAGCCAGAAAATGAGGCCAGAAGTTATTATAAGGCCACAGAAAGAGGAGGATGGGAAAGAAAATAATATAGGAAATAATCAAACGGAGGTTAATAAAACAGATATTGTCAATACACCCCAACCAAAAAAATTTAAAGTTTTGCCGTATTACGATCCAATACCAAACAATATTTCTAACTTAAATGTATTTTATGTTTTTCCAAAAAACACTAACTTCAGAATCGGTGAAGTTGTTTTTATTAAATTAAAAGTTATTGAGAATGGCGTAATTCACCTTTCAGATTCATAT
>JALONM010000134.1 GCA_025454925.1 Cytophagaceae bacterium
CCAAGGTAGAGGCATACGAGGTAATTTTAACCGGCAACTGCAATAGTTTTACCTCTGTTCCTTTTGACGTTTGCACCAACACATCGGCGCGTTCTATCGACAAAACGCGTATAACGTCCGTTGACAACCATACATACAAGGTAGATGCAGGCAAGGATAGATATCCTGGCTCTGGCTGAAAGCGCGTTGGGTGGTAACTTTGAATTTGACTATATTCTATTGTTATCGTATTACTAAATAGTCTATCTCTTAACTTATCAGTGCTCGTAATGCTAGTAAAATAAGAATCTGGCCCTAAATATCCAGGAGCCTCTATCTTATTCCACAATCCACTTCTCTCTTCTTGAATCAAACCAATATAAGCTAATAGCCCATGTTTTGTCCATTGCTCAAATGGAGCAATCTGTTCCAATTCCATTTTTCTCAAATGCAAATCAGATAGACAACCTAAGTCAAAAAGGTATCTCGCAATGCGCTGAGCAATATATCTTGTAAAATATATTTCTTGAGTTTCAGAATCTATTTCGATAAATTTATTTGAGTCAAATTTAACGGATGTAAAATATTTAGGTGGATTAAATAATACTTTTAAATCATTGTATATATAAGCCAATCCACCAACATCATAACCTTTCAGCCAATCAGAATAGTTGACCTTCTTTATGTGTCTAAATTTTGGATGATCGACATACAGATCGCTAAATCTATTAATCAAAATTTCGTTAAGAGATGAGGAAAGAGTTAATACAAAATAATCATTTAAGCTAGGTATATTTCCCCCATTTTGAATAAAGTAACTATGAAATTGAACTAAATTATCCCAATTATCCGGCGTAGTTAAAAATCTTAAGTAAGAGATAGCAAGAGGTACCGAAAGTTTTTCACAATTATTAAGAATCTTATCATCTATATCTGCTAGTTTAGTTACAGAGGACTCCATTTCATTTGGAATCGATTCTCCTAAAACTGATTCAATCTGTGAAAGAAATTTCTTACGCATACTATTAATTTTTATCATCCACTTTTTTAAATGGAAGAGATTCTATCGAAACCAGAACTGGCAAATCTTCATATTTTTTACCATCAATATAAACGTCATCAAAACTTTTTATTTTAACAGACAATTTACCATAACCCAGACTAATTCTATGCTTTCCAAATGAAATTTTCTTGATTGCTAAATCCGCGATTTCTTGAGTTTTCATGGAAGGATTTTCAAATCTAATTTTAAGATATTCGATCTGAAAATATTCGAGATTTTTTTCTGCAAGACTTCCATTTAAATTATCTGGGTCCTTCCCAAATTGTTTTCTATATATTTCAATATTTAATTTTAAACTTTCTTCAGTCCAAGAAAATCCGTCTGATATTAAATTAAACATTTCTCCATCAAGAGTATACGACTGATGAGGAGACAAATACATATCTGGTCCCATAAACTCTGTAGCGTAGACATAAGAAGCAAAAATTGCTCCAGTACTTTTTTCAAATAGATACCATTCGTACATTGTATCACTTATTTTTTCAGGCGTTGATCCTTGTAATTGATTGACATCTTTAATAATTACCTTGTTCTCCGCCCCATGATAATTCTCAACCGTTAACTGTCCCTTAGCTTCTTTGCCCGCTAAAACGGAATTCTGGATATTGAGGGTGTCTGTTTTTCCTTGAAGGAAATCCAGCATTTCGTTGGAAGTGGCATCGCTGATGGTGCTGCCGGAGTTGAGCTCGCCATGTGCAAGGTTTACTAATTCCTGCACGGTTAGGTTTCCTAGCTCTACTTGATCTGGTACTTTAATTCCAAGTCGTTGCAAGGCTACTTTAGCGGCTGCCCAAAGTTTTTTAATGAATGCCTCAAAGCTTCCTGGTTTCAGATCGGGTAAATTGGCGCCATTAGTGCGTATGCCTTGCGCCAATACTTCTTTGGCCAGGTGGCGCTCCATATCCGCAGACTTGGAAGCGGCATCCTTATACATAGGATGCTGGGAAAGTTCCAGGTAGGCTTTTGATTTTTTAATGATGGGAAGGAGGTTATCGATAATACTCGTATCGATTCTATCCATCAATTCAATCCACACATGACCCATCAGGCGAGGAACCTCCGTTGGCTACGTTCAGTTCTATCGTCATATCCTTGCCCAAACGACCCGCCCAAAGCGCCTCCGTTTCATTCACCTCAACAATAGTTAAGGATGGGAAAGCGCTGTTGTTGAGGTTTAACGAAGCATTGGATGCCGGTTTCTTTTCCTTTGTATCTGCATTTTCTTTTTTCTCCTTATTGGCAATGGCGTCTGATAGAATTTGTTGTGTTTCCGTTTTCTCCTTGCTTGTTGGCACGCTCTCCTCTACTCGTTGCTGCAGTATTTTCATTTGGGAGATATTAAATACGCTGGAGAATGCTGCGGCTGTAACGGAAGTAAGCAGAAGCCGTTCGGTTATATCTTCTGCATTACGACCAAAGGTTTCTTTAAACACTTCATCCATGTTATCATTTTTTAACATGGAGGTTACAAAATTTCCTGCATATTCCTGGGTCACTTCGGCGGCGTTACCTGCCAGCGACTTGATGGCGCTGCCAGCGACTTGATGGCGAACATCAACAATTTATTATACTTGTTCCCAAGTTTACTTAATACGTAAATATCCAACAATCCTTGTGTAGCACCTTCTGCGGCGCCACCTGCAGCGCTCTCGCCGGATAGAGCGAAAGAGATATTCCCTATGAGGGTAGATCTGACAATGGAAAATACACGCGCCCCTGCTTGCGCTCCCAAGCGTAGTCGTAAAAATGCCTGTATCGTTGTGGCGGCCCTGGTGACAGCAACCGCTGCATAAGCACCTTCTGTTAAGGCAGTCATGATGGCAATTTCCACCATGGTCGGAATAGCGCCGCCGATCGTGGCTCCTAACTTTTGAACGAACGTTGGTTCCGCAGCCAAAAGCTGTTCTTCGGACACTTTCATCCCGGCCGATTGCATGGAAGACACAAAGGAGGATATCAAATCCTGATTGGATTCAATATTACCACCCACCAAAGCCTCGCCCAAGCCTTCTCCAAAAGAGCTGACAAAGCCACCCAATATACCTTTATCGATATGAGCCAGATCTTCATTCAGCATGTATGCTTTTACCATGGCATGAAATTCGATTTTGGCTACATCGTACCGCTCAGCGCTCTCTTTGTACATTTGCTCTAAGGTATCCAATTGTTCCTTACGCTCGCTGTAAGGCAACTTGCTGGGTCCGTTTCTTCCCCACACCATATCGCTCCAATCCAGGAACCGATAATGCTTGTATTCTTTTGCCTCTTTATAAAGAAAAAATTTCTCGAGAAAAATTTCGCCCAGTTGATCCTTGTATGTTTTGAGATAAGCCCTTGCTTTTTCGTCCACTA
>JALONM010000050.1 GCA_025454925.1 Cytophagaceae bacterium
TCCCCCGAATAGGATCGTAGCTAACATAGCGACTCCCAGAAACGGCACGACGATTCCCCAACGCACCGCCAGCAGCGAAGGGATTCGCGCCCCCGCCGTTCAATGATGAAGGTGCCGATTGGGCATGTAATGGAGCGATAGCATTTCCGGATGACGGTGGTGGTGGTACCGCTGTAACTGGCTTGACAGCTGCGTGTCCGTACTTCGCTTGTAAATTTTTATCGGATGAGCTACTATGGAATCCATCATTTGGTAAGACGCGTCCTCCTGATCCCTTGTAGATTGCTGCCGATGATCTACCGACAAGAGAGTATCCACCCGATCGCGGGGCTTCTTGCTGCGAGGTATTTGTATATTTACGACAATAGCCTTAGCTCCCTGGAAAATCTTTCAGCACTTACCAATCTGAGAGGATTGGTATGCAAGAATAACGCATTAACCAGTTTACCTGCCTTGAGCACTCAAACCTTGCTCGAAGACCTGGATTGCAGCAATAATCCCATTACCAATTTACCTTCTTTATCGGGCTTAAGCAGTTTGAGGAATTTGTATGTGTATAATTGTGCATTACAAAGTATTCCTTCGCTTACCTCCAACACTGCTTTACGCATTCTGAATGCCAATAATAATCAATTGTCGGTATTGCCCGATTTGAGTTCCAATGCTTTGCTCGTCGAACTCAGTGTTTCCAGCAATCCACTTACAGCACTTCCTTCCTTAACCAATGCCACTCTGCTTCGCCGCTTGTACGCCAGTTATTGTCAGTTAACACAAGTACCCAGCCTATCTTCAAATACAGTATTGGATACGCTGGAATTGCAGTACAATCAATTGTCGGAATTGCCTGATTTGAGTTCTAACACGGCCTTGCATAAAGTGGTAGTGATAGGAAATCAGTTGAGCTTTTCTGATTTAAAACCCTTGACCTTGCTTCCATTGTATCCGGGTAACTTTAAGTTATTCCCACAGGACACCCTTGGTGTCTACCAGGAAGTGAAGGTTTCGGAGTTGAATTCGTATACCTTTAGCACCAGCATTGATTCCGGATTCAGTAACGTGGTATTTACCTGGTTAAAATCGGGAGCAGTCCTTTACCAGGGGGCGGAGCCAACGTTTACCTTGCCGTATGCTCAAGAACGAAATGAAGGACGTTATGCTTGCGAAATTTCATCCGGCGATCCTGTTTTCAGTAATCAGAAAATTTTACTCAGACCATTGGATTTACTGGTTGAAACGTGTTTGGAAACAGGAGGTAATTGCAATCCTGTCATTACACCGGATGCTGATGGTGTTAACGATGAATATTTTGTATCGGAAACTGCCGAGGTTAAAATTTATTCTAAAAACGGACAATTGATACAGGAGTTTCATTCTCCCGCCGGTTGGGATGGAACTGATAAGCAAGGAAAACTTGTGCCGATGGGTGTTTATTTCATTCGTATCAATGAGCAGGAGCGCATTTCAGTTACGGTAATTATCCAGTAAAAAATCGACCTCAACGATTTGAAGAACCCTTTATACACAGGGATTTTTTATTTTAATTGTTGCTGAGTTCTTTTTCTTTTTCCGCCGCCTCTTTCTTTTTTCTCTGCACATCTTTCACGTAGGTTACTACGACAGGGATCCAGGTAACGATGATAATGCCTATGATGATTTTATCGAGGTGTTTTTCTGTGTCAGGATAAATACTCCCTAAAGTAAATCCAAGCATGGTCATTCCTACCCCCCAGGCAATAGCGCCGATGGCGTTGTAGATGAGGTATTCTTTCAGGTTGAATTTAATGATGCCGGCAAAGATAGGAGCGAAGGTACGAATGATGGGAAGGAATCTGCCTAGAATCAATGCAAGGCCACCGTGTTTGGTAAAAAATGCTTCAGCAGCTGCCAGGTATTTCTTTTTGAAGAAAATACTGTCTTCGCGTAGGTGTAAGGTATCGCTCGTTTTGATTCCGAAATAATAACCGAACAAGGATCCTAAAAATGCAGAGATTACGATGGTACTGGTCAGTACCCAAATACTGACTTTGAAAGTTCCGGCGGCGCAAAGCAAACCTGCTGTAAACAGGAGGGTGTCACCAGGGAGAAAAAAACCAAAGAAAATACCGTTTTCTGCGAATACTACCAAAAGCACCACCAACAGTCCGCCGGCAGAAATTAACTTCTTGGGATCCTGGAGGTATTGATAGAATTCCAGCATGTGAACTTATAAGTTGGCGAGGTTGGTGATAAGTCCTGGCTGTATGCCCAGGAAAAGAATAATCAACACGATGGCCACCAGGATAAATTGGTATGCCATGTTGGTTGGCACTTCTGCCGTTGATTTTTCGTCGGAACCGTACATGCTGATGATAAGTTTGAAATAGTAATAAACACTTACCAAAGAACCGAAGATAGCCACGCCTACCAGCCAGAGCAAAGAAGGATTCGCCTTTAACACAGACGTGAATAAGTAGAATTTAGCGAAGAAACCAGCTGTTGGAGGAATACCTGCCAACGATAGCATGGATATTGTGAGAACGGCAGCGAGTAAAGGGTTGGTCTTGCCTAAGGAAGTAAAAGCTTCGAATTCGTCACTGCCTTTGCTTTTTTGAACATAATAGAGTACTGTAAAGGCGGCCAGTGTTGCCAGGCCATACGAGGCCATGTACAACATCAGGGAGGATTTGGTATTGTCCTCTACCTGAGAAACCAAAACCGCCATCAACATATAACCGGCCTGGGCAACCCCAGAATAGGCTAACATTCTTTTTGCATTGGTTTGATACGCCGCAATGAGATTCCCTATCACGATGGTTAGAACGATTAGAACGATTACCAAAATACTCCAGGTAGTACCTTCCATCAATTCAGGCATGCGTGCGTTGGAGAAACTGGTGCTGAAAAGTCGGTAGAAACCTGCAAAACCTGCCGTTTTGACGATGGTAGACATGTAAGCTGTAATAAAGGTAGGAGCTCCCTGGTACACATCCGGGGTCCAGAAATGAAAAGGAACGGCACTAACTTTAAATCCAAAACCTACCACAAGCAATGCGATGCCCGTGTAAAAGTATACAGGCATAGTACTGTTTCCTATGGCCGAAGCGATGCGCTCAATATGGAAGGTTCCGGTAGCACCGTATACCAATGTGATTCCGAATAACAGAATACCGGTGGTAAACGAACCCATAAGAAAATACTTAAGCGAAGATTCATTGGAGCTCAAATCTTTTTTTCTTGAACCCGCAAGGATGTATAGCGGAATGGAAAGAATTTCAATTCCTAAAAACATAAGCGAAAGGTCTACAAAACTTACCATCAATAGTGCTCCCACACTGGAGAACAAAATCAAGGCATAATGATCTGCATCGTTGAATTCTTGTCCTGTGTAAGAATCCCGGGAAACTAAAAACCAAACGAAAAGCAATCCGAGGATAATACAGGAAAATGCCACGGCATAATTATCCATGAGCAACATTCCGTAGTAAGGCATGTTTTGATTCCATTCCAGTAGTTCCAACCCAACAGCTGCTCCTATACCAGCCAATACCAGGTACCACAACACCGCTCTGTACTTGAAAATATCGGCCATCATAGCCACTATACCTAACACGGAAAGCAAAATGATTGTCTTCATGCTCTATTAATGAATGAAAAATGTGTTTTCCCAACCAATTGGGAAGCACAAAGATATTAAAGTTTTTGATGCAGGAAAGAGAAAACTTTACACCTCTGCATTATTGCTTAACTATTGTATCACAGTTATTTAGCTATTAATAAAGGAACTCAACGACAGGAACATTCCCAGTCGGTTTCCAAATCAATGACGGTGACAATCTTGATCATTTGATCGCATTGGGCGGCAATAACGCGGATGTGTTGCTGGTCAGAACTCCAGCCTTCCAGTGCTTTGGTAGGGCAAGGTTTTCCGTGGGGATCGGATTTGCGGATGTTTTCTTTTCCTGTAGCCAGTATTTCCCTGATTTCCTCTTCGCGAATGCGGCGACAATCCATGCGGCATTGGGCGTGTTTGCTCAGGGTAATCGGACCCGTAAATTGTTTGGAGCCAGCATCGGATTGTGGTGGCTCACACGAGGTCAGAACAAAGCATAATCCTGCCAATAAGGTTAAAAGGGAGTGTCTCATAATTACAAAAGCCTGGGCGTGTTGGCACGCATCCGTTTACAACGAAAGTACAGGAATATTGCCTGAAATACTTGGGTAGCCAGGAATTACCATTCGCCTGTAGATATTATTTTAGGAGGTTGAAAATAGTACAATAATGAGGACTGAAATCGTTGCCGGTAGTTTTATACTCCGATCGTCAAGGCTGTAAGCCTCATGGTTATTGATGGATAGAATATGCCTGCATTAAATTCATGTAAAAATTTTATTGTTAATATTTATAGTTAAATTTGTATTTATTGGGTGGAGTTTTTTTGAGTAAATCGCTAAAGATAGTACAACTTAACAACCGCGTTCCCTTTCCGTTAAACGATGGAGGAAATATAGCCACCTATTACCTAGCACAGCATATGACCAAGGCTGGGCATGAGGTGCATTTGTTGTGTTTAAATACGGATAAACATTTTCAGGATCCGGCCCAAGTAAAAGGCATACGTACAGTAAACGCCGTGCCGCATGCTACGCGAATTACCCCATGGGGATTGCTGGGTAGTTTGTTCAGCGCATTTCCGTACAATGTAAAACGGTTTTATAGTCCTGATTTTGAAACGGAATTGATAGCTCTATTGGAGCGTTTACAACCCGATGTGGTGCAGGTGGAAGGTTCTTATATGGGTATGTATGTTCCTCTCATCCGTGCACATAGCAATGCCTTGGTGGTGTTGCGCTCGCATAACATCGAACATCAGATTTGGTCGAGGTTGGCCAATGCGGAAACCCATGTGTTAAAGCGCTGGTATTTGCAAAACCTGAGCCCCAAGATTAAAGCTTACGAAGATCGCAGCATGCATAATTTCGATGCCATTCTGGCGATAACGCCCGAAGACGCTCGATACTATCACGTGCAAGGCTTTACGGGTCCTGTGTTGCACGTGCCTGCAGGTGCTACCGTGCCCGCAGTCATGCCGGATGTGCCGCGCACAAAAGCCCTGGGATTTATCGGAAGTTTGGAATGGTTGCCAAATTTGCAGGGGGTGGAATGGTTTGTGAAAAACTGTTGGCCAGCCTTGCATGCCGCATTTCCGGATAAGGTCTTCTATATTGCAGGAAAACATACGCCAGCTACCTGGTGGGTGCGACAAGAATCGGGGGTGCAGGTATTGGGTGAAGTTGAAAATGCCCAGGAATTCATGGCATCCTGCCAGTTGTTTCTGGTGCCTTTACTTTCGGGTGGCGGAATGCGCATAAAAATCGTAGAAGCCATGGCACTCAAAACTCCCGTGGTTTCCACCCTGATCGGGGCAGAAGGAATTGCTGCTGAAGATGGAAAAGAAATACTCCTCGCTTCCGATGCGGAACAGATGAAGGAAAAAATCCGGTTTGGTTGGCAGCATCCGGAAGAGGCCGCTCACATTGGTCTGCAAGGTGCTGAAGTGGCCAGAAATAAATACGATTGGAATACGATTACCCAACACCTGCTGGCCTTTTACCAGCAGAGAATAGATACGAAAAAAACGGTAAAGACCAACGAATAATAGTCAACGTACATGAAGATTTTAATCGCACTTTCACGTTTCCCATTCCCCATCGAAAAAGGCGACAAGTTAAGAGCGTATTATCAGATCAAGGAGCTCAGCAGACTGCATGATTTATATGTAGTGTGTTTGTCCGAATACGAACCTTCCGAAGAGGAGGTGCATGAGGTAAAGCGATTCTGTAAAGAGTTGTACATTATACCTCATCCCAAATCGCTGAAGTATAAGAATCTGTTGAGAGGAGTAGTGAGTTCGGCACCCTTTCAGGTGCATTACTTTGAGTCTCCGGCGATGAAAGAGAAGATCTCCTATCTCATCTCTACCATCAACATGGATATTTGCTTTGTGCAGTTATTGCGATTGTATAACAATATTCCGTTTGGTCTTCCTACCAAATATTTTCTGGATTACATGGATGCTTTTTCGGAAGGAATGAAAAAGCGGGTTCATTATTCCAAATGGTATGAAAAGCCTTTTGTAAAAGAGGAAGCAAGCCGTTTGCGCAAGTTTGAAGAAAAAATTGCAGCCTCCTTCGATGGCTATTCCATGATTTCAAAATCCGATACCGAAGGTTTCAGTGAATCATTGCGCGAGACAATACAAGTGATTCCTAATGGAGTGAGTGATGAATTTTTTATCACCAAATATCCTTCTATCGAAAAGCGCTACGATATCATATTTACCGGCAATATGGCTTATCACCCCAATATACAGGCCGCCAAATTTTTGGTCCAGGAAATTGTTCCGGTGATTGAGAAAAAGGGAATGAAGGTGCAAGTATGTATAGCCGGCACCAATCCTAGTCAGGAAGTATTGGCATTAAAATCAGAAAATGTTGAAATAACAGGGTATGTAGAAGATATGAAAGAATACCTGGAACGTTCGCGGGTATTTGTAGCTCCTTTGTTTTCGGGCAGTGGCTTGCAGAATAAACTGCTGGAAGCCATGGCGAGCGGTCTTCCTACGGTGACTACCTCCCTGGCGAATAAAGCCCTGAAAGCAAAAGACAAAAAAGAGATTATCATCTGCAACGAAAGCGTTAAATTTGCCGAACAGATTATCTTTCTGTTGAACCATGCTCCTGAAGCGGCAGAAATTGCAAGATTGGGGCGGTTGTTTGTACGTGAAAATTATAATTGGAGGGCCTGCAATGTTTTATTGGACAAGGCGCTGCAGAATCTTCTGAAATAAAGTATGCTGGATAAGATCGAAGAAGCCATAGAGGAAATTAAAAAGGGGAAAGTAATCATCGTGGTGGATGATGAAGATCGTGAAAATGAAGGAGACTTTGTTTGTGCGGCAGAATGCGTAAGCCCTGAGATAATTAATTTTATGTCCAAGGAAGGCCGCGGTCTGATTTGCGCGCCACTTATGGAAGAGCGTTGCGAGGAATTAGGCCTGGAGCTGATGGTTGGTAAAAATACCGCCACGCACGAAACGCCATTTACTGTTTCGGTTGATTTGCTGGGCCATGGCTGCACCACAGGAATTTCTGCCTCTGATCGGGCTAAAACTATAAAAGCCCTTATTGATCCGTTAACACGTCCGGTAGACCTGGGAAGACCAGGGCATATTTTTCCATTGAAAGCCAAGCGCGAAGGGGTATTGCGCCGCGCCGGACACACCGAAGCGGCCATAGACTTTGCCCGCCTGGCAGGATTTCAGCCGGCCGGCGTGATTGTAGAAATCATGAGCGAAAACGGCGAAATGGCGCGGGTGCCCGAATTGCGCACCATTGCCGATAAATTCGGCCTCAAGATGGTTTCTATAAAAGACCTCATCGCTTACCGACTTCAGCAAGATAGTTTGATACGCCGTGAAATAGGCGTAAAAATGCCCACTTCCGATGGTACCTTTGATATGATTGCATATCGGCAGATTGATACGGGCGATATTCACCTGGCTCTCATCAAAGGTGAATGGACCGAACAGGATGCGGTGATGGTAAGAGTACACTCCAGTTGCGTAACCGGTGATATCTTTGGAAGTTGCCGATGCGACTGCGGACCCCAATTGCACAAAGCCATGGAGTTGGTAGAGAAAGAAGGCCGCGGGGTTATTCTATATATGAATCAGGAAGGTCGCGGCATTGGATTGATCAATAAACTTCGAGCCTATAAATTACAGGAACAAGGACGTGATACCGTGGAAGCCAATCTGGAACTAGGCTTTAAAATGGATCAACGGGATTATGGAGTGGGGGCTCAAATTCTTCGTGATTTGAACATCCGCAAAATACGACTAATATCGAATAACCCGGTTAAGCGTGCCGGACTCGAAGGATATGGCATTGAGATCATTGATAACATTCCCATCGAAATTCCTCCGAATCCTCACAACGAACAATACTTGAAGACCAAACGGGATAAAATGGGGCACAACCTCAAGTTTTAGCAGAAACCAGTTTTGTTTTTTCACTACGCCATACTTGCATGAAAATAGGAATTGTACGATACAACGCCGGTAATACACAATCGGTAATATATGCCTTGAATAGACTCGGTATTGAACCTTTGGTAACCGACGTACCCGAAGAGTTGAATGCTTGCGATAAAATCATTTTTCCCGGGGTGGGAGAGGCCAGTACCGCCATGCAATACCTCAAAGAGCGCAAGTTGGATGAGCTGCTTCGCAATTTGCAGCAGCCAATTTTAGGCATTTGTCTTGGTTTGCAATTGATGTGCAAACATTCCGAAGAAAATAATGCCGATTGCCTGGGGATTTTTCCTTTGTTAGTAAAACGTTTTCCTGACGGCGATAAAGTACCACAAATCGGATGGAATTCTATCTATAATCTGAAATCGCAATTGTTCGATGGCATTCCAGAGCAATCGTATATTTATCTGGTGCATAGTTTTTATTGTGAATACAGCGAGCAGTACGGCATTGCCAGCACTCAGTATCAATTGCAGTATAGTTCGGCACTGAAGCATCGTAATTTTTACGCGGTACAATTTCACGCGGAAAAAAGTGGAGAGGTGGGAAGTATGATTTTGAAAAATTTTATTGAAAAGGCAACATGGAAATAATACCAGCCATAGACCTCATTGGAGGCAAGTGCGTGCGTCTAACGCAAGGTGATTATAATCAGAAAAAAGAATACAGTTCGGATCCACTGGAAGTTGCCAAACGTTTTGAAGGCGCGGGCATTCGCAGATTGCACCTGGTGGATTTAGACGGTGCCAAACAGAAAAAAATAATCAACCACGAAGTTCTTCGTCGCATTGCTACGCAAACTTCCCTGCACGTGGATTTTGGAGGAGGCATACAAAGCGACGAAGATATTGCGCTGGCCTTTGATTGTGGAGCCCGGCAAATTACCGGGGGGAGCATTGCTGTGCGCAACGAAGCGCTGCTGCTGTCGTGGATCGAACGGTATGGTCCCGAAAAAATAATTTTGGGTGCAGACTGTATAAACGAAATGGTGGCCGTAAGCGGATGGCAGGAAACCTCTACCTTGTCGGTTTTTGATTTAATAGAAAAATACCTCCGGGCTGGAATTCGCTATTGTATTTGCACCGATGTAAGCAAAGATGGCTTGCTGCAAGGCCCCTCGGTAGCGTTGTATAAAAAAATACTGGAACGTTTTCCTGCCCTGGAATTGATCGCCAGCGGTGGCGTTAGTCAGGTAAACGATTTGCACGCATTACAGGAACTGAAGGTGTTTGGCGCCATTGTTGGCAAGGCCTACTACGAAGATCGCATCAGCTTGCAAGAGCTAGCCAGCTTTCAATAAAAGTGGATGAATAACGCCAACCACAAGCGTATTATACCGAATAAAGAAGAACACCCAGGAGTGCTGCCAGAAGTATCAGGTATGGCTCCTGGATTTTTTTAAAATACAACAGCACCCCTGCGCTACCCAGTGCTATGAATACAGAGGTAACATCCAAGAGTTGTCGTTGAGCAAGAACGCCTACAGCGCCTACGATGGCACCTACGGCTGCTGCTGTTACGCCATCAATAAAAGCTTTGATGCCAGGATGTTTTCCGAATTTTTTGAAATATGGTGCAGGTAGGATGGTGAATACATAGCAAGGTAAAAACGTTGCCAAGGCCGCCAGGCAGGCACCTGGAATACCATCTATCAGGTATCCAATAAACCCAACGGTAATTACGATGGGGCCAGGAGTAATCATAGCTACCGCCACCGCATCTAAAAATTCTTTTTCACTTAGCCATTGATATTCATTGACCATACCTCCGTATAAAAAGGGAACGATGGCCAGGCCGCTTCCAAATACAAAGGCACCAGCTTTGATGAAAAACCAAGTAAGCTGCAAGCGCTTTTCTGATAATAGAACAGGTGCTTGAAGTAAGACGAACAGAGGAATTGGTAAGGCCGTGTACAGCCGCCTGGAAATTGCTGGCGAATTTCGCACCCACCAATATATACCGCCCGAAAGGATGATAAGCCAAAGAATTTCTTCTTTTGCCCAAAAGGTAGTAATTGCCAACAGGGCAAAAATACCCCAAAGTACATAATCGTTACTCAGGCTTTTCTTTGACAACTTATAACTTCCCACCGCAATAATTCCGATTACAGCGGCGCCTACTCCGTAAAAAATGGCTTGCATCCACGGTAGTCCGCCGTAGGAAACATAAAGAAACCCAATTCCCAAAACCATGAAAAACGAGGGAAGTACAAACGCCAGCCCTGTGAGGGTGGATCCCCAGATACCATAATGCACATATCCCAGGTAAATGGCTAGCTGCGCGGCTAGTGGCCCTGGGGCAAGCTGCGAAAGCGCAAGCCCCTCTTTATATTCAGATTCTGAAATCCATTTTTTTTCATCTACTAAATCCCGGTGCATGTACCCAACCAGCGCTACTGGTCCACCAAATCCTATGGTACCAAGCTTAAGAAAATACAGCACCAATTCTTTAAGGCTATAGGTTGGAAAAGCAGCGTGTGAAGTTGCCATATCAGTTATTAAAATATTTTAATAAAATACTATGTACATTTTTTTGAAGATCACTATCCTCTTCGTATGCTTTTTTGATTTTTCTTACAAAAAACCACAAGGGATCGAGGTATTTATGCCCCGTTATTTGTTGCAGCCTAATCATGTTTACATCCTCTCCGGATTGCAGTAGCAAGGCCGTGACGATAAAAAAGTAATGAAACGGTAGTTTACTTCCTTCCACTGCCGAACCGCTGCGCAAAGTGGTTCTAAATTTACAATTTTTACATTGGAATTGTTGTTTGGAAGGAAGCCAGTAATGTTCCTTACACATACACTTTTTGCAAGTGATACCCGATATTAACCGGAATTCCATGAACGCGAGTATCGCTCGATTTTCATCTTTATACTTGATCCAATCCGAATCTCTGTGTTCCATTATTGCTTCTATTGTTCTTGCATGCTTCAAGCCCTTGAGCTCTCAGGGTGGATTCGAACCACCATGATGTGTTTTGCAGACACCTGCCTATCCCTTCGGCCACTGGAGCGTAAATCCGGGACATCGATGGGCGATGTCCCGGATGTGAAAATGACCTACAACGAATACCTGAGTGTAAAACCGTAGGTTCTGGGATCGCCTAACACAGCGGCATAAAGTCCGTTGTTGCCAGCGGCCGGTAGCAATTGTTCAAAATAGTCCTGATTCAATATGTTTCTTCCCCAGAAGAATATTGAAATTCCTTTGCTGGTGCGGAATCCAGCTCTAGCATTCCATAACGAATAGCCTTGAATATTCAAATAACTGGAAGGGGAAGGACTGGATGAAAATTCCGAGCGGAAGTAAGATTCCAGCGCAATGAAGTATTTTCCTTTATTGCCAAGGAATTCTGATTTTTTGGTCCACTCCGTACCTACCGAACCTGCCCATTTGGAAACACCTGGCAATCGCCCTCCAGAGATATCTTTGAAGGAAACCGGTGCCCCTGTTTCTTCCAACGGCAGTGGAGCATTCGCAAAGCGAATGTATTGGGCTTCCGTCAAGGCAAGACCGCCATACACCGAAAGCGATTTCAAAATATTGGCATTGGCATCCAGTTCCACACCTCGTACGCGCACTTTTTCGGCGTTAGCCAAATAGCCTCTGTTTACACCCAGCTCTGCAGCTTGCACATTGGTTTGATAGTTTTCAATTTCGGTATTGTACAGCACAAGATTTACAATGGCAGATTTAAATGGCTTGGTTTTGATTCCCCATTCCGCATGCTGCACCGATTCCGGTTTAATGGTCGCAAGGTCTGTAGCTGGTTGTCCATTGATGGTTGGCAAACCACCAAGGTTTACACCAATAGGTTTGAAGTTGGTGGAATAAGTAATAAACGTATTTACCTTTTCAGAAGCTTTATAGGAGAGGGTAATATTTCCTGAAAGATTCGTGTCGTCTACGCGTGCATCAAATTGCTGATCGGAATATACCTGTCTTTTTAAGGCCAGCAAGGCAGGGTCGGTTGTTTGAAGTCCACCGTAAGCTTCTCTTCTGTAGTTAATTTTTTTCTCGTCGTAGTTGTAGCGAAGTCCGGGAAGTACATGTAAGCCTTTAAGGATTTCCCAATCGATCTGACCGAATATGGCAGCGCTGCGGGTAAATAGATCTGAATACGTGCGGATGCCATATCCATCAAACAAGCCAGGAGTAGCCCACAAGTTGCTGGTGCTGCTTTGAGAAAAACGCCATTGATCTTTACCCGATTCTTCGGTATGATAAGGATCTGTTTTTAACGATTGGTCGATGGCAAATACTCCCAGAACTCCGGATATTTTTTTCGCAATGTTTCCTGCGTATCGGATTTCCTGTGACCATTGTTGGTGTTTGGAAGGAGCCTGAGAAAGAGACAATGCCTGCAGGCCTGTAAAATCGCGATCGTTGGAAGGTCCCCAGTTCCAGTACCTCCATGCCGTGGTAGATGTTAAGGTTCCTTTGCCAATTTTAAAATCCATGTTAAGTGAGCTTCCGCCCAGATCGTTATTCGATCTCCAAGGAGTGTCGTGGTCAACTTGACGATCGAAAGGATCTTCGGAAGGGAGTTTATAATTTAAATCTGTAATGATGGCATTAAACTGACGATAGGCTGCACGTTGCGTTTGTGCCACTCCTGCAGCAACCTGGGCAAAGCCATCTGGTCGTTGTTGCGAGATATCACCTGCTAACGTGATGTCTATTTTTTCCGAAGGCATGTAGCGAATCTGCAATCTCAGCCCTTGGTTATTAATATCGTTAATGAATTTTCCTGTGCGTACGTTTTTAATTACGCCATCCCGCTGGGTGCCGGAAAACGAGATGCGGGCAGCCAATGTTTTGCTGATGGGCCCTGTCACCGAGGCTTTGGCTTGCACAAATCCGAAATTTCCACCACTTACTTCGAATGTAGCGTCAGGAACAAATCCTGCTTTACGTGAGGTGAGGTTTAAAGCTCCTGCCGTTGTATTTTTTCCGAATAAAGTTCCCTGAGGTCCACGCAGTACTTCTATTTGTTCCAGATCCAGGAAATCAAGGGTGGTGGCAGCGGGTCTTGCGTAATAAACGCCATCCAGGTAAAAACCAACACCCGGGTCGAGTCCATCGTTGGTAAGACCGAAAGTAGAACCTAAGCCACGTATACTCAATGAGGTATTGCGGGGGTTAGAAGAATACAATTGTACACTCGGCACCAGTTCTTTTACACGGTTTACATTGAATGCACCGGCATTGTCGATCTGGTTGCCTCCCACCACCGTAACAGGAATAGGGATTTCCTGGGCGCCTTCGGCCCTTCTTCGGGAGGTCACTACAAATTCATTCTGAACTACATATTTCTGAACAAAGGTAAGTTGAGCAGGGCCATCGGTTTTTTCCACCGTGTATTCCTGCGTTTGAAAATCCTCCAGGTGGATGCTTATCTTAAAAGGGGGAGACGATTCTGATTTAAATTCAAAAGCTCCTGTAGAATCGGTGATACTGGTTTCATTGGTACCTTGAAGTTTCACTAAGGCCCCTTGAATCTTTTTCCCATCCTGGTTGCTTACTACACCTTTAAATTGGCCTACTAAAATGGTATTCCAACTTAAAAATAATCCGAGTAAAAGTACTTTCTTCATTGACAGTGTTGAATTT
The DNA here is from genome assembly GCA_025454925.1 of Cytophagaceae bacterium. Classification (GTDB taxonomy): domain Bacteria; phylum Bacteroidota; class Bacteroidia; order Cytophagales; family Cytophagaceae; genus JALONM01. Next base: position 13,689 of record JALONM010000050.1, read on the forward strand.
TAATTGATTACATTATTTCTATAGTAAACCGGTAGAACTTATATAGAATATCCTACCACGATTTAGGTTTGTCATTCAGTCTTTTAACCGAATTCATTCTCTTCTATAGTATCTATTTAATTATCTCTACAGAATTGATAGACAAATATATCCTACATTGCTTCTTATTTGGAAATGTTACCACCAATAAAATTTGAATAATTAAATTTTATCATTTTATAAGCTAAAATATTGTGGTAGTAAATCATAAATTATAAGTTTTCGCTTGAGCTTGTCAAAACTTTTTAAATACTTTGTCTATATGAATAGTATGGAATATATTCTTTTGTCGGTATGGCTGCTTTATACGCGCTATAAATATTGGAATGGCTGGCCGTTTAACCGGCTTTTCTCCATAGAACCGAAGCGCACTATTGAGAAAGCTCATGAATCGTAGATCCAGGACCCGGTAATCCCGACTTAGAAAATCATGGTCTTAGAAAAGAATTTCTTCTATTTGATTCCTTCTAAAGCCCTTGATTTTAGTAGTCGTTTTTCAATAGAAGAATTTCTATTGAAAAAGTAGGGTTTAAAAAGACCCGTCCTGGCTCAGCGAGGCCAACCCATGAAAACCACAAAAGCAGTAATTCAAAATCAACGTACGGTTTAAATTTTTATGAACGTTATGGTAACAACAGCAACAAACAGTGTATTCTCCAAAACAAACGAAACGAATTTTTTGTACCAGGAAGCAGGCTCAGGCCCAACCATAGTATTGCTGCATGGTTTATTTGGAGGCCTTAGCAACTGGCAATCTGTATTGGATGAATTTTCAGACCGATATCACCTGCTAGCCCCTCAACTACCCATCTATGAAAGTTCCAACTATCCTTCAACAATGGATGGAATGCTGCTTTATCTGGAACAATTTCTCGCGTTTAAAAAGATAAAATCAGCCTTGTTCATAGGCAATTCGTTAGGAGGTCAATTGGCACTCATGTTTTCCATAAAATTTCCAAAGAAAGTAACCGGAATCATATTGGCAGGTAGTGCCGGTTTATATGAAAATGCAATGGGACAAACATTTCCCAAACGAAATGATTATCGCTATGTAAAGGAACGTGTGTCATTTATCTTTCATCGCAAGGAGGTGATTTCAGAATCTTTAATTCAAGAAGTATACACGACCACTCAATCGATTGCCAAATCATTACGTATTGTAAAATTAGCTCGATCGGCACAGCAGATTAAATTGGCCGATGCATTACCGGGATTAAAAATTCCAACCTTACTCATTTGGGGTATTCACGATCAAGTCACTCCTCCTTCTGCTGCCTTGCATTTCAAACGCTTACTGCCTGTATCGTATTTGCGTTTTATTGACGATTGCGGGCACGTGCCTATGATGGAGCAACCCGTATTGTTTAATCGTTATGTACGTGAGTTTTTGAACTTGTTGTTCACAAGCAAAACGCTTCGTTCATCCCTTCATCCATAAACACCGGCAGGCATTTCTTTGGCTCTATTCTCTGAAATGCTTGTTTTTATTAAACCATAACTTGTATGCAGTGAATGCATTTGGTTATGCTTTAAATATCCAACCACTAGGTTGCTTTTATTTTGGGCGTGTCCCTTGTGTCGCCTTCAGCGCCACTGCGGGCCGGGCTATCGCTTCAAGCCCTTGGCGGCATGGTGGCGCCTGTAGCGCCACCATGCCGCCAGGCTTTACACTCTATCCCTCACGCAAAAACAGCCATGGATCCTAGATCCGTGAGCTTTCTCCATCGTGCGCTATGCTTCAATAGCGAAAACCAGTCGAAACCTTCAAAGATTCAAGAGTCTTTTTATTGTAGGTTAAAACAGGCCTGATAGCACATTAATCAGGCCTGCTTCGTTCTTGCCTAGTACATGCCTTTGGATGTGAAATACAAATCATACCAGTCCTGACGCTCGAGGTCTACTTCAATCGCTTTGGCAGCGTTCCGTATTCGATCTTCATTCAAGGATCCGATAATCGGTAATGCTCCCATTTTAGTTAACCAGGCTACAGCGCAGGTTTCAATATTGATTTCATATTTACTGGAAATTTCACCTAATTTTTTGCGAACACGCAATGCCTGAGCATCGCTTCCATGGTGTATTCTGCCACCCTCCAATGGAGCCCAAGCCAGGGGCTTACTGTATTTTTGACGAATAAAATCGATTTGTCCATTATCAATCGCTTGGGTATTTAATAGATTTAACTCCAAATGACTGGTCACTATGGGCAGTCGCAGGTAGGAGCTTAATAGCTGATGTTGAAATACCGAAAAGTTGGCAACTCCGATGTGTTTTATTTTTTTTGCCTCCACTAAGGTGTGCAAGGCACTAGCCGTTTCCTCCAAATCCGCTAAGGGATCGAATTGATGCAATAGAAAAATATCGATATAATCGGTATTGAAATTTCGAAGCGATTGATCTACCGATTTTAGAATATGTTCCCTCGACATGTTGTAATGAGGGATTCTGAAAGCGGGATCCGGAGAATGGTGCGTTTCATAACCACATTTGCTAAACAATATCACATCTTCCCGTTGTATGGATTTGTTCTTGATCACCTCCCCGAACAATCGCTCGGTTTGATAGTGGCCATAGGCATCGGCATGGTCGAACGTATTAATTCCTAATTCCAGACATACGTTTACAATTTTTTCCATGGTGGATAATTGGAGATCGCTTTCATAGCTCCAGCGCCAAAATCCGTAAATGGCATTGGATACTTTTGGACCTGAGTCGCTGAGATAAATTCTTTTCATAGGATTACTTGCTAATTTTTTTTGACGTAAGAGTTTTATGGTATGTCAAAACGCTTACTTACGATTTGTGAAGAAATAAATTGGGTTTAAATGACAGCGAGATGTACCACCAGGTGGGCAACAATCCAGCATGTCCATTGCCTTTGGCTTTTGATAAAATTTCTTTCATGGAAGCCGTGGGCAGCGCATACGAAAATCCTGCATCAATTTTGGTAAAATCGTTGGGCCTCCAGGTAAGCAGAAAATCATTTTCAAAACCTAGATAGGAGGGGATAATCGTTCCAGCTTCAAAATCCTCCGTGCTGCGGCTCATGCGGTAAGCTCCTTCACTAAAGAATAAATGGAAATCGGAACGCGCTTCCACTTTACTGTTTAATTTCTTAATAAAAAATAGATAAGGATTTACTAAACCAGCCTGATTTAAATCTGCAGGAAAGCGCGTAAAAAAATCCATGGAACCGTTAAACCTATGGGCTACCCCGTAGAGAGGCACAAAGTTATGATCGTTGGCCAGGTAATCGGCATCGGTGCGACGTGCGTTGTTACCGCTCATCACCTCGGCACCCAGGCGTAGGGTGGTTTGTGAGTTACTCCAACGGATTTCCGGTTGCCAATACCAGGCTTGAATTGATTTTCCCTGAGCCAGATGGCCCCATTGATAATAGCCACTGAGCGTAGCGTACCAGTTTTCCTTTTCCCACTCCAGTCTTCCACCATTGGTAAAACGTACATACAATTGTTCTTTGTCGTCGGCACTGTTGGTTGATTGGAAGGCATCGCTCGCCTGCAGGCTAGTCAATGTCCAATGCTTTTTGGTTTTATATTTCAAATAATGCACCACCAAGCCTTTGTAAGGAGCAATGCCATTGTATTGGGTATCGAAAAATCGCTCTGCTGTGTTGGCATCCTGGGCGTTTTGATTCCAGGCGACTGCCAGCTCGCTTTGTAAACTTGTTGTCTGGATGCGGAGATTAAACGCATCATGCGCGCCGGAATTAGGTCTCCAATCATTTTCAGCAAACAAACGTTGATTGTCAAACGATAATTTTTGTCTACCCGCCCGCAAGGATACATTTTTAAACAATTGAGGTTCTACCCAGGCTTCGAATAATTGCAGGGTTCCGGCATTGGAGCGGGGATCTTTATCGCCCCAAACACGAATGTCTTGAATGGAGGTATGAAAGGTAAAGAGCCCTTGCTGCTGGTAGGTAATCAGCACGCGTGAGCGATGATTGGTAAATAGTGCCGCCCTTGTTGTATCGTTGCGAAGTTTCCCATATCCATTGCGGATTTCAGAACGTGGTCTAAAATCTAAATCGATTCGAAATGTTTTGGTTGGTTTGGATTGCGATGCTGAGGATTCCCGAATGGAATCTGCTTGTTTTTGGGTGATTATATTTTTCTCTGCCAAAAGTCGCAGAATAGACTCGTTGGGTGTCTGTGCTAATACCGGAATACTGCTAATTAGGATCAGGAAGAACCCACCGAACCCTATACGGATGAGTGGTGTACTCCTGCCTTCCAATGCAGTGGATGGATATTTCCGCATTAAATAAATTAAGTCTATTAAATTAGTAGAGAATTTGACAAATAAATAAGATTTAACCATTTCTATAAGGATATTAAATCTTTCGACTACTCTCATATTGTATATTGATATTATAAAGTCTATAAAATTAGTATACAAATGTAGTATATTTGGTGGTACTATTCCAAAAAAAGAGACCAATAAAATACAAATTATTTTATCGGTCCTAAATCTTTTACGATGGATACTATTTTGGGTGAGGTTTCCTTAGTCCTCGGAAGGATCCAATACTTCTTTCAGTTGCTCTTCGCTCAGTTTAAACAAACATACCCTTGGAAAGCGGCCTTCCAGTAATACCGAGCCCGTCACCAGCAAGCCTCCGTCATCGGAGACTTCCAGGTTGCCAAAAGAGTAGGCATGCGAATACCCCAGGTATTTACTGGCTACAAAAGCGCCACTGCTTTCATCATAAAAGTGCAATGCAATTTTACCGGTGCTCGATGTGGCTCCCAATACCAACAGGTTTCTGCCAGCCACTGCCATGCGTTTCAGCAAGGGTAAGGAAGAAGGACTCAGATCGAGCAATAAATTCCCCTGAATAGTATTAACCCCCGCAAAGTTGCCTGTGGTGCTGTAATTGAAAGAAAGATTGGTATTCACTTTGTGCGTACCATTGTCAGTCCACACAGTGGCGAAGCGACTTCCTCCCATGGGTTCCAGGGAAGAAACAAAGCGTTCGTTGCGATACCCTTGCAGTGCGCTGCGATTGGCGCTCCCAAAGGTGAAAAAGGTGGTGTTGAAATTGTATAAATTATATCCATTATAATAAAAGCGTCCACCTCCCATAGTACCTGTGCGGAAAGGCAAACTGGCTCCCGTGCCGGTAAGGTGGTCGAGGACGATTTCTTCAATGTCGATATCTCCAAATCCAATATCAAATTCTTCAAATCCACTCAAATTGCCATTTATATCCGAAAGACTTACTTCCATTTGTAATTCCTCTTTATCATAGGAAAGCAACAGCAATTGATTGGAGGATAAAGAGGCGGCCACAGGCAGCAGAATACCAGCAATACTACCCGTTTCCCGCACCTCGCCGGATTCGCTGACCGACATAATTTTAGTTTCCAAAGAAACGGGATCCATGCAAACAAAATAGTAGACCCCATTGACCTGAAATAAACCTGGCAATGGATTTACGTATTGTTCACCTACCACCGTTTCGGAAACGAATTTCCCTTCTTGGTCAACCTTCAGCAGATAGGCTCCATAGAAAGAAGAGGAGCTTATTTTTCTTTTCCCCTGAATGAGGTATCCATCCGAAATCTTTTTGATGTCCGTAGGATAAAATGCTTCCAGGTATTTCTGGTTTTCGTAAATCCTAAAAAATTCAGCTTCCGGTTTTACTTCTTTATTTTTTTTATTGTCACAGGCACTTAGTAACGCAGCCAGCAGCAGCGAACTCAATACCTTTGCAAGAAAATTTGTATGTGTTTTCATGAACATCAAAGACCTAACGTTTCAAAAGCATGCACGCTTAGCGTGCATTAAAATCATTTTTAGAAATATATCGAAGTGGCACCAGCAGCGCGAAAGAAACGGTGATGTTTCGCAATTTTATATCGTCGGCTATGTCGCCTGCACCTGTGTAGCGTTCGTTCTCATAACGATTGGCTACGTTGGTAATGTTGTTGGTATTGCGTCGATAGGTAACATCGGCAGCCAGGCGGAAATTTCCTACCGGATAACTTACTCCACCTCCTGCAATCCAGCCCCAGTTGCTGCGTATGTACAAATCACGACTACCGGAAATAATTTCTTCACTGATGTAGGTGCTCGCGGTACCTGATGAATGATCGGTAGTACTTGCCGTATAGGCTTTGTAGGCTGCCATCAGATTGGCATAGTAGCCTCCTGCCTGAATATAAGGGCGAAGGCGTCCTTTCAATGGTTCGTATCGGACGAGCAAAGGAAGATGTATGTAATCCAAACGGTTTTGCGTCGTAGAAGAAATTTCGTAAGCGTTCGTTGGATTGGCCGGATCTCCCCAGGCATAATAATTTTTATAGGTGAATTCCTGACGGCGATAATCCGGTTGAAAACTCAGGCAAATGCCTTTAAAGTAAAAGGTCATTTCCAAACCTCCCAGCACTCCGCCTTTGCCAAATCCTTGATAGTCCTTGTCGAACGCGTCGGTATCGGTGGTTTGAGTGGAAGTGTATGCAGAATACCGTTCCACCGGTTTAGCTTTGGTAAAATTAGTACCAAGTCTCAATCCTATCCACCACTGAGTGTCAAAAAAAGGATCGCGGTAATTCCCCGACTTTTTGGGTTTTCTCAACTGAGCTGAAGCCTCTTCCTGCACCATCAGTAGGACAGTGAACAGACTTAGCCAAAAAAATGTATGCTTCATATTCAATAACACCCTGCTTATCGTGAATAAAAATAGATTATGGATTTTTGATGATTTGCAATTGTTTGGCATCGTTCAGTAAGCCCGCTTTAATGGTATAAATATACGTGCCTGCCGGAATATCACGCAGGTCCACGTTGATGCTGTGCTCTCCCGGATTCAGGCGGCGCCCGCTGATGAAGGACTTAATGGGCTTGCCCTGAATATCGCTCAGATACAAGTGAACATCTACATCGGCATTGATGTAAAAGCTGAAGGTTGTTTGCTGAAACGCCGGATTCGGATAACATGGATTTAAATGAAAGCGTTTTTGTATAAAATCGCGAACACCTACCGCATTGTTGTCAATCAGATCCAGCGTAACGCCTCTTCCCGGATAATCGCCATAGAAAATGCCATTCTGGGAGTCTACCAGATTAGGATCTACACACATCCATTCTTTCATTATAGTAGCATACACCTGACGGTAGTCGTATTGTATGGTTACATTTTCCAAATTCATGTCTGGGGCATTTCCAATAACCCCCGGATTTACTCCTTTTCCAAATAAGAACATCGGGCCCCCAATACCATGGTCCGTTCCACGGCTTCCGTTAGAATGAATTCTGCGGCCAAATTCAGAAGAGGTTACCGATAATACTTTGTTTTCAATATTTCGAGCTTTTAAATCTTCCTGAAAGGCATTCATCGCCGATGATAGGTGATAGAGCAATGCGGCGTGGCTTCCCATCGTAAAATCACTGGCTTCCACTTGCTGGGCATGCGTGTCAAAGCCTCCCAGACGCACCAGGTACACTTTGGTTTTAGAACCTCCATGAATAAGATTGGCAATAATTTTCAATTGCTCCGACAGGGGATTGTTGCGCGAACGAATGGGCGCATTCAATGGGTAGGTGCTGGGATATACAATTCCCGGATCCATGGCTTTCCCTGCATCGTACATCTGCTTGAGTCGGTCGTCGTATTCATCGGTTTTTTGCTCCAGCCCCAAGATCCAGTTCATTTCTTTTCCGTACGGAGAATTGTTGAGCGCTGCCGGAGGTATGCCCCTGGGGTCCGTTCCTTGCACATCTTCAAAGCCGGGCAAGGTATTTACCAAATCAAAAAACTGCTGTGGGTTGTAAATGGAAATAGACGTAGGTATGTTTTCTCCTTGGTGAAATATCAATGAAATTTCATTTCCAAATTCCAAAGCCAAAGGATCTTGCATGGCAGGATTGGGAAAATCATCCGGATAAATCTCAGGAGCGACATTGTCTTTTAAGTACCTGCCTATCCATCCACTCGAAAGGTAATCGTTAGAGCCGCCACCCATAAAGAGAATATCTCTGCCCCGGAAGTGCGATTGGTTGTGATTTTCATAACCCACACCTTGCACGATGGCCAGCTTGCCATTGTCGTACAGGTTTTTCATGCCCGTCATATCCGGGTGTAAGCCAATCAATGCATCACTGCCCAAGGTGCTGTCGAGGTTAATAAAACGCCGGAAGCCTGTGCTGGGAATGGCAATATTGGGTCGTACATTTTGGTACAGGTCGTAATTACTTACCGGAATAAGGGTATTTAATCCATCGTTGCCTCCGTGCAACTGAATAAACACCAATACGCGGTCGCCTTCACAATTGGCGGCCATGCGCATCAGCGCTTCGTTGCCAGCCATTAATTTAAAAGGAATGCTGTTCAGCACGAAGGGTACTGTACCCATCAGCGACATCTTCTTCAAAAACTCTTTACGATTCATAACTATGTTTTCAGAAGCTCTTTAGAATAATTGATATTCGGGTGACTGCAACATGGCATTCATCATGTCTTGCAGCATGCCTCGGGCGTCTTCGCCACTGGCAGGAATGTTGGCTGCATTGTTCCAGCTAAATACCCAAAATGTAGGCTGGGGCTGATTCAGCACTTGTCCTAATTTCAACAATTGATTTTTAAACCATTCAAGTCTTGCCGGCGTGATTTCCGAGTTTTCATTGTACATCGGAAATAAATATGAAATCACCTCTCGCACAAAGGCATCCGGGTCGGTGGCATTCGCTGCAAACCTAGATTTCATGTAGGCCAGCAAATCTACGGTGACTGCCTCGGGCATCGTGTTCTCCACCGTCATGGTATCGAAAATAAACTTGTAACGCTGGGTAAGCGCATTGGTATTGATCCACATCCTGTTAAAGAGTGGAAATTGATGGTAGGCTTCATATCCTGCCACATCAAAGGGATTCATGAAATCCATGCCTTGTGCATCCAGGGTATCTATCAACGTTTCTGTTTTGGTATAAAACGAAGTAGATTGAGTCAAATAGTCAGGGAGTGAGTATTCAAAGAATCGCAAGGTTCCACATACCAAATCCAGGGGCGATTTAATCAAGGCACCAAACTGATCGTTGTCGACACTGGCATCCAGTGAGTCGTAAAAATGCTGACTCGCCAGTAGTTCTCGAATTACAGGCTCTATTTTATAATTGTTCGCCACCAGTGTAGTAACCATTTGCGAAATGATATTCGTTTCTATATCCGGGGTAATGTCGTGGTACACATAGAAACGGTAAATTTTCCGGCAGATATTTAGTCGGGTTTCCGATAAATTAAAAATGATTTCGATAAGCTGATCCAACTCGTCCAGCATGCTGGCCTCTGTAGCTTCCGTCCCGAGCATCAGGGTCGTATTGGGAATTACCTGCAAGTTACCCAGGCGGTTGCTGAACGTTTTGGTTGAATTGTTATGCTGGTTGGCCACCGAGGCATTCATTTTAACTTTTCCTCGGGGCAAATTGGTATCGAGATCGATGGTAGTAAACGTTTCGTCTACATCGTAGCCCGATAGTACTTTGGCAGCTTCTTGTACATCCGTCTCTGTAAAATATAGATAATCTCCTGGAGTGTTTGTCACAGGAATCTGTCCTGAAAGGCCTTTGCCAATGGTATACAGCTCCAGCAATTCACGGGCATAGTTCTCATTCGGACTACCTTTTATATTCAAGCGTCCATCGAGTAAAATCAGCATGGCATTATCGATGCTGATTTTTTTGGCCAGCGTTTTTATGTTGATGTTGGCGGCTGCCGATCCATCGAAGGCAAACATCCGCAGCAAACGGTTTTGGTAATACAGGGCCCGGCTGTTGTTTACGGTTTCCTGAACCGTAGTAAAATGTGAATGCAGAAAAAACGTAATTTTCTCACGGGTGGAAAACGCAAGCTGATCTGCGGGTGCTACATTGGTACCCAGCATCAGTCCCAACCACCAGCGCCGGATGTATTGCTGGTAATCACTCTCTCCATCCATATTCACCGGTGTACTGGAGAGCCAGGTGCCTCCTCCCGGCAATACTGGTTCGGAAGGCAAAGGGGTATTTTGAAACAAAGCATTCAATGCGGTTGCAGGAGTATATCCGGCAAACGTATCAATATCGGCCCGGGTAGGACCGAAGGTAGCACGCCGAAGCAAATGTGCAGCAGCTTTTTTTCCTAAAGTTCCCGTAAAGGCAGGTAATGGCATAGTAGTATTGAAGGTTTACAAGCTTATATTACTAAAAAAAATGTGGATGCACTATTAATTCATCGTAAAATAAAATCAATTACGACTTTAAAGGCAATCTGCCGTTTATCCACTCTTTCTATACGCACTAAATATCAGTAGAAATACCGATCTGTAGTGTCTTTTCCGTTTTTTTTACAGAAGATTCCTTTTTTTGCGTAATTCCAAGGTGTTGGTAACGTTTAGTTCAAAACACACTTACCACCTCCCATTCATGGCATAACCCTGGATCGCGTTTTCGTCCGTAGCATTCAACATGGCGCGCAGCACCGGATGCAGAAATGTTGGATTTTTTTGTCGAAGTTCTTCATGGCTGCACCACCGTATCTCTTTCAATATCTGCTGATGTGCCGCCATCTCCGGATCGCTTCCCAACGCTACCGTGCCGCCGGTTTGTTTTACCTTAAAAAACAGTTCAATGCCATGCAAGGGTGGTTCTAAAAATTCGTGTACACAAATAAAGTTAGTAATCTCCACGGCAATGCCTGCTTCTTCTAAAAATTCACGTTGCAGCGAAAGAGCCGCCTCCTCTCCATATTCCATGCCGCCTCCCGGAGGCATCCAATATTCTTCATGACCCAGATGCGCATGATTAATCAGCAACCACTGTCGGTTATGTTCTAAAATTCCACACACACGCACCCGCAGGCGGTTCCCATATTGTTTTACAACTTCTTCTTCTTTTGAATTCATACATTTATCCTTACCACCTGTGCACCGTTGTGGATACTTAAGGTCCCGCCTTGATTTCAATTTACGTATATTTGTTCAACCTGATTCAGAAAATCGCTAAGAAATTCTGTTGTAAAAGGGAGGCATGAAGTCTCCGGAGGACTCCGTCCCCAGGATGAAAAAAATCTTCCTTCAGGCCACCTGTGTCAACAATTCGAGCTAACGTATTATGTCCGCATCCCCTTCCCAATTAATGGTCCAGCGATTTCCCTTCAGCCCTACGGCAGATCAGTTGGCGGCATTTACCATAGCCGAAGCATTCCTCACCGAACGCAGAGCCTCCCGGCCACTCTTCCTGCTCCGTGGATACGCGGGTACGGGTAAAACTACTTTGCTCAGCACCTTGGTTAGCGTTTGCAAGCAACTGGGCTTTCATGTGGTGCTGCTCGCACCCACTGGAAGAGCCGCCAAAGTAATGAGTAATTACGCAGGACTGCCTGCGTCTACGATCCATCGTCAGATTTATAACCTTAAAAAAAACGAAAACGGTTCGCTCTTTTTCGCACGAAAAAATAATCAGCTCAGCAAAACCATGTTCATCGTCGATGAAGCTTCCATGATCGGCGAAGAAACCGACGGCGGACACAGCTTACTCGGAGATTTATTCGATTTCGTATACACCAAACCGCTCAATCGATTAATCCTTACTGGCGATAACGCCCAGCTTCCACCCGTTGGATTCAGCAGCAGTCCAGCCCTTAGTTCGCAGCATCTCAAAGAGCGCTACATGGCCGAAGTATTTGAATGCGAATTAAAAGAAGTGGTACGTCAACATCAGAAATCCGGGATCTTGGCCAATGCTACCAGCCTGCGCGATAAACTCGAACAAAAAACCTTTACTCCGCAACTGAGCCGTGGCTATAAAGATTTTTATCTCATGGGCACCGACCGGCTCGAAGACGGCATCCGCTATGCCTACGATACCTTCGGCCAAAACAATACCGTCATCATTACCCGCACCAACAAGCTTGCCACCGCGTACAACAAATACATTCGTCACCGCATCCATTTTCAGGAAAACGAAATCAATGCCGGCGATTTATTGCTCATTGTTAAAAATAACTATCAAGTGCTGAACTCCGACAGTGCCGCCGGATTTTTGGCCAACGGTGATTTTGCTGAAGTAAAACGCATCGTTAAATTCGAAGACCGCTACGGGTTCCGCTTTGCCTGGCTCGAATTAACGTTACCCGATAACCCCGACCAGCCTGCCTTTCAGGCCCCGGTATTTCTCGACCTCCTATACAACGATCAGGCTCAATTGAGTTCAGAACAAACGCGGTCCCTGTACGAACAAGTAATGCAAGACTACCAGGATATTTCCAATAAACGCGAACGTGCCCAAGCCATACAAAACAACGCATTTTATTCCGCGCTTCAGGTAAAATTTGCCTACGCTCTTACTTGTCACAAAGCACAGGGCGGACAGTGGGATGTTGTGTTTGTAGACCACGGTTGGTTGCCTCCCGAGTACGATAAGCAAGATTTTTGCCGTTGGATGTATACCGCTGTTACCCGAGCCGTAAAACAGACCTTCATGATCAATGTCAATGAACTGTTCATCGCGCCCTCTCAGGCTTCTGATTCCTGAAATAATGGGTTAAAAAAATTACAATAACAACTTTGTCTGTTAAGTTTGCGTACTCTAAAAAAAATAAAAATATGCTCTTACTCGTATTTGTCACTATTTACATCTGGATTAAATTTTCTGATCTGGCAAAATCTTTGGGATATCCCAAAAACAAATGGGGATTTTATGGCGCAGGTATTTATCTGCTTTTTGGCTTCGGCGTTCCTATCTTTGTAGGAATTTTGGTGGGCCTGGGTTTTTTCTATCTGGATTTTGAAAATATTGGAGCAGAAATTATCCTTTCCCTGCTTGGCTACTCATTAGGCGGAACAGCCGCCTATTTGCTGTATCAAAAATTCAGCAAACTACCTTCGCAACTACCCGATATCGATTCCTTCGGAAAAAACGAAGCTGAGTAATTTGCATTCAAAAGGTAAACAAGTAATTAAATGGAATTAATAATTATTCCCCCTTCCAAAGTTTTTGATAAAGAAGACAGAACCGGGCATTATCAGATCAGTGGGAAAGCTCTGCTGGTAGCGCAAACTAATGAATAGGAAAATAGTTTTTTTAGCTATTGCATCAGGCGGGCAATTTCTGATTCCGGAATATGGAGTTGGGCGGCAATATCTGTTATTGAAACACCTGAAGTAAGAAGATGAGAAATGAGGATCTGTTGAACTTTCTCTTTTTCTTGTCGTTCTTTCTTCAATTCCAACTCAGCAGTTTCTTTATCACGCTTCAATGCTTCCCATTCTTCCTTGATCAGGTTTTCGCGTTGCATCTGTTCTATGCTTAATTCTCGGAATGGGATTTTTTTCAGCTATTAAGACTAGTTTATTCCAGCCATCGTAGTATTTTAGATTCCGGAATATTGAGTTGAGTGGCAATATCCCCTACCGGAACCCCTGAAGAAAAAAGATACGAAATGAAACTTCGAAGTATTTGCTCCTTTTCTTGTCGTTCTTTCTCTTTCTCCTGTTGTGCTAGTTCTTTCTC